>JBEKNT010000195.1:0-16834 GCA_049522565.1 Acetobacteraceae bacterium
TCCGCCGGTCGTGGATGATCGCACCCCTCCCCCCAACCCCCTCCCTCAAGGGGAGGGGGAGAGTCCTGCCACGGCGCTCATCGAACTGCGCGACTTCGCTGTGGCGTTCGCGGGCGTGCCGGTCATTCACGCGCTGCACCTGCACATTGCGCGCGGCGACGCGGTTGGATTGGTCGGCGAGTCGGGTTCGGGCAAATCGGTGACCTGGCTGGGGGCGCTCGGCTTGCTGCCGCCGGTGGCTTCGGTGTCCGGACAGGTGTTGTTGCAGGGCGAGAACCTGCTGACGGCCAGCCCGGAGCGGCTCGCGCGCATCCGCGGCGGGCGGATCGGGCTGATCTTCCAGGATCCGGTGAGCGCGCTGAATCCGATCCATCGCGTCGGCGCCCAGGTGGTGGAGGCGTTGCGGGTGCATCGCGACCTGACCGGCGGCGCGGCGCGGGCGGAGGCGAAGCGGCTGTTCGACCAGGTGGGCATTCCCGACGCGGCGCGGCGGCTGGCGCTGTATCCGCACGAGCTGTCCGGCGGGCAGAACCAGCGCGTGATGATCGCCATGGCGCTGGCGGGACAGCCCGATCTGCTGATCGCCGACGAACCCACCACCGCACTGGACACCACGATCCAGGCGCAGATCCTCGATCTGCTGGATCGGCTGCGCCGCGACACCGGCATGGCGCTGGTGCTGATCAGCCACGACCTGAGTGTCGTGGCGGAGCTGTGTTCGCGCATCGCGGTGATGTATGCCGGACGCATCGTGGAACAGGCCCCGACCGACGCGCTGTTCGATCGCCCGGCGCATCCGTACGCGCGCGGATTGCTCGCCGCGGTGCCGCCGCTGAGCGGGCCGCGCCAGCGTCTGGCGGCGATCCAGGGCAGCGTGCCGGAGCCGTGGAACATGCCGCCCGGCTGCGCCTTCGCCCCGCGTTGTCCGTTGGCCGCGGAGGATTGCGATACCGGCGTCCCGGCGATGTGCGCGGTGTCATTGGGGCACAGCGCTGCCTGCGTACACCTCGCCCACGACGTGGGGTTGCGCCGCGAAGCGGATCGACGCGGCGAGCGAAGCGATGCCGGGTGAGGGGCGGAACGCACGGGCGGTCGGTGCGTCGCACCCCGCACCCTCGACGCTCCGCGTCTCGACCTCTCCCGCGCGTAGCGCGGGAGAGGTGTTAACGGAACTCGACAACGCGCAGCGGGTGTATCGCGCCGGCGGCTCCCTGTTCGGCCGCCATCGCCTGGTGCAAGCGGTCGCCGGGGTGTCCTTCGCACTGCAACGCGGGCGCACGCTCGGCCTGGTTGGCGAATCCGGCTGCGGCAAGTCCACCACCGGGCGCCTCGCGCTTGGCCTGGAACGCCCCGATGCCGGCACGGTCGCATTCGACGGCACGCCGATGCCGCCCCGGGGCAGCAGCGCGTGGCGGCGCGTGCGGGCACGCATGCAGCTCGTGTTCCAGGACCCGCTGGGCGCGCTCGACCGCCGCCTGCCGATCGGCACGCAGGTCACCGAGCCGCTGGTCGTGCACGCCATCGGCACCAGCGAGGAACGCGCAGCGCGCGCCGCCGATTTGCTCCGCGCGGTGGGGCTGCGGCCGGACCAGGCGGCGCGCTATCCGCACGAACTGTCCGGCGGCCAGCGGCAGCGCGCGGTGATCGCGCGGGCGCTGGCGACGCAGCCGGACCTGCTGGTGTGCGACGAGCCGGTCTCGGCGCTGGACGTGTCGATCCAGGCGCAGGTGGTGAACCTGCTGATCGACCTCCAGGCGCAGTTCGGCCTGGCGATGCTGTTCATCAGCCACGATCTGAAGCTGGTGCGGCTGATCGCGCACGAGGTCGCGGTGATGTATCTCGGCCTGATCGTCGAACAGGGCGAGCCGGAGGCGCTGTTCGCCGCGCCCGCGCATCCCTACACGCAGGCACTGCTGGCCGCGGTACCGGATCGCCGCCGGCGCGGCCCGCGCAAGCTGCTGGCAGGCGAACCGCCCAATCCGTCCGAGCGTCCCACCGGCTGCGCCTTCCATCCGCGCTGTCCGGTCGCCATAGTGCGTTGCCGCAGCGAGAGTCCCGCGCTGCTGCGGCGCGCGGACGGCCGTCTGGTGGCATGCCACCTGGCGCGCGGTGCGGCGTAACGCCCGCGCATGCGCTTCGCCCTGCATCGCCTGCTTCGCGCCGCGCTGACGCTGCTGATCGTGACGGCGCTGGCGTTCTTCATCCTGCGGCTGTCGGCGGATCCCGCGCTGGTGATCCTCGGCCCCGACGCGCCGCCGGCGGCGATCGCGGCATTCCGCGAGGCCTGGGGGCTCGACCGGCCGCTGCCGTTGCAGTTCCTCGACTACATCCGCGCGGTGCTGCGGGGGGATTTCGGCCGCTCGATGATCAACGGCGCGCCGGTGCTGTCGCTGGTGCTGCAACGCGTGCCGACCACGCTGGAGATCATGCTGCCCGCCCTGCTGTGCGCCATCGGGATCGGCGTGCCCGCCGGCGTGTTCGCCGCGCTCCGGCGCAACACCCTGGCGGATCGCTGCGTCATGGCCGCCTCGGTGGCCGGCTTCACCATGCCGAGCTTCGTGCTGGGCCTGGTGCTGGTGCTGGTGTTCGCGGTCGATCTGGGCTGGCTGCCGTCCGGCGGCAACGACCATTGGTGGAGCGCCATCCTGCCGGTGCTGACCCTGGCCGCCGGCGGCGCCGCGGTGCTGGCGCGCTTCACCCGCAGCGCGATGGTGGAGGTGCTGGGCCAGCCGTACATTCGCACCGCCAGCGCGAAAGGCCTGTTGTGGCGGGCGGTGGTGCGCCGTCATGCGCTGCCCAACGCGGCCATCCCGGTCGTCACCATGGTCGGTTTCATGGTCGGCGGATTGCTCGCCGGCGCGGTGGTGACCGAGAGCGTGTTCAGTTGGCCCGGCCTCGGCCAGTTGATGGTCATGTCGGTGGCGTCGCGCGATCTCGCCGTGGTGCAGTGCATCCTGCTGCTGGTGGCCAGCACGATGGTCGCCGCGAACCTGACGGTGGACCTGCTGTACGGCGTGCTGGACCCGCGGCTGCGGCGCGGCGGAGGCGCGCACTGATGGCGGGCAGCGCCCCCGCGCCGACGCGTCGCCGCCGCCTGCCGTTCGGCGTGGCCCTGGCGCTCGGCTGGATCGCGGCCATGCTGGCGGTCGCGTTGTTCGCCGATGCCATCCGGCCGTACAGCATCACCGGGCTGCACCTGATGGCACGGCTGGTGCCGCCGGCCGGGCTTGGCGGCAGCTTGGCCTTCCCGCTGGGCACCGACGAACTGGGCCGTGACGTGCTGTCGCGGCTGGTCGTGTCGATCCGCATCAGCCTGCTGATCGCCTTCGGCGCCACCCTGCTCGGCATGCTGGTCGGCGCGACGCTGGGATTGCTCGCGGCGCATCTACAAGGGGTCGCCGAGCAAGCGGTGCTGCTGCTGGTGGACGTGCAGGCGGCGTTGCCGTTCATCATCCTGGCCCTGGCGGTGCTGGCGTTCTTCGGCAATGCGCTGCCGCTGCTGATCGGCTTGCTCGGACTGTACGGCTGGGAGCGGCATGCGAGGGTGGCGCGCGGGCTGGCGCTCGCCGCCGGCACGCAGGGCTACGTGCTGGCGGTGCGGCAGATCGGCGCGGGACCGTGGCGGCTGTACCTGCGCCACGTGCTGCCGAACATCGCCGCGACACTGATCGTCTCCGCCACGCTGGCATTCCCCGAGGTGATCCTGCTGGAGAGCGGACTGTCGTTCCTCGGGCTTGGCGTGCAGCCGCCGATGACCAGCCTGGGCAACATGGTCGGCTACGGCCGCGGCTACATCAGCAGCGCGCCGTGGATCATGCTCGCGCCGAGCGCGGTGATCGTGCTGACAACGCTGGCCATCAGCATCGCCGGCGACTGGCTGCGCGACCGGCTGGACCCGACGCTGGGATGAGCGGACGAGCGGTGGCGGGTCGCCTGTAGCGCGTGGGGCGGAACGGCACGGCGGCATGCCGCTGGCGCGCGGACAGAGAGCATCGCCGCGTCGGTTCCGGTTCCCGTCTGCCCCGTTGCGGCGCGACGGCGGCGTGCGCCGCGCTTTTCTGCCCTGCCGACGGCCGCTTGTAGAAGAATATCGGGTTAGAGCGGCATTGGGCGACATTTATTTATCTTCTTTCCCCCGATCTTGCGTCTTAACCAAAAATCCTTTCATACCCCGGATACGCATACGGAGGTCCTCCCGTGTCCCGCATCCATGTCCTGCATGAAAATCCCGCCTGGCTGCCGCCGCTGGCCGAAGCCTTCGATCGCAACGGCCTGCCCTGGACCGAGTGGTTCCTGCACGAGGGTGCCTTCGACCTGGCATCCCCGCCGCCGCCGGGCGTGTTCTACAACCGGATGAGCGCCTCGTCGCACACCCGCGACCACCGCTACTCTGCCGAACTGACCGCGGCGGTGCTGGCCTGGCTGACGCGATGGGGACGCCGCGTGGTCAACGGCTCCGGTGCGCTGGACCTGGAGATCAGCAAGGTGCGGCAATATGCCGCGCTGGAGCGGCACGGCATCGCCACGCCGCGGACCGTGCTGGTCGCCGGGCGCGGCGGGATTGCGGATGCGGCGCGGCGGCATTTCCCCGGCCAGCCGGTGATCCTGAAGCCGAACCGCGGCGGCAAGGGGCTCGGCGTGCAGCTTTTCGCCAGCGCCGACAGCCTGGGCGCGTTCGTCGAAAGCGACGCATGGCTGGCGCCGGTCGATGGGCTGACCCTGCTGCAAGAATATGTCCGCGCGCCGCGGCCGGTGATCACCCGGGCGGAGTTCGTCGGCGGCCGCTTCCTCTACGCGGTCGAGGTGGATACCAGCGACGGGTTCGAACTTTGCCCGGCGGATGCCTGCGCGATCGGCGACGCCAACTGCCCGGTGGGCGAGGCACCACGGCGGGAAAAATTCACGATCATCGACGGTATTCCGGACACGCTGCGGGTGCGGTTGGAGCGCTGCCTCGCGGGAGCCGGCATCGAGGTTGCCGGGGTCGAGTTCATCGCCGACGCTGCCGGGCGGACGCTGGTGTACGACGTCAACACCAATACGAACTACAATCCCGACGCGGAGCAGCGGTCGGGGCGCGCCGGGACGGAGCGTTCGGGGCCGGGCGCGATCGCGGCGTTCCTCGGCGCGGAGCTGGCGCGTTGTAACCTCGACCACGACGCGGGCTTGGGCCGCGAAGCAGACCAGGGACAGGCGCGCCGGCACCGCGGGTGAGGGCGATCGGGTCTCGCCAAGCCACCTCGACGCCCCCCACCGGGTCAACCAGTTCTGCCCGCATGAGAGCGTGAACCAGGGAAGCGGCGAAGGCGTTCGGGGCAACGTCCACACCTGCACGATCGACCGGTTCCGGTCGCTGCTGAAGCGCGGCATCATTGGGACATTCCACAACGTCAGCCGCAAGTATCCGTTGCGCTACGTTGCAGAGTTCGAGTGGCGCTATAATAACCGCGGTAACTCGATATCTTCGGCACAGCCGTAGCGCGTTGCTCTGGCGTTTAGCCAGGTATCCAGTTGCCTAAAACAGGACGCTCGAAGGCAAGCCGGTGACACCCCGGGCCGATCGCATTCGGGCCACCGCGTGGCCTGACGGGGACCCACCGGCCAGTGCAGGGGGTAGGTCAACGAACGAAGGAAGCAAGCAATCGTTTAACACAGATTTTCACAGATTAAGTCACAGATTAGGGATATTTATAATATTGTTGCCGGGACAATAAATTGTTCGTGCGTGTGCGGCCGTTGATTCTAATCTGTGACTTAATCTGTGAAAATCTGTGTTAAACGATTGCTTGCTTTCCTTTCTGCTCCCCCCCAACGGCCCAGGCGGTAACAGCCAAGGCCGCGCATCGGTAAAGCCCGATAGCCATGGGGTGACACAAGTCATGCCGCACGGACGGCGAGCGGCCGGACGCCGGCTACGATGGGCCTCCACGCCTTCCTGCATGCACCCAAAGTCGAGAATGGCGCGCATGCGCACAGCATGACAAAGCGCAGCCGCTTCGACGCCGAACACTCTGATTCGGCGGCTACGAGGCGAAGGTCCGCCATGACGTGGGTGCGGGGCCGGTGGGTCAGCCCCGCGGGCGAGTGAAATTACACCACGCCCGCCGCCCGCAACGCATCCCGCGCCGCCGCGTCGTAGCCAAGCTCTGCCAGCACTTCGTCGGAATGTTCTCCCAGGTCCGGCGCCGGCCGCCGTACCCGGCATGGCGCAGCGGCCAGTTTCATCGGGAAGCCCACCATCCGCACGGTGCCGTGCCCGGGATGCGCCACCCCCAGCACCATCTCCTGCGCGGCGATCTGCGGGTCGGCGAACACCTGGTCGACGCTTTGCACCGGACCGCAGGGCACGCCCGCCGCGTTCAGAGTCTCCACCCAGTGCGCCGTCGTCTGCGTCGCCAGCTTGCCGCCGACGATCGCATTGATCCGCGCCCGATTGGCGACCCGCGCCGCGCTGGTCGCATAGAGCGGATCGGATTTCAGCCCCGGCTCGCCCAGCGCGTCCGCCAGACGGCCGAAGAACTCATCGCCCGGCGGTGCCAGCGCGAGTTGCCCGTCGCGGGTCGGGAACAGCCCGTACGGCGCCGATATCGGATGGTCGTTGCCGCTGCGCGGCGGCACGGTCCCGGTCGCGAAATAATCGCTGGCGATGTAGGCCAGCATGCTGACCAGGCCGTTGGTCAGGCTCACCTCGGCGCGTTCGCCCTGTCCCGTGGTCCGCGCCCGCAGCACCGCGGCGGTGATCGACAGCGCGGCGTACAGCCCCGCGATCAGGTCGCTGATCGGGATACCGGAGCGCAGCGGCGGATCGTCCGGCCCGCCGTTGACGCTCATGAAGCCGCTCATCGCCTGGGCGATGAAGTCGAAGGCCGGGCGGTCGCGATATGGGCCGGTGCTGCCGAAGCCGTTGATGGCGCAGGTCACCAGGCTCGGGCGCAGCATGCGCAGCGTTGCGTCGTCGAAGCCGAGCCGCGCCAGGACACCGGGGCGGAAATTCTCCACCAGCACGTCGGCGCGTTCGACCAGGCGCGTCAGCACCGCGCGGCCTTGCGGCTTGCGCAGATCCAGCCGCAGCGAGCGCTTGTTGCGGTTGAACGCGGCGAAATACCAGGACAGGCCCTCGCGTTGCGCGCCTTGCGCGCGGACCGGGTCGCCGTCCGGTGCCTCCACCTTGAGGATGTCGGCGCCGAGGTCGCCGAGCAGCATGGTGCAGAAGGGACCGGACAGGACGCGGGTCAGGTCGAGGACGCGGACTCCCGAAAGCGGCATGCTGATCTCCTCGGCCGTCCCGCGCCTTGGCTGCGAGGGCGCCGTCTGCTGTCAATGTGAGGACGCGGCCTGCCGTCATTGCGCGGAGCGCCGCGATGACGCAATCCCCCGTGTGGCACCGTGGTGTCACGCCGCGCCGGGGGCCCGTTCGGCACACGCCCTGGCGCGCCTCTTGACACTCATTCTAACTAACATTATAGTTTGCGCCATGCGCCCTGACAGCGAACCCAAGCCGCCCAACCCCGACCAGTTGCGCCAGCGGTGCATCACCTACCAGGCGGTGGCAATCCTGCGCACCATGCTGCCCCCGCTCAGCGAGGACACGCCGGAGGCCCGGGCCTGCCGCGACGACGCCGCGCTCGACCCGGTCGCCGCCCTGGTCCCGGGCAACGCCGCGGAAGCCCGTGGACCGAGGAAGAAAAGCGGCAAGAACCCCTGCAAGCGGCGGCCGGACGCTATGCGATCCTGCACAAGCAGCGCGTCAAGCTGATCCGCCAGCTCGGCGGGCTGCCGCCGGACTGCGATTTCGAGCTGCCGAAGCCTCAGGCCCGACCGCACCGATGGGGAAGCCGGGGCCATTTTCAGCCCAGGCGATGCGGCCCGGGCCGCTGGCATCATAGCGACCGCCGGAAACAGTGACGTACGGCACTGGCCGCCCCACCCGCCATGACGGGTGGGGCGCTCCGTGCGAACCAGCCGAGAGGCAAGCGTCAGGGCGTGGGTATAACTCCGTGGTGAAACCTTGCGCTGCCGCGACTTGCGCCGACGATGGCAGGATGGCGAGTGCCCGCCCGGGCGCCGACCGGGACGTTCTCGCCCCATGCGGCTCCATCTCGTGTCCAGCGAATCGAGACATCCGTGAGACGCTGCCGGCTTCAGCCCGCGACGCGCGCGGCTCGGGTCGCCCCCGGCGGCGGCATGCAGGACGGCAGCACGACCGCTACACCCCGATCGCTGCCTTCACCTTGTCCCGGCTCAGCGGCAGGTCGCGCAGGCGGCGCCCGGTGGCGTCGGCCAACGCATTGGCGATCGCCGCGGCGGCGGGTCCCTGGCCGCACTCGCCGGCGCCCAGGAACGCCTGGCCCGGACGGTCCAGGACCAGCACGTCCACGCTGTCCGGCACCGCGTCGAACCGCAGGATCGGGTAACCGGACCAATCGAGGCTGGTCACGCCCGCCGCATCGAACGTCGCGCTTTCGTACAGCGTCCAGCTTGCCGATTGCAGGATGGCGCCCTCGACCTGGTTGGCCAGCCCGTCCGGGTTCACCACCTGCCCCGCATCCACCGCCGCCACCGCGCGGACCAGGCGGGTGCGGCCGGTCTCATGCTCCACCGCGACCTCCGCGGCGACGGCGCAATACGCCGCCAGGTTCTTGTAGCGCGCGAAGGCAAAGCCGCACCCGTGACCGGGGGGACACTTCGCCTTGCCCCAGCCGAAGCCGTCGGCGGCGCGCGTCACCACCTCGCGGGCGCGCGGATCGTCCAGGTGGCGCAGGCGGAATTCCACCGGGTCCGCACCGGCCGCGAGCGCCAGCTCGTCCATGAAGCTCTCGATGGAGAACACGTTCATGTAGGCGCCCAGCGCGCGCATCGCCGACACGCGCAGCGGCATTTGCGGAATGAAGTGGTACACCACCCGGGCGGAGGGCAGCGTGTAGAGCGGGATGGCATTGCGGTCGCCGCCGCCCTCCGGCATCGGGATGGGCTTGGGCGGCGGCGGCGCGAAGGGCTGGGCCAGGAGCTGGGCGGCCAGCAGCGAGCCCGCGGTGCCAGGCCGCGTGGAATGCGTATTGCTCCACACGGCGTAGTCCCAATCGGCGATGTGGCCCGAGGCGTCCAGCGACGCCTGCGCCTGCGTCACCATGGCCGGCCCCAACGGCTCCCACCCGTTCTCCTGCTCGCGCATCCACTGCACCCGCACCGGCTGGCCCGGCACGGCACGGGCGATCAGCGCGGCGTCCGCCGCGGCGTCGTCGGCGCCGTTATGGCCGTAGCAGCCGGAGCCCTCGGCATGGATGCAACGCACCTGGGTGTCCGGCATCGCCAGCATCTCGGCGATGGCGTGGCGGTCCGGATACACGCCCTGGGTATGCGTCCAGACCGTCATCGTGCCGTCCTGAAGCTGCGCGACGGCGCAGGACGGGCCGATCGACCCGTGCATCTGGTAGGGCCGCGTATAGCGCGCGGTCAGCGTCTTCGCCGCGCCGGAGGGCGGGGTGCGCCGGTCCAGCACGCTGATGTCCTGCGCCGGCAGGCCGGTCAGGTGGGCGAAGATGTCGGCCTGTGGCGGCAGGGTGGCCTCCGCCGGCTGCCATTGCGCGGCGGCGGCCAGGGCGCGCATCGCCTTGATCGCCTGGAATTCGCGCTCCGCCACCACCGCGAGGAAGCTGCCGTCGCGCACCACCTGCCGCACGCCGGGCAGCGTCTCGACCCCGCCGGTGTCCAGCGCAACCAGCCGCGCGCCGGGATGCGGCGGCCGCACCACGCGGGCGTGCAGCATCCCGGGCAGCCGCATGTCCTGCACATAGGCCGCGCCGCCGGTGACCTTGGCGGGAACGTCCACCCGCGGCACGCTGGTGCCCATTACGACGAAGCCGGCGGCGTCCTTCAGCGGTGCCTGCGGTTGCGCCGCGACGTGCAGGAGCCCCGGCGGCACCAGAGCGCCATAGTTCAGGCGACGGCCGTCCGGCCCCACCACCGCCGCCTCCTCGAGCTTGAGTTGGTCGGCCGGCACGCGCAGCAGCGCTGCCGCCTGGCCGAGCAGAATCTCGCGCACCTGCGCGGCGACGATGCGGATCGCCGTGCCGCTGTCCTGCAAGGAGTGGCTGCCGGCGGTGTAGCCCTCGTTCGGCGTCAGGTCGGTGTCGGCAGTCACCAGCTTGAGGCGTTCTACCGAGACGAAAAGCTCCTCGGCGGCGACCTGCAACAGCGCGGTCTTGATGCCCTGGCCGAGTTCGGCCTTGCCGGTGAACACGGTGATCGTGCCGTCACCGTCGATGCGGATCCAGGCGTCGAGCCAGGGCGCCTCTTTCAGGCTGCCGGGCAGGGCCGTGGGTGGTACCTGTCCTGGCACCGCGGAAGCCGGTTGCGCCTGGCCGCGCAGCGAGAAGCCGACGACCAGCGCGCCACCGCCGGCCAGCACCGCGCGACGCGTCGGCGCGGTCATCCGTTTGACTCCGCCGCCGCCTGCATCGCCGTGGCGGCGCGGCGCACCGCGCGCAGGATGCGCATATGAGTGCCGCAGCGGCACAGATTCGGCAGCAGCGCCGCGCGGATGTCCGCGTCGGACGGGCTCGGGTTGCGCCGCAGCAGTGCCTCGGCCCGCAGCATCATCCCGGCGATGCAATAGCCGCACTGCGCCGCCTGCTCCTCCATGAAGGCAACCTGCAACGGCCCCGGATGTTCAGCGGTGCCCAGGCTTTCGAGCGTGACGATCTTCTTGTCCTCCAGCGCCACCACCGGCGTGACGCAGGAGAACGCCGGGCGGTTGTCGATCAGCACGGTGCAGGCGCCGCATTGCCCCAGGCCGCAGCCGTATTTCGCTGCGTTCAGCCGCAGGTCCTCGCGCAGCACGTAGAGCAAGGGCGTGTCGGGATCGACGTCGATGTCGTGGACCTGGCCGTTGACGTTCAGTCTCATTGGGCTGCCTCGCGCAGGGCGGTGGTGTCGCGTGCCGCCTGCACCGCCGCCTGGATGCCATCCCAGGGCTGCGGGGCGCCGAACCGGGCGCGCAGCCAGGTCAGCAGGTCGACAATCTGCCGGTCGGTCAAGGCGGCGCCGAAGCCTGGCATGATCGGCGCGGGCTCCTCGCCGGTCGCCGGGATGCCGCCGACCACGATATCGGCAAGGTTGGCCGGGTCGGGGGCGTGCAGGGCGCTGCTGAGCGCGAGGTCGATGCCGCCCAGCGGTGGTCCCCGGCCGCCCTCGTGGCAGGCGGCGCAGGCGCCGTGGTAGAGCGCTTCGCCGGGCCCGCCAGCCGGCGGCGGTGGCGGCGCGGACCGCGGTCGGGGCGTGCCGATCTGCGCGGCGACATAGGTGGCGATCGCCCGCACGTCGTCGTCCGGCGCGCCTGCGAGGTCGTGCGTCACCTCGCCCATCGGCCCCAGTGCGACGCCGTGCCGCGGCTGCCAGCCGTGCCGCAGGTAGTCGTAGATCGTGTCCGCGGTCCAGGACGCCGGCGCCGGCGCGGCCGCGTCGAGTGCGTAGGCGGACCAGCCTTGCGCCTCGCCGCCGTCGAGGGGCCGCCCGGATTTTTCCGCGCCGAGCAGATTGCGGGGGGTGTGGCAGGCGCCGCAATGCGCGAGGCCCTGCACCAGGTAGGCGCCACGGTTCCATGCGGCGCTTTGCGTGGTGTCCGGCTGGAAGGCCGCATGGCGGAAGAACAGCAGCTTCCACCCGGCGATCAGGGAGCGGAAACCGAGCGGGAAGGACAGGTCGTTGGGCGGGTTCGTCGCCTGCACCGGCTCGCGCGTGGCCAGATAGGCGTAGAGGTCGGCGTCGTCGGCATCGCTGACCCGGGTGAAGTGGTCGTAGGGGAAGGCCGGGTAGAGCTGGTGGCCGGCGCGGTCCACGCCGTCATGCATGGCGCGCCGGAAGGCCGCCGCCGACCAGGTGCCGATGCCGGTCGTGGGGTCCGGCGTGATGTTGCCGGCGTAGACCGCGCCGAACGGTGTCTGCACCGCGCGCCCGCCGGCGAACGGCGCGCCGCCCGGGACGGTGTGGCAGGAGATGCAGTCGCCGAGCGCCGCCAGCCGGGCGCCGCGGGCGATGGCGCCGGGGTCGAAGCTCGCCCGGTCGGGGGGCGCAGCAGGAGCAGAACGTAACGCATGGCCGTTTCAGTCGCGCGTCGGAGCGTGCGAGGCAAGGGGCCAGTTGCCGCTACTGGCGCTTGGCATGGTGCCGGGACGCCGGCCGCAGCTTTTCACGGGCGCTGGCATTGATGCTAGACATAAGCATATCTTTATGTCATTGACTGCCGATGGACGCCCTGCTCGCCGCGCTCCGCGCCGCCGCGGAACCCACCCGCCTCCGCCTCCTCGCGCTTGCCGCGCGCGGCGCATTCTGCGTGACCGAGCTCACCGAAATCCTCGGCCAGTCGCAGCCGCGCCTGTCCCGCCACCTCAAACTGCTTTGCGAATCAGGCCTGCTGGCGCGCGAACGCGAAGGCGCCAACGCCTGGTTCGCGCTGCCCACCGGCCCGGACGGCGCCCTGGCCCGCGAGATTGCCGCCCATCTGGCGGAGGACGACGCCATCCTGGAAGCCGATCGCCGCCAGGCCGCCCGCGTGCTGGCCGAGCGCGCCCGCGCCGCCAACGAACGCTTCCGCCGCCAGGGCGCCGACTGGGACGAAATGCGCGCCCTCGATTTGCCGGCCCCCGCCGTCGAAGCCGCGCTGCTCTCGTTGGTGCCCGAACACGCGGCGAACCGCTTGCTCGATATCGGCACCGGCACCGGCCGCGTGCTGGAACTGCTGGCGCCGCGCGTGGCGCAGGGACTGGGCGTGGACGCCTCGAAGACGATGCTCGCGCTGGCCCGCGCCCGCCTGGCCCGCGCCGGATTGACGCATTGCGCGGTGCGGCTCGCCGACATGTACCGGCTGCCGCTGGCCGACGCCTCCTTCGACATCGCTGTGCTGCAAATGGTGCTGCACTACGCCGAGGACCCGGCGGGCGTGCTGGCCGAGGCGGCGCGGGTGCTGCGCCCGGACGGACGGCTGATCGTCATCGACCTGGCGCGTCACGGCCGGGACGACATCGCCGCGAAGCTGGCGCATCGCTGGCCCGGATTCTCCGACGCCACCATGGCGGAATTGCTCGCGGACGCAGGCCTGCCGGGTGGCGATCCGCTCATCGTGCCCGGCCCGCTGGAAGTCCGCATCTGGCCGGCAACGCGGCGCGCCGATGCGCCGGCGTCCCTCTCCCACGCACTGGCGGTGTAACCCGATGTCCCGTCCGCATTTGCTCGATGTCCTGCGCGACACCGTGTTGCTGGCCGATGGCGGCATGGGCAGCCACGTGCAGGCGCTGACGCTGGATATCGAACGCGACTACTGGGGCAAAGAGAACTGCACCGAGGTGCTGAACCTGTCGCGTCCCGACCTGGTGCGCGCGATCCATCGCGGCTTCTTCGCCGCCGGCGCCGACATGGTGGAAACCAACAGCTTCGGCGGCTCGCCGGTGACGCTGGGCGAATTCCAGCTCGCCGGCCGCGCCTTCGAGATCAACCGTATCGCCGGGGAGCTGGCGCGCGAGGCGGCCGACGAATTCTCCGACGGGCGGGATCGCTGGGTGCTGGGCAGCGTCGGCCCGGGCACCAAGCTGCCGAGCCTCGGTAACATCGCCTATGACGCGCTGGAAGCTGCGCTGGCGGAACAATGCCGCGGCCTGATCGCCGGCGGGGTTGACGCGATCCTGGTGGAGACGTGCCAGGACCCGTTGCAGATCAAGGCGGCGGTGAACGGGGGGAAAATTGCCCGCGCCGAGGCCGGGGCGGATATCCCGATCTTTGTGCAGGTCACCGTCGAGACCACCGGCACGTTGCTGGTCGGACCCGACATCGCCGCCGCCGCCACCGTGGTGCACGCGCTGGACGTGCCGCTGATGGGGCTGAACTGCGCCACCGGCCCGCAGGAGATGGCGGAGCACGTGCGCTGGCTGGCGACCAACTGGCCGGGCCTGTTGTCGGTGCTGCCGAATGCCGGCCTGCCGGAGTTGGTGGACGGGCACACGCACTATCCGCTCGGCGCGGCGGAGCTGGCGAGCTGGCTGGAACGCTTCGTCGCCGAGGACGGCGTGAACCTGATCGGCGGCTGCTGCGGCACCAACACGACGCATATTGCCGCGCTGGACGCGATGCTGCGCAAGCGCGCCGCGGCGAGCAGGCGGTCTCGCCCGGTGCCGGTGGCGCGCCAGCCGGTCTGGGTGCCTTGCGTTGCCAGCCTGTACAACGCGGTGCCGTTGCGGCAGGAGAACGCGATCTTCGCCATCGGCGAACGCTGCAACGCCAACGGCTCGAAGAAGTGGCGCGAGTTGCAGGAGAAGCACGACTGGGACGGCTGCGTCGCCCAGGGGCGCGAACAGTTGGGCGAGGGCTCGCACGCGCTGGATATCTGCACCGCGTTCGTCGGCCGCGACGAAACTTATGAGATGAACGAGGTGATCCGGCGGTTCACCGCCTCGGTGAACGCGCCGCTGGTGATCGATAGTACCGAGACCCCGGTGATCGAGGCCGCGCTGAAGCTGCATGGCGGCAAGCCGATCATCAACTCGATCAACTTCGAGGACGGTGAGAAGGCGGCGACCGACCGGCTGATCCTGGCGAAGAAGTTCGGCGCCGCGGTGATCGCGCTGACCATCGACGAGGTCGGCATGGCGAAGACCGCCGACGACAAACTGCGCATCGCGCGGCGGCTGGTGGATTTCGCCTGTAACCGGCACGGTCTGCCGCAGTCGGATCTGCTGATCGATCCGCTGACCTTCACCATCGCCACCGGCAACGAGGACGACCGCAAGCTGGCGCAATGGACGCTGGAGGGCATCGCCGCCATCCGCGCCGAATTTCCGGACATCCAGATCATTCTCGGCTTGTCGAATGTCAGCTTCGGGCTGAACCCGGCGGCGCGCGCGGTGCTGAACAGCGTGTTCCTCGACCATGCGATGCGTGCCGGGATGAGCGGCGCGATCGTGCATGTATCGAAGATCCGCCCGCTGCATCTGCTGGCGGAGGAGGAGGTCAAGGTCGCCGAAGACCTGATCTTCGATCGCCGCGCGGAAGGCTACGATCCGCTGCAACGCATGCTGGCGATTTTTGCCGACCGCAAGCTGGCCGACGCCACGGTGAAGAAGCGCGCCGAGACGGTGGAGGGCCGTCTGAAGGACCGCATCGTCGATGGCGACCGCAAGGGCCTGACCGCGGAACTCGACGATGCGCTGGTGACGCTGGCGCCGCTCGACATCATCAACAACGTGTTGCTCGATGGCATGAAGGTGGTGGGCGAGCTGTTCGGCGCCGGCAAGATGCAGTTGCCGTTCGTGCTGCAAAGCGCCGAGACGATGAAGGCCGCGGTGGCCTATCTGGAACCGTTCATGGAGCGGGTGGAGGGCCAGGAGAAAGGCACCATCGTGCTCGCCACGGTGAAGGGCGACGTGCACGACATCGGCAAGAACCTGGTCGATATCATCCTGACCAACAACGGCTACCGCGTGGTCAATCTTGGCATCAAGGTGCCGCTGGCGGAGATGCTGCACGCGGCGCAGGAAAATCGTGCGCACGCCATCGGCATGTCCGGGTTGCTGGTGAAGTCCACCGTGGTGATGCGCGAGAACCTGGAGGAAATGTCGCGCCAGGGACTGGAGATTCCGGTGATGCTCGGGGGCGCGGCGCTGACCCGTTCCTATGTCGAGGATACCTGCGTCCAGGCCTATGGCTGCGGCCGTGTCGCCTACGCGCGGGATGCGTTCGACGGACTGCATTTGATGGACAAGGTGACCGGCAACGGGTTCGACGACTACCTGGCGGCGGTGCAGGCCAAGCGTTCCGGCAAGGCGCGCAATACCGCCCGCACCTTGGGCCAGGCGGATGCGCGCGCGTTCCGGCCGGTCGATGTCGCCGCGGTGCGGGAACGCCGGCACCGGTTGACGCGCGACGTGCCGACACCGACGCCGCCGTTCTGGGGCGCGCGGATCATCGAGGCGCCGTCGAAGGCGCTGGTGCCGTTCGTCAACGAACGTAGCCTGTACCAGTTCCAATGGGGTTTTCGTAAGCAGGGGCGGTCGCTGGACGATTTCCTCGGCTGGGCGCGGCAGGAGCTGCGGCCGGTGATGCGGCGCATGCTCGCCTTGTGCGAGGAACAGGAGATTTTGCAGCCGCGGGCGGCGTATGGGTATTGGCCGGCGGCGGGGCAGGGCAACGAGCTGATCGTGTTCGATATCGACGGCTCGACCGAGTTGGCACGCTTCGCATTGCCGCGGCAGCCGAAGGAAGACGGTGAGTGCATCGCCGACTTCTTCCGCGACGTGGACGATGCGGAACGCGATGTGATCGGCCTCCAGGTCGTCACCATGGGGCAGCGCGCGTCGGAGGTGTCGCGCGCCTGGTTCGCGGACAATCGTTACCAGGACTATCTGTATCTGCACGGGCTGTCGGTGGAGATGGCCGAGGCGATGGCGGAATACGTGCACAAGCGCATCCGCGCCGAGCTGGGCTTCGCCGGCGAGGACGATCGCGACATGGAGAAACTGCTGTCGCAGAGCTATCGCGGCTCACGGTATTCGTTCGGGTATCCGGCCTGTCCGAAGCTGGAGGACCAGGCGCCGCTGCTGGCGTTGCTGGGGGCAGAGAGGATTGGCGTGGAGCTGTCCGATGAGTTCCAGTTGCATCCGGAGCAATCGACCAGTGCGATCGTCGTGCTGAACCCGCACGCGAAGTATTTTTCGGTGTGAGGGCCATCGCGTAAGCGCAGCAAGGCCAGGGCTCTGCCCTGGACCCGCCAGGGGGCTTTGCCCCCGCGGACCCCCAGCAAAGGCAGAGCCTTTGCAATCCATCCGTTGGAGTGTTTGGACGGGAGGGG
>JBEKNT010000196.1:0-12062 GCA_049522565.1 Acetobacteraceae bacterium
GGCCAGCACGCGGCGTGGATCGCCCACCGTCTCGGCGATCCGCTCGATACGGTCGGCCACCACCTCCGGGTGCTCCACCACATTGCTCAGCGTATCGATCACGCCGGCGACCAGCACCTGGTCCTCGGCCAGGGGAAAGCGCTGGAAGCAGCGGTATTCGTGCGCATGGCGCGCGTTGGCGAATGGCAGCACGAAGGCGCCCACGTTGGTGCGCTGGATGATCGGCAGCACATGCTCCAGAGGCACGTCGCTGTCGTGCGGCGATTCGGAGTTGCCCCAGCAGACGTGCATGCGCACCCGCTCGCGCGGCACGTTGGCCAGCGCGGTGTTCAGCACCGTCACGACGTTCTCGACGAAACCGAGGAACTCGGACAGCGGCCGGTCGCCGAAATACAGATGCCGCTCCAGCCCGAGGTCGGGGCAGTCGAGTTGCAGCAGGAAGCCATGTTCGATGATCGTCTCGTATTCCAGCTTCAGCGCGTTGCCGAGCGCGGCGAGATACGCCGCATCGCTAGCGTAGTACGCGTTGCGGATTGTCGTCGCCACGATCCCGGGCGACGGGGCGGTCATGAATTGCTCCGTGAAAGCGCCGCCAGACTCACGCAGCGCCGCGGCGAAGTTTTCGCACTCGGCGGCGACGGCGTGCGGCGCGATGTGGTGCACCTCGCCGATCGCGGTAGGCAGTTGCGCGTCGTTGATCGCCGAGGGGAACGCCTCGGCAAGGCGACGGCGCATCTCCTTGAACACCGGATAGCGTTCGACATCGGTACGGGCCGGGCGCTGCCACGCGCCGCCCACCCCGCTCAACCGTTCGCGGATATACAGGTGAAATGAATCCCGCCCCTGCTCGCCGTCGTTGCCGATGTCGATGCCGGCGGCAAGCTGCCGGCGGACCACGTCGCGCACGCCGGCAGCGGCAAGCGTGCCGAGCTCGCGCGGGTCCACCGCCTCACCGCGGTTGCGCCGCTGGTAGCAGCGCACAAGCTCCGGCGGGCGCGGCAGGCTGCCGGTGTGGGTGGTGAGGATGCGCTGTTCGCTGCGCCGCATGGCAGGACTCCGCTGCATGGATCGGGCGGCATGCTACGCGCTTTGCGTGACGCCGTCGCGGCGGGCGCGCGGCCGGATGGGCGAGACGTCGCGGCGCCGGGGCGTGCCCGGGCGGCGGTCCGCGCCGATCGAACAGGCTTGACGCGCCCCGGACGGGGGAGCGCACAATCCGGCCGAAGCATGCAGGCCTGGGATGGAGGAACGGCGGATGACGATGGACCTGCCCGTCGACCAGATGATCGACCTCGAACACGGGACGGTCAGCCGGGAGATCTTTGTCTCGCCCGCGTTCTACCGTGCGGAACTGGAGAAGCTGTTCACCCGTGCCTGGTTGTTCGTCGGGCACGAGAGCCAGATCCCCAACCCGGGCGACTTCTACGTATCGCGCATGGGCGAGGAATCGGTGATCCTGTGCCGCGACGCGCAAGGTGCGGTGCATGTGTTCCTGAACTCCTGCCGGCATCGCGGGATGAAGGTGTGCCGCTACGAACAGGGGAATACCTCGCTGTTCGTCTGTCCGTATCATGCGTGGAGCTACACCACGGACGGCAAGTTGCAGGGCGTGCCGCTGTATCGCGCCTTGTACGAGGGCACGCTGAACCGCGACGAGTGGTCGCTGATCGAGGTGCCGCGGCTGGCGATCTACAAGAGCACGGTGTGGGCGTCGTGGGATCCGCAGGCGCCGGAGCTGCTGGCGTATCTCGGCGGCGCGGTCGATCACCTGGACCAGGTGCTGGATTGCCGCGACGGACGGCCGGGCGGCTCGGAAGTGATCGGCGTGCACAAGTGGGTGTTTCCGTCGAACTGGAAGTTCGCGGCGGAGAATTTCCTGGGCGATACATATCATAATCCGTCGCATCGCTCGGTGGACATGATCGGCATCGGACCGAGCGGGCAACGCGGCGTGACCGGACGGCGCGACAACGAATACAACAAGGGACAGCATATCTGGGTGGGGCATCCGGCCGGGCACGGCATGCACAGCGTGCTGATGCCGCCCGACATGGACTACGCGCCGACGTATCAGCAGTATCCGATTGTCGAAGAGTATTTCCGCCATTGCTTTTATGAGCGGAAGCGACGGCTGGGCGAGAAGGCGCGGCTGCTGCCGTTCACCGGGTGCATCTTCCCGAACACCGCCTATCACGGCCGGCAGCCGCGCGGGCTGTGCGTATGGCATCCGCACAGTCCGACCGAGACCGAGGGCTGGCGGTTCTTCCTGGTGGATGCGGACGCACCGGCCGAGGTGAAGGACGTGCTGCGGCGATTCTACATGCGCTACTCCGGCCCGGCGGGCATGACGGAACAGGACGACATGGAGAACTGGCTGTATGCGACGGCGGCGAGCAAGGGGACGATCGCCCGGCGCTATCCGTTCAACTACCAGATGTCGATGGGGGCGTACCGGACCGACGAACCGATCCGCGGCGACGTGTCACTGCAAATAACCGAACAGACACCGCGGAATTACTATCGGGTCTATCGGGCGTATCTGAACGGAGCAGACTGGGATTCGCTGATCGGCCGCGATCGCGTGCCGGTGCAGGCGGCGGCGGAGTAGTACACCTCTCCCGCGCGCAGCGCTTGAGAGGGTGATATGGCGGGAGGCACACGATGATCGACCTGGAGCATGGAACGATCAGCCGCGAGATCTTCGTCTCGCCCGAGTTCTATCGCGCGGAACTGGAGAAACTATTCGCGCGCGCCTGGCTGTTCGTCGGGCATGCGAGCCAGATCCCCAACCCGGGCGACTTCTTCGTGTCGCGCATGGCCGAGGAGTCGGTCATCCTGTGCCGCGACGCACAAGGCGCGGTGCATGTGTTCCTGAACTCCTGCCGGCATCGCGGGATGAAGGTCTGTCGCTACGAACAGGGAAATACCTCGCTGTTCGTCTGTCCGTATCATGCGTGGAGCTACACCACGGACGGCAGGTTGCAGGGCGTGCCGCTGTATCGCGCCTTGTACGAAGGCACGCTGAACCGCGACGAGTGGTCGCTGATCGAGGTGCCGCGGCTGGCGGTGTACAAGGGCACGGTGTGGGCGTCGTGGGATGCGGCGGCCCCGGATTTCGAGGCGTACCTTGGCAGCGCGCTCGACCACCTGGACCAGGTGCTGGATTGCCGCGACGGGCGGCCGGGCGGGTCGGAAGTCATCGGCGTGCACAAGTGGGTGTTTCCGTCGAACTGGAAGTTCGCGGCGGAAAATTTCCTGGGCGACACCTACCACAACCCGTCGCACCGCTCGGTGGACATGATCGGCATCGGGCCGAGCGGGCAACGTGGCGCGTCCAGCCGGCGCGATAACGAATATACCGGCGGGCAACGGTTCTGGGTGGGCCATCCGGCGGGGCACGGCATGACCGGAGCGCTGATGCCGGAGCAAACCGACTACGTCCCGACCTATCAGCAGAACCCGGAGGTGGACGCGTATTTCCGCCATTGCTTCCACGAGCGGAAGCGCCGGCTGGGCGACAAGGCTCGGCTGCTGCCGCTGGTCGGCACGATCTTTCCCAACGCGTCGTATCACGGGCGGCAGCCGCGCTCGATCTGCGTGTGGCACCCGCACAGCCCGACCGAGACCGAGGGCTGGCGGTTCTTCCTGGTCGATGCGGACGCGCCGGCCGAGGTGAAGGACGTGCTGCGGCGGTATTACATGCGCTACTCCGGGCCGGCGGGCATGACCGAGCAGGACGACATGGAGAACTGGCTGTATGCGACGGCGGCAAGCAAGGGGACGATCGCCCGGCGCTATCCGTTCAATTACCAGATGTCGATGGGGGCGTACCGGACCAACCATCCGATCCCCGGCGACGTGTCATTGCAGATAACCGACCAGACGCCGCGGAATTTCTATCGGGTGTACCGGGCGTATCTGGATGGCGGGGACTGGGACACGCTGATCGGCCGCGATCGCGCCGCGGTGCGCGCCGCGGCGGAGTGACGGTCACCGCATGGCCTACGGGCGGTTCCCCGGCGCCTCACGCTCCCCGGCCGCCCAGAAGCTGGAGCCGCAGCGCTGACCTCCGGGTGAGCCGGCGGCCCAGACGATTGGCCGGCTCCTCCACCAGCCGGTTGAACCCCCAGGCAGCGACCAGGGCGGCCGGCGGCGCCAGCACGACGATCAGCCACAGCGGCACGATGTCGTGCAGCAGATACGCCGCAGGCAACAAGACCAGCAGATGGACCAGGTACAGGCTGTAGGAAATCCGCCCCAGTACGCGCAGCCGGCGGTGCTGCAACAGACGATGCAGCCGCCCGGGCAGCAGCGCCGCCACGATCGCCAGCATCCCGCCGACGCCGAGGAAGAAGTCCCGCTGATACGGCATGTATTGCCACAGGAACACCGCCGCGCCGGCCAGCACGACCCACTCCGTCCAGGCCGGCCCGGCCAGGAACCAGGCACGCAGCCGCGCGGCCTGCTGCGCCGTGGCGATCCCCAGCACGAACAGCACCGCCCAATGCAGGCTTTGCCCCACGGTCACAGCGGCATAACCGCCGGCCGGCCACATCCCGGCCAGCTTCGCCAGCAGCGTCAGCATCGCCGCGGTCGCCACCGCACCGGCCAGCCCCCATCGCCGCACCGGCAGCACCAACAGCGGGAAGATCAGCGACACCCGCATTTCGTACACCAGCGACCAGGTCGCATTATCGAGCGTGTCGTGCCGGCCAAGCATGAACAAGTAGTCGGCGACGACCCCCGGCGTGAGTGGCTCGGACCAGTTGGTCCGATCGAACCACTGGCTGATCGCCGGCGGGGGATACGTCGCGAGCGCAGTCCCCAGCAGGACCGCGACCGCAACCGCCATCGCATAGGGCAGCCAGATGCGGCACACCCGCCGGACCACGAACGCCGCATAGCCCGGCTGCCGACCGATCAGCCACGGCAGCGCCAGCACGAAGCCACTGAGCACGAAGAACAGCGCGACCGCCCCGCGCCCCTCGATCAACAGTGCCAGCGGCGAGTGCAGCAGCAACCACGCCATCGGGTCGCCGCGGAAGGTCACCGGAACCCCGTCGCTGATCGGCCGGAACAGCATGGCGCAGTGATCGAACACGACCACCATTGCCGCAATGCCACGCAGCGAATCGAGCGTCTCGAACCGTGTACTGCTCTCGCCCGGGCGCGCGGCCGCCGGGCCACGGGCAGGCATCGTCATTGCAGCCAGTCCCGCCAGGCCACGGCTACGCATCGTCATTGCACCAAGCCCCGCCAGGCACCGGAACGCATCGTCATTCGACAAGCCCGGCCAGGCGCTTCGGCGCGGTCAGGCGCCAGCTTCGGCGCACCAGCGCGTCCAGCTCCGCCCAGTCCATGCCGGCGTCCAGCCGCACGCCGATCCAGCCCTTGTGGCCGACATAGGGCGGCCGGAAGAACCGCTCCGCGTCCGCCCCGATCAGGATCGCCTGCGCGCCGGGCGGCGCCTTGCACCACACGGCGGGCGCACCGTCCCGCGTGGCGACCATCGCGAAAATCTTGTCTCGAACACGGAACGTCGGCGTCTCCCAGGTTGCGCGCTCCTCCGCCTCGGGCAGCGCCAGGCAGATCTCGCGCAGCCGCACCAGGGGATCGGCGCGCCGGCTCATCCGCCGCTTTTCGCCAGCGCGTCGAACGCCTGGAGCCGCCGCACCAGGGCCGGCATCGCACGCAACGGGATCATGTTCGGTCCGTCGCTCGGCGCGCGGTCGGGATCGGGATGCGTCTCGATGAACACCGCCGCGACGCCCACCGCCAGGGCCGCGCGCGCCAGTACCGGGGCGAATTCGCGCTCCCCGCCGGATGACGCCCCCTGCCCGCCCGGCTGCTGCACCGAGTGCGTCGCGTCGAACACCACCGGGTAACCGGTGCGCGCCATGATCGGCAGCGCCCGCATGTCGCTGACCAATGTGTTGTAGCCGAAGCTGACGCCGCGCTCGCACAGCAGGATGTTGTGGTTGCCGGTGCTGGCGATCTTCGCCGCGACATGCGCCATGTCCCACGGCGCGAGGAACTGGCCCTTCTTCACGTTGATCGCCCGCCTGGTGGCGCCGGCCGCCAGCAGCAGGTCGGTCTGGCGGCAGAGGAAGGCGGGGATTTGCAACACGTCCACCGCTTCGGCCGCCGGGGCACACTGGTCCGGGGCGTGTACGTCGGTGAGCGTCGGCAGGCCGGTGCGCTCGCGCACCTCGGCGAGGATCGCCAGGCCTTGCGCCATGCCGACGCCGCGCGCCGCCGCGGCGCTGGTGCGGTTCGCCTTGTCGAAGCTCGACTTGTAGATCAGCTTCACGCCGGTCGTATCGGACAGGTCGCGCAGCGCCGACGCCACCTCCAGCGCATGGTCGCGCGATTCGATCTGGCATGGGCCGGCGATCAGCACGAACGGCAGATGATTGCCGATCGCGACCTCGCCGACGCGCACCACACGGTTGTCCTGTGCCATTCGCCTCGCTCCTGTGGCCGAGAGATGTAGCGCGGCGGGGCAGACTTGGCGACGCTCGCGCCGCGCCAACGCGCCTCTGCCGCACGATAGACTCGGGCGGGTCGCCGGGCTACCGACGCGGCGACCTTCGACCTCGGCACCGCGGAGGAAGCAACGATGCACGGCGCGTTCCGGGGCTGCGATCGCCGCCCCGCGCCGGCCCGGCCATGACGAACACGGCGACAGGAACAGCGGCACTGGCCACCGCGATGGCGGCGGACAAGCTGCCCCGCCTCCGCCTCGCCGGCCTTCACAGCCCTCTGGCCGGGCCGTTCGACCTTTCCGTCGCGGCGGGCGAATGCGTCGCCGTCGCGGGACCGTCCGGTTCCGGCAAGAGCCTGCTGCTGCGCATGATCGCCGACCTGGACCCGAACGAAGGCGACGTGGCGCTCGACGGGAAAGACCGGCGCAGCTTCAGCCCGCCCGCCTGGCGCCGCCGCGTCGTCTACAGCGCCGCCGAGCCGGGCTGGTGGCACGATACCGCCGCGCCGCATTTTCCTCCCGGCGCCGCGCGCGATGCCGCACACGCGCTGATGCCCCGGCTTGGCCTCGCGCCGGTGCTGCTGGAAAGCCCGATCGTCCGCCTGTCCACCGGCGAACGCCAAAGGCTGGCACTGATCCGCGCCCTGGCCCTGGATCCGCCGGTGCTCCTGCTCGACGAGCCGACCGGCGCGCTCGACCAGGACAGCACCGCGCGCGTGGAGGCATTGTTGCGCGAATGTCTTGCCGCCGGCACGACGATCGTGCTGGTGACCCACAGTCCTGAGCAGGCCGCCCGGCTCGGCCAGCAGCAGTTCCGCATGCAGCAGCGCCGGCTGGTTCCCGCATGACCGTTCCTGACGCCCATGCGAGCCGCCCGAACCATCGACGTACGGCACGGGCTGCCGCAACCCGCCATGGCCGGCGCCCGGGTGAAGCGGTCGGGGGCAAGGCTCGACCCGGCCATCCACGCCGCCGTGGTGCCGCGATAGAGGGCCGGGTCAAGAGCCTGGCCATGACGGTGGGACCGGCCCCTGCGAACCAGCCGAGAGGCAATCGTCAGGGCGGTTGGCAGCAGATTCAGATCTGGCATCAGATGGAATCCGCTCCATGAACCCAATTCTGCTCTCGCCGGGCGACGTCGCGATTTCCGCCGTGCTGATCGTGGTGGACGCGGCGCTGTCGCTGGCGCTGCGGCTTGGCCTGCATCGCCAGCTCGGCTGGGCGGCGCTGCGCATGGTGGTGCAGCTTGTGCTGGTCGGCTGCATCCTGCGCACCGTGTTCGCGCTGGCCTCGCCGCTGGTCACGCTCGCCGTGGTGCTGGTGATGGTGGCGATCGCCGGCCGCGAGGTGGCGGCGCGGCCGGAGCAACGGCTGGGGCGGTTCGGCAACTACGCCGTCGGCGCCGGTGCCGTTGCGCTCGCCACGTTCCTCACCGCGATCCTGGCGCTGACCACGGCGATCCGGCCGCAGCCCTGGTACGACCCGCGCTACGCCATCCCGTTGGCCGGCATCGTGCTTGGCAGTGTGCTGAACGGCGCCAGCCTGGCGCTCGATTCCATGCTCGGCGGCGTGGTGCGGGAGCGCGCCGCGATCGAGGCGCAGTTGGCGCTCGGCGTGCCATTCTACCAGGCGATCCGCGGGCTGCTGCGCAGTTCGGTGCGCCGGGCGCTGCTGCCGATCGTCAACCAGATGTCGGCGGCGGGCATCATCACCCTGCCCGGCATCATGACCGGCCAGATCCTCGCCGGCATGGACCCTCTGGAGGCGGCGAAATACCAGATCCTGCTGATTTTCCTTTTGTCCGGCGGCGCTGGCCTTGCGGCCGTTGTCGTGGTGTATCTTACCGCCAACCGGCTGACCGATGACCGGCAACGCCTGCGCATCGACCGGCTGACCGCAAGAGGCTGAAGGACCAAGCCCATGAACGTCGCCGATGTGATGACCCGCCACGTGATCTCGGTGTCGCCCGACGCCACGGTGGAAGACGCCGCAAAACAGATGCTGGAACGCGGCATCTCCGGCCTGATGGTGGTGGATGACAAGGGTGAACTCGCCGGCGTGGTGACCGAGGGCGACCTGCTGCGGCGCGACGAACTCGGCACCGAGCGGCACCGCCCCTGGTGGCTGCGCATGCTGGTCTCGCCGGGCCGGCAGGCGGCGGATTTCACCCGCACCCACGGCCGCCGGGTGCGCGACGTGATGACCGTCGATGTGGAGACCGTGGCGGCGGACGCGCCGCTGGAGACGGTGGT
Organism: Acetobacteraceae bacterium; assembly: GCA_049522565.1. Lineage (GTDB taxonomy): Bacteria > Pseudomonadota > Alphaproteobacteria > Acetobacterales > Acetobacteraceae > JASHVB01. Next base: position 8,737 of record JBEKNT010000196.1, read on the forward strand.
CGAGACGATGGAACGGCACCGCATCAAGCGCGTGCCGGTCACCGAGAATAACCGCGTGATCGGCGTGGTGTCGCGCGCCGACCTGCTGCGCGCGCTGGTCGTCGCCGAACGGCGCGAGCCGCCGATCGCGACCGACGACCGCTCGATCCGCGCGGCGATCCTGGATGCGCTGGACAAGCAATCCTGGACGCCGCTGACCACGTTGAACGTGACCGTGGCCGATCGGGTGGTGGATATCTGGGGCACCATCACCAACGAGGACGAGCGGCGGGCGATCTGCGTGATGGCCGAGAACACGCCGGGGGTGCAGCAGGTGAACGACCACCTGGTGTTCGTCGAGCCGTATTCCGGCACGGTTATCGACGGGCCGGCCGATCGGCCATGAGGGTAGGACGGACTCCCCTTCCCCTTGTGGGAGGGGGTTGGGGCAGGACGTGCGGAGGGCCACGGAGAGCCAGAAGGACCCCCCCTCCCCTAGTGGCAGGGGGTTGGAGGGAGGGGTCTGTGGGTGCGAGCCTCCGGCCGACCCCTCCCTCCACCCCCCTCCCACGAGGGGAGGGGGAGTAAAGGGCCATGACGCGCCCGTTCGACCTCGCCGTCATCGGCGGAGGGATCAACGGCATCGGTATCGCGCGCGACGCGGCAGGCCGCGGGCTGTCGGTGCTGCTGCTTGAGCAAGGCGATCTGGCTGGCGCGACGTCGTCGGCGTCGACCAAGCTGATCCATGGCGGCCTGCGCTACCTGGAGCACTACGCGTTCCGCCTGGTGCGCGAATCGCTCGCCGAACGCGAGGTACTGTGGCGCGCCGCACCGCATATCGCCGGGCCGCTGCGATTCGTGCTGCCGCACCATCCGGGGCTGCGGCCGCGGTGGATGATCCGCGCCGGACTGTTCCTGTACGACCATTTGGGGGGGCGGAAGCTGCTGCCCCCGACACGCACGCTGGACCTGCGGCGCGATCCGGCCGGCGTGCCGTTGCGCCCGACATTCACCACGGCGTTCGAGTATTCCGACTGCTGGGTGGACGACGCCAGGTTGGTGGTGCTGAACGCGCGCGACGCGGCGGCGCACGGGGCGGATATCCGCACGCGGACGCGTTGCGTTGCCGCGCGGATCGCCGACGGTCTCTGGCAGTTGGCATTGGAGGACGGCAGCGCTGCTCAGGCTCGCGTGCTGGTGAACGCCGGAGGACCGTTCGTGTCGCGCATCCTGTCGTCGGTGCTCGGGCATCCGACGGTGACGCCGATCCGGCTGGTGAAGGGCAGCCACATCGTCGTGCCGCGGCTCTATGCGCACGACCACTGCTACATCTTCCAGAACGCCGACGGGCGGGTGTGCTTCGCCATTCCGTATCATGACGACTTCACGCTGATCGGCACCACCGACGAGGATTACACCGGCGATCCCGCCGCGGTGGCGCCGTCGGCGGAGGAGGAACGCTATCTCTGCGCGGCGGTCAGCGCGTATCTGCGCGATCCGGTGGATCCGGCGTCGATCGTCTGGCGCTATGCGGGCGTGCGGCCACTACGCGACGATGGCGCGAGCAAGGCACAGGAGGCGACGCGCGACTATGTGCTGGAACTGCAAGCGCAGCCGGGCGAGGCTCCGGTCTTGTCGGTGTTCGGCGGCAAGCTGACGACCTACCGGCGGTTGGCCGAGGCGGCGATGGCGAAGCTGGCGCGGTTCTTTCCCGGCATGCCGGGCACGTGGACCGCTGGCGCGCCGCTGCCCGGCGGCGATTTCCCATACGACGGCGTCGAAACGGTGCGCGCCGACTTGCAGCGGCGCTATCCGTTTCTCGCCGAGCCAACCGCGCGGCGGATGGTGCGATCCTATGGCACGCTGGCCGGCGAGATGCTGGGCGATGCGCGCGATGCCGCCGATCTGGGCGGCGTGATCGGCGCCGATCTGAGCGAGCGCGAGGTGGACTGGCTGGTGCGGAACGAATGGGCGCGCACCGCCGACGACGTGCTGTGGCGGCGCAGCAAGCTCGGGCTGCGCTTCGACCCGGCGGAGACGGAAGCACTGGCGGGGTATCTGGCGCGGTCGCCGGCAACGGTCGGGTAGGCAATCCATAGCCGGTAGTTGGGACGGTAGCGTTGGAAATCAGGATCGGCAGCTTGCTTGAAGGCGCTTCGCAGGCGATCGGCGCGGTGGCCATCATCGACGTGTTTCGTGCCTTCTCCACTGCCGCCGTGGTGCTGGCCAACGGCGCATCGAAGATCACCATGGTGGGCACGGTCGATGAAGCGTTGTGGCTGCGCCGCAGCGGTGTCGGCGACGTCTGCATGGGCGAGGTGGGCGGCCGCATGCCTGCCGGGTTCGATTTCGGGAACTCGCCATTCGCGGTATCCGGTATCGACTTCCACGGCAAGGCGATCATCCAGCGGACCAGCGCCGGCACGCAGGGTATTGTCGCGGCGACGGGTGCCGACCGGCTGTTCGCCGCTGCATTGGTAACGGCAAGCGCCACGGCTCGGGCGTTGCGGTCGGGCGCTGCCGGCCAGATCACATTGGTCGCGATGGGCAATAATGCGATCGCGCGGGCCGATGAGGATGAGTTGTGCGCTCTCCACCTGCGCAATCTGCTGGAAGGCAGAAAGGGCAATCCTCAAGCCGTGCGCGAGGTGATTCTCGCCGGTGCTGACGTCGCGCGCTTCGGCGATCCGGCCCGTCCGGATTCCCACCCCGCGGACCTGGAAATCGCACTGGATATCGACCGCTACGACTTCGCGATCCGGGTCGCTATGGAGGCCGGCCGGCCGGTGGCTCGGATTGCGCATGCCGCATGAGCGATGCCGAAGTCCTGGCGCCGGTCGGGATTGTCGTCGCGCGGCATGCGGCTGGCGGCGCATTCCCGGTGTTCGAGGCGGTCAGCACGCCGGATGCGAAACCGCAGCGACGCACGATGCGCCTGGCATCGCGGCGTCCGGCGAATGGGCACGGGCCGCGCGACATGGCGATCCCGCGCGCCAAGATCGCGTTCAACGAGACGGTCGGGCCGGAGCCCAGCGTCGGCAAGGCGATGGCGGGCGCGCCCGCGAAGTGACGCGGCGTTCGCGCCGATGCAACCTCGTGGCTACCGGCCGGAGCCTGCCATCGGGCACTTGACCCGGCGCGTCGGCATGACGCCGGGGGCGGCCGGTGCGAACCGGCCGAGCGTTACTCGTCCGGACCAACCCCATCGTCCGGGCCAACCCGGTCATGGCGCGCGGGAGCGCCCTCACCCGCGGCCCGAGCGGATTCGCCGGACCGTGCGGGAGAGCGTCGGGGCGGGAGCGAGTGTACGGGGTGGGGGAGTTGGGGGTGGTGGCGGGGGGGTTGTA
>JBEKNT010000197.1:0-12036 GCA_049522565.1 Acetobacteraceae bacterium
CGCACGGAACGACCGTGCGTTACGCCCCTCACCCTGGCCACTCTCGCGCCTCGACCGCTGCCGCTAGCGGGAGAGGGATATCTCCGGCGGCGCGCGCAGCGTTTGCAGGATGACGCAATACCGTTCGGTCGTCGCGATCATCCGCTCCAGCTTGGCCGCATCGGCGTCGCTGTCGATCTCGAACGACAGCGCGATGTCGGTCAGCCCGACCGGCGCCGCGCGATCCACGCCCAGAGTGCCGCGCGCATCCCAATGTCCCTCGGCCAGCACCCGCCCGCTGCGGATTGTCACCCCCATCGCCGTCGCCACCGCCCGCAGTGTCACCCCGGCGCACGCCACCAGCGCCTGCAACAGCATATCGGCGGAGCAAGCCAGCGAGCCGTCGCCGCCGGTCGCCGGATGCAGCCCGGCGCGCACCTCGCCATGCCAACCCGCCACGCCGCAAGCCACGTCTGTCGGGTCGAGTACGGCCTCGGCGCGGGCGGCAACGCGTGCCGTGTCCGGGGCCTCGCGATAACGCTGTTTCAGCGGCGACTGCGCCGCGCGAAGCCGTTCGGCGTTCATTCCTGACCTTCCTCCATCGCGTATCCACGCAACAATCCTGCGCCCCCAACCTTGCGCCGGGGCCGGCGATATGCAAATCAGCCCCCACAGGGATCAATTTTTACTCGGGAGGCGTCCGGGAGGTGAGTGACATCATCCTGGAGACCACAGGCCTGACCAAAGAGTTCAGCGGCTTCGTCGCGGTGGACGACGTGTCGCTGAGCGTTCGCTCGGGTACTATCCACGCCCTGATCGGCCCCAACGGCGCCGGCAAGACCACCTGCTTCAATCTGCTCACGGCCTTCCTGGCGCCGACGCGGGGCACCATCCATTTCAAGGGCCGCGACATCACCGGCATGAAGCCCGCCTTGGTGGCGCGGCTCGGCCTGGTGCGCAGCTTCCAGATTTCCGCCGTGTTTCCGCATCTCACCGCGCTGGAGAACGTCCGCCTGGCGTTACAGCGCGCGCGCGGCGCCAGTTTCGACTTCTGGCGCTCGGAGAAGGTGCTGAGTGTCTATGACGACCGCGCCCACGAGCTGCTGTTCGACGTCGGCCTGTCCAACCACGTTCGCACCGTGGTGGCCGAGCTGCCCTACGGACTGAAACGAGCGCTGGAGATTGCCACCACGATGGCGCTCGACCCCGAGATGATGCTGCTGGACGAACCCACCGCCGGCATGGGCCACGACGACGTGGACCGCATCGTCGAGCTGGTCAAGCGCGTGCGCAACGGCCGTACCATCCTGATGGTGGAACACAATCTATCGGTGGTGGAAGGGCTGTGCGACACCATCACCGTGCTGACCCGCGGCCGTGTGCTGACCGAGGGCGACTACGCCACCGTCTCGAAGAATCCCGACGTCATCGCCGCCTATCTGGGGACGCCGCATGCTTGAAGTGAAGGGACTCAACGCCTGGTACGGCGAAAGTCACATCCTGCATGGCATGGAATTCGAAGTGCGTGAGGGCGAGGTGATCACGTTACTCGGCCGCAACGGGGCCGGCAAGACCACCACGATGAAGTCGATCATGGGCCTGGTGCCGCGCCGCGAGGGCAGCATTCAGTTCCGCGGCGCCGAACTGGCCGGGATGATGCCGCACCACATCGCCCGCCACGGCATCGCCTTCTGCCCGGAAGAGCGCGGCATCTTCGGCGCGTTGTCGGTGACCGAGAACCTGATGTTGCCGCCGGTGGTGGCGCCGGGCGGGTTGGACATCGCCGAGATCTACACGCTGTTCCCCAATCTGAAGGAGCGCGCGCGTACCGCGCACGGCACGCGCTTGTCGGGTGGAGAGCAGCAGATGCTGGCGATCGCAAGGATCCTGCGGACAGGGGCGAAGATGCTGCTGCTGGACGAGCCGACCGAGGGCCTCGCCCCGGTCATCGTGCAGCAGATCGGCCGCACCATCCACGAGATCAAGAATCGCGGCTTTACCGTGCTGTTGGTGGAGCAGAATTTTCGCTTCGCCCAGACCGTGGCCGATCGGCACTACGTGGTGGAGCATGGGCGGGTGATCGACATGATCCCCAACCACAGGCTCGAGGCCAGCATGGACAAGCTGCACGAGTATTTGGGTGTATGATGTCATCGCCCCAGCATTGTCTCCCCCTTCCCTTGTGGGAGCGGGGCGAACACCCGCGGTCGTTGGATGTTCGCACCCCTCCCCCGACCCCCTCCCACCAGGGGAGGGGGAGACAGTCGTGGCAACTCGCTATGACAATACCGCCAGTTTATGATGACCGGCTGGGATGCAAACATCCCGCTTGTTCGGGAGGCAACGGCCTCCACGGAGGATTCCAGGACACGCCATGACCTCTGACCCCTGGAAGGAACCCCTGCCATGACGATCTCCCGCCGAGTTCTGCTCGGCACCGCCGCCGCTGCCACCACCTTGCCGCTGATCCACCGCGCGCGCGCGCAATCGAGCCCGGTCCTCAAGATCGGTGTGCTGAACGACCAGTCCGGTCCTTACATGAACACCGGCGGCGCGACCTCGGTGATCTGCGCCAAACAAGCGGTCGAGGATTTCGCTGCCGCCGCCAAGGGGCTGAACGTCGAGGTTATCACCGCCGACCATCAGAACAAGCCGGACCTCGCGGTCTCGATCTCGCGCCAGTGGTACGACCGCGACGGCGTGGACATGATCCTCGACGTGCCAACATCGTCGGTGGCGCTCGCGGTCCAGGGCGTGACGCGCGAGAAGAACAAGGTCTTCCTCGGTGTCGGCCCCGCCACCACGGCGCTGACCGGCGATCAGTGCTCGCCGAATTTCATCACCTGGGCCTACGACACCTACATGCTGGCGAGATCCACCGGCGGCGCGATGGTCAAGGCCGGCGGAGATAGCTGGTACTTCATCGCCGCCGACTACGCCTTCGGCAAGCAGTTGCAGTCGGACACCACCGACATGGTGAAGGCGGCGGGCGGCAAGGTGCTCGGCTCCACGGCCTATCCGTTCCCGGGAACCTCCGACTTCTCCTCGTTCCTGGTGCAGGCGCAGTCGAGTGGCGCCAAGGTGCTCGGCCTCGCCAATGCCGGGGCCGACACGGTGAACTCGCTCAAGCAGGCGAACGAGTTCGGCGTGAACAAGTCGATGAAGCTCGCCGCACTGCTGATGTTCATCACCGACGTGCACGCGCTCGGCCTGGACGTGGCGAAGGGGCTGCACCTGACCGAGAGCTTCTACTGGGATATGAACGAGGGGACGCGCGCCTTCACCAACCGGGTGAAGTCGAAGACGCCGAACAACTGGCCGAACATGATCCATGCCGGCTGCTATTCGGCGATGCTGCACTACCTGAAGACCGCGCATGACATGGGTGCGGCCGAGGCCAAGAAGGACGGCGTCGCCACGGTCAACCGCATGAAGAAGATGCCGGTGGAGGACGAGTGCTTCGGCAAGACCACCATCCGCGAGGACGGCCGCCACCTGGTTCCGGCCTATCTGTTCGAGGTCAAGTCGCCGTCCGAGAGCAAGGGGCCGTGGGACTACTTCACGCTGGTCGTCACGACATCGCCCGACGAGGCGGCCCGTCCGCTGGCGGATGGGCACTGCCCGTTCGTCGGCAAGGCCTGACAGCGCACGGGCCGGGGAAAACGGGGGAAACCACATGATCATGATCTTCGGAATCCCCGGCCCGCTGCTGTTCGGCCAACTGTTGCTCGGACTGATCAATGGCGCGTTCTACGCCATGCTGTCGATGGGACTGGCGATCATCTTCGGCATGCTCAACATCATCAACTTCGCACACGGCGCACTGTTCATGATGGGTGCCTTCGCCGCCTGGATGCTGCTGGAATACGGCGGCATCGGCTACTTTCCCGCCTTGCTCCTGGCACCGCTGATCATCGGCGTGTTCGGCATCGTGCTGGAGAAGCTGCTGATCAGCCGCATGTACAAGCTCGACCACCTGTACGGCCTGCTGCTCACGTTCGGCCTGTCGCTGGTGATCGAAGGGCTGTTCCGCAACTACTACGGCAGTTCCGGCCTGCCCTATCGCATTCCCGACATCCTGCAAGGTGCCACCAATCTTGGCTTCATGTACATGCCCAACTATCGCGGCTGGGTGGTGGCGGCGGCGCTGGTGGTATGCTTCGCCACCTGGGCGATCCTGGAGAAGACGTCGCTCGGCGCCACGCTGCGCGCCGCAACGGAGAATGCGCCCCTGGTGCAGGCCTTCGGCGTCGATGTACCGCGCGTGATCACGTTGACCTTCGGCGGCGGCGTCGCGCTGGCGGCGTTCGCCGGCGTGCTGGCGGCGCCGATCTATTCGGTGAACCCGAACATGGGCGACAACTTCATCAACACCGTATTCGCCGTGGTCGTGATCGGCGGCATGGGCTCGATCCTGGGCGCCATCGTCACCGGCTTCGGCCTCGGCGTTATCGAAGGTCTTACCAAGGTGTTCTACCCGCAGGCCTCGGCCACCGTGGTGTTCCTGGTCATGGTGATCGTGCTGCTGACCATGCCGCACGGCCTGTTCGGCAAGAGGGCCTGAGATGTTCGGTTTCTCCCGCTCGCAGTCGATCGCCTTCCTGCTGATGCTGGCGTTGATTATCGTCTGCCCGTACGTGCTCTACCCGGTATTCCTGATGCGGGTGCTGTGCATCGCGCTGTTCGCCTGCGCGTTCAACCTGATGATCGGCTATGTCGGGCTGCTGTCCTTCGGCCACGCGGCATTCTTCGGCATGGGAGCCTACGTCACCGCCTGGACCATGAAGTTCTGGCACGTTGACGCGGTGGTGGCGATCGCGCTGGGCGGCGCCACCGGTGCGGTGCTGGGCCTGTTCCTGGGCTACCTGGCGATCCGCCGCTCCGGTATCTACTTCGCCATGATCACCCTGGCGCTGGCGCAGATGGTGTATTTCTTCTGCCTGGAAGCGCCGTTCACCGGCGGCGAGGACGGTATCCAGCAAGTGCCGCGCGGCTATCTGTTCGGTTTCATCAATCTGAACGACGACATGGCGATGTACTGGGTTGTGGTGGTGGTGTTCCTCGCCGGGTTCCTGCTGATCCACCGCATCATCCACTCGCCGTTCGGCCAGGTGCTGAAGGCGATCCGCGAGAACGAGCCGCGCGCCACGTCGCTCGGCTATCGCACCGACGACTACAAGCTGATCGCGTTCATCCTGTCCTGCATGCTGTCGGGCGTCGCCGGCGGTACCAAGGCGATCGTGTTCGGCATCGCCACGTTGACCGACGTGCACTATTCCACTTCCGGCGAGGTGGTGCTGACCACATTGCTCGGTGGGCTGGGCACGGTGTTCGGGCCGGTGGTCGGTGCCGTGGTGGTGACCGCGATGGAGAACTACCTGGCGCAGTTCGGTTCCTGGGTCACGGTGACGCAGGGTGCGATCTTCGTGCTCTGCGTGTTGGCGTTCCGGCGCGGGATCGTCGGCGAGATCGGCGCTGCGCTGCGGCTGGGGCTGTGATTCGTAAACCTCTCCCGCTACGCGGGAGACGCCTGCCCCCGGGCGCTTGACCCGGGGGTCGATGGCGCGAGAGCGCCGAGGGCGAGGGTGATCGGGTCGCCCCGAACCATTCTTATTCAGCGTGCCGACCCGAATCACCCTCACCCGCGTCGCTTCGCGCCTTGACCTCTCCCGCATAGCGGGAGAGGTTTTCATGGGGGTAACGCATGAACTTCGACTTTTCCGACGACAGCAAGCTGTTGCGCGAGCAAGCGCAGCGGTTCCTGCGCGAGCAATGCACGCCCAAGGTCGTGCGTCACGTGCTGGAGGGGCACGCGGCCACCAGCCCGGAGCTGTGGCGCGCGATGGCGGAGATGGGCTGGCTCGGCGCCGCCATCCCGGAACGTTACGACGGCGCGGGGCTAGGCTACGAGGCACTGTGCGTGCTGGCGGAAGAGATCGGCCGTGTGCTGGCGCCGGTGCCGTTCGCGTCCACGGTGTACCTTGCCGCCGAAGCGATCCTCGCCGCCGGCAGCGAGGCACAGAAGCGCGAGTATCTGCCGAAGATCGTGCGTGGCGAGCTGATCGCGACGTTCGCCCTGGCGGAAGGGGCCGGCGAGCCGCGTGAGGCGGCGATTCGCGCGCGCCTGTCCGACGGCCGCATCACGGGCAGCAAATGGCCGGTGCCCGACGGCTCGATCGCGCAGCTTGCGGTGGTTGCGGCGCGTGATTCGTCCGGCGTGTCGCTTGCGCTGGTCGATCTGACCTCGTCCGGTGTGAGCCGCCGCGCTTTGCCGATGGTCGATCCCAGTCGCGACCACGCGAAAATCGATTTCGACAACGCGCCGGCGGTGCCGCTTGGTGCGTCCGGACAGGCCTGGGATATCGTGCGGCGATTGCTCGATCGCGCCGCGATCCTGACGGCGTTCGAGCAGGTGGGCGCGGCCAGCGCGAGTCTGGAGATGGCGACGGCGTACGCGAAGGAACGCTTCGCCTTCGGCCGGCCGATCGGTTCGTTCCAGGCGATCAAGCACAAGCTGGCCGACGTGTATGTCGCCACCGAACTGGCGCGGTCGAACGCGTATTATGCGGCCTGGGCGTTATCGACCGATGCGGCGGAACTGCCGCTCGCCGCCGCCACCGCGCGTGTGTCCGCCACCGATGCGTTCTACCTGGCGGCGAAGGAGAACATCCAGGTGCATGGCGGCGTCGGCTTTACCTGGGACTACGATTGCCACCTGTTCTATCGCCGCGCCAAGCTGCTGGCGCTGTCGCTCGGCAGCCAGCGATATTGGAAGGACCGCGTGGTCGCCGAACTGGAAACACGCAACGCCGCCTGACGCGCAGGAGACCGTTCCATGGACTTCGACGATACACCTGAAGAAGCCGCGTTTCGCGCCGAGGCACGCGCCTTCCTGAATGCCAGTTTCCCCCGCAAGCAACGGAGCGGCGGCGCGCATCGCTACGGCGACACGGACGCGGCGGAAATCGCTCGCGCCAAGGCGTGGCAGGCGAAGAAGGCCGACGCCGGTTTCGCCGGCATCACCTGGCCGAAGGAATGGGGCGGTCGCGGCGGCACGCCGATGCAGCAGATCATCTGGAACCAGGAGGAAGCCGAGTACGAAGTTCCGCACAATGTCTTCCTGATCGGCCTGGGCATGTGCATCCCCACCATGATCGCCTATGCGCGGCCCGAGCAATTGCAGCGCTATGTGCGTCCCGCGCTGCGCGGCGAGGAGATCTGGTGCCAGCTCTTTTCCGAACCCGCCGGCGGCTCGGACGTGGCAGGCCTGCGCACCCGCGCGGAAAAGCGCGGCGACGCATGGGTGATCAACGGCCAGAAGATCTGGACCTCCGGCGCGCACTACTCCGATTATGGCCTGCTGCTGACGCGCAGCGATCCGACGGTGCAGAAGCACGCGGGGCTGACGGCGTTCTTCATCGACATGCACGCGCCGGGGGTGGAGGTGCGGCCGATCCACCAGATGTCCGGCGCATCGAACTTCAACGAGGTGTTCTTTACCGACCTGCGCGTGCCGGATGCGCAGCGGCTTGGCGCGCCGGGCGCGGGCTGGAAGGTGGCGATCACCACGCTGATGAACGAGCGGCTGGCGGTCGGCGAAATCCGCCGGCCGGACTTGCAGGATCTGATCGAGTTGGCTCGCTCGGTGGAACTGGACGGGCGTCCGGCGATCGCCGATCCGTCGGTGCGCGAACGTATCGCGGATTGGCACGCGAAGTCGCAAGGGCTGACCTACACGCGGTTTCGCATCCTCACCGCGCTGTCGCGCGGGGCGACGCCGGGGCCGGAGAATTCGATCGCCAAGGTGGTCAACGCCGCCAAGTTGCAGGAGATCGCCTCGTTCGGGATGGATCTGCTGGGCATGGCGGGTGGCGTGATGGATCCGGAGCTGGCGCCGATGCACGCGATGTTCCAGGACGCGCTGCTGTCGTCGCCCAGCCATCGGATTGCCGGCGGGACTGACGAGATCCTGCGCAACATCATTGCCGAGCGCGTGCTCGGGTTGCCGGGGGATGTGCGCGTGGACAAGGATGTGGCGTTCAATCAATTGCCGGGCGGGAGTCGATAGATGATCGGAATCGCAAACCTCTCCCGCCTACGGCGGGAGAGGTCGATGGTGCAAAGCACTGAGGGTGGGGGTGATCGGGTCGGCGCGGTGCAGGTAGAGCGAGGTGACCCGGTCACCCTCACCCTCGCCGCTAACGCGTCTCGACCTCTCCCGCTTCGCGGGCGAGGTGTACCATGACCCGCACCCTCCGCGGCCACACCGCGATCGTCGGGATCGGCGAGACGACTTACTACCGCCACGGCCAATCTCCCGACGCCGAATTCAAGCTCGCCCTGCAAGCGGTGGTCGCCGCCTGCAAGGATGCCGGCATCAGCCCGCACGACATCGACGGCTTTGCGTCCTACGGCAACGACCGCAGCGAAGCCGGCCGCCTCGCTGCGGCGCTCGGCGTCAAAGAACTGCGGTTCTCCAACATGTTCTGGGGCGGTGGCGGCGGCGGCGTGTGCGGCGCGGTCGGCAATGCCGCGGCGGCGGTGGCCACCGGCATGGCGGACTGCGTCGTTGCGTTCCGTTCCTTGGCGCAAGGCCAGTTCGCGCGTTACGGCCGCGGCACCGGTGCGCCGCTCGTCGCGGGGGACGACCAGTTCGTCATCCCCTATGGTGTGATGTCGCCGGCGCAGCGCTTCGCCATGAAGGTGACGCGCTTCATGCACGACCACGGCATTCGGCAGGAGGCGCTGCGGGCGATCTCGCTCGCCTGCTACCACCACGCGCAGAACAACCCCAACGCGGTGATGCGCGGCCGGCCGCTGGACGAGGCGAAATATGACGCCTCGCGCTGGATCATCGAGCCGTTCTTCCATCTGTTCGATTGCTGCATGGAAAACGACGGCGCCGCCGCGGTGATCGTGGTGCCGGCCGATCGGGCGCGCGACTTCCCGCACAAGCCGGCCTGGGTGATGGCCTGCGCGCAGGGCTGCGACCATCGCAGCGCCGCGCCGGTGCACAACATGCCGAACTATCCCAGCTCGCATTTCCGCCAGATCGGGCCTCGGCTTTACGACATGGCCAAGCTCACGCCGGCGGACATGGGCATCGTGCAATGCTACGAGAACTTCACCGGCGGCGTGCTGATGAGCCTGGTGGAGCATGGCCTGGTGCGTGCCGAGGAAGCCAACGAATTCCTGGTGCCGGAGAACCTGCTGGCGCCGGACGGACGCATGCCGCTGAACACCAGCGGCGGTAACCTCGCGGAGTGCTACATGCATGGGCTGGAACTGGTGAACGAGGCGGTGCGGCAGATTCGCGGCACGGCGATCAACCAGGTGAAGCGCAACGATGCTGCGATCATCATCGGCGGCCCGATGGTGACGCCGGTCAGTTCCCTCATCCTCGGCTCGGAGGCAGTACTATGAGCGCTACCTATCTGCCCGAGGGCTTGCCAGCCCCTAACACGGGCGACGCACTAACAGCGCCCTATTGGGAAGCCGCGCGCGCGGGAAAACTGCGCATTCAGAAGTGCCGCGGTTGCGGGGCCTGGCAATGGGGTCCCGAATGGATCTGCCATCGCTGCCATTCGTTCGACCTGGCGTGGGAGGATGTGGCAGGGCAGGGACGCATCTACAGCTACCAGCGTCCGCACCATCCGGTGCATCCCGCGCTGAACGGCCACGGCCCGTACATCGCTGTCCTGGTCGAACTCCCGCACGCCGGCAATGTCCGCATGGTCGGCAACTTGCTCGGCGACCCGCGTCAGGAGGTGCGCATCGGCGCTCCGGTCGCGGCGGTGTTCGAACCGCACGACAACGCCGATCCGCCGTTCACGCTGGTGCAGTGGCGGGTCGTGTAGGGCCGCCGTTCACGCCGCGGCACGTTGCAGCATGCCGCGCCGCACCTGGTCTTCCTCGATCGGCACGAACAGCGCCCGGAAATCGCCCTCGCCGAGACCGTCTTCGCCCTTGCGCTGAATGACCTCGAAAAAGCCGGTCACACAGATGCAAAGATGCAATGCCGGGTGGCATCGCCGCTCTCGAGGATAATTGTTGCGGGAAACCTGGCGTGACGGCTACGGTGTTCGAAACGGCCCTTCAAGAAAGACCAACCGGAGGGAGCGCAGCGATGGAACACCGTTCCTGCTCGAAGCCGGATCGTACCAGCCGTCGGGCAAGACTGCGGATTGTCGCATGCACGCTGGCGTTGCTGGCGCTGGCGACGCAGGCATCCGCCGCACCGCAGGTCGTGTTTGGCAATATCGTGCGGATGCAACCTGGCTGGGTCCGGCTCTACCTCGAGGCCATCGACCCGCCGCCGGCCGCACAGTTTCAGGTGGTCCCGGGCTGCGCCGCGCCCGGCAACGTCGCTTCCATCACCACGACCGTCAGCGTCGGTACCAACGGGTTCGTCGATTTCAAGGACAATCTGACCTGGCTCGCCGACAACGGACTGCCCGCGCCCTGCACGATCACGACGGTCACCGCCAACTTGCTTGGCACTGGCCCCACGCCCGTGCTGCAAGCAACCGAGGCGGTCAACATCCAGATGGACCTGCCGCTGTCGCATCTGACACCGGACAACACACCGGTCCAACCGACCGGGAGTTCGGTCTCTCTCACGCCCCCGCCGCCCTATGCCGCCTACCCGCCGTTGCTTCTGGTAGTGAGCACGGTGACAGGGGCATCAGGGCTGGTGCAGGTCCCCGACGGAGCGACGCAGTATCCGGTCGGCACCCCGGCGATCGGCTTCGTGGAAGTCGAGGAATTGCCCGCGCGCAGCTCGGTTGGGCAAACCGTCGGGCTGCGCGCCTTGGCGACGTTTCTGAAGCTGAACGGCACCTGGACCCTCGCGTTCGAACTTGGCGGCGGGTGAGAGCTACAGGACACCTGTGGCCTCGATATCGTCTAACAAGGCATCTGGCGGTCGCCGCAGCTTCCGGCGGAAATATCCAATCCCGGTCACGACGTTTTCCCCTACTCAGGTTCGACGGAACCGGCCTTGCTATCGGGAATTCCCGGCCTGGAGATCTACCCGGCGCCGCCGCTGTTCACCGCCGCCAATTATCAGACCTACGTGCTGAACAATCGCGGTGTGCCACTCTGTCTCGATGCTTCCGCGGGCTGCATGGCGTTGCAGTACGACCAGGCCAATCATGTCCTGAACGCGGTGAATGGCGCGACGATCGCCTTGCTGACCCCGGCGCCGGTGGTCCCGGCACCGACCAACCCGCCGGTGATCTCGGTACCCGGCACACCACCCTCCAGCGGCTCAGGGGGCGGGTCGGGTGGCGGCTCTGGTGGGGGGGCGCTTGGCGGCCCCGTTCTCTCGGGTGTCAACCAGCCTGTCGAGGTCGCCATGGTCTCGACAGCGCTTGACCTTGCCACCATCCCGGGCCGCAAACTCGACGCCCTCAGGGCCATGCCCGCGGCTCTGCAAGGCTCGGCGGCACCGACCGCCTCGACAGCCATCACGCGGGACTACCGCCAGGTGCGCCAAAGCCCACAGGAACTGCTGATTTCCCGTATGGCGGTGCGTCGTACCGCGGTGCGACGTCCGGCCATGATGGGCGCTACGCCCCCGCCCGGCTCTGCCGCCAGCTATGCGTCCCAATGCGTGGTCAACGCGCAGATGAACGGGGTCACGCAAACCCCCAGCACATGCAACGGATTGCATGCGAGCCCGTTCGCCTGCCCGACGGTCGTCGATCCAATCAAGGTGGACGAACTGGGACCCCCGACCGCCACCACTGCGTCGCTGTATGGCACTATTCCGCCGTACTATGCTGGGCGCGACAACTGGTGGGGCACCTGCGCGACACACTCCTCATCGCAGTATATCGAGGCATTGCTCGACAAGTACAGCGACGACCTGGCGGTGAAGCGGCTGATCTACGTCAACGGCGATGCGATCGTCGTGCCGTCGCCGCGAGTCAGCATCACGTTCTCCGGTGGCCTTGCGCAATGGGTGGAATGGGATGGCATCCATACCGGCGATCCGCCCAACAGTCCGGGCTACAACTACGCCCAGAATGAGAACCTGCCTTTATTCCCCGAGGC
>JBEKNT010000198.1:0-11928 GCA_049522565.1 Acetobacteraceae bacterium
CCGCCGCCGGCTGCGGCAGTGCGGCAGCGCCAGCCGGACGCGACACCTGCCCCAGTGGCCGTGGCGGCGGAAGCACCCCCGCCGGCGGATTGGCCGCCGCGCGTCCCTCGGACACCGGCTCGGAGTCCGCCGCTTCGACTGGTCGGGATGTCCCGGCCGCCACGCCTGCATCACGTTGTTGCGCGGCCGGAGCCGATCCAGCCTGCTGCGCCGGCGCAGTCTGGGCTGGGCTCGCCGCCGGGGCCTGTGGCGGCGGTGCCGGCCGCGCCAACGCTCCAGTCGGTGCAGCCGCCTTCGCCCCGGCTTCCAGCAACGCCAACAGCGCACCCACCTCCACCTCGCCGCCTTCGGGCACCGCGATCGAGGTCAGCACGCCCGCCGCCGGCGCAGTCACTTCCACCGTGACCTTGTCGGTCTCCAGCTCCACCAGTGGCTCGTCCACGGCGACCGCATCGCCTGCATGCTTCATCCAACGCGCAACGGTAGCCGAGGTGACGCTCTCACCCAGCGTGGGCACCTTGATCTCCGTCGCCATCCCCTGCTCCTCAGCCGCTGCTCAACCTGACCCTGTAGATGTCATTGCGCGCCAGGCGAAGCAATCTCCTGCTTGCATTGGTTGGTTACCGCGGGGAGATTGCTTCGCCTGGCTGGCAATGACGGTGGTCGTCCCTCACCCGATCCCGATCGCCGCCGCGACCAGCGTCGCTTGCTCGCGACCGTGCGTACGCGCCGAGCCAGTCGCCGGGCTCGCCGCCGCCTCGCGCCCGACATAGACCGCCCGCATCACCCGCATGTCCAGCCGGCTCAACACCTTCTCGATGCGGCGATCGACGAAATTCCAGGCGCCCATGTTCTCCGGTTCCTCCTGGCACCACACCACATCCGCGTTGTGGTACGGCGCCAGCACCCGGCCCAGCGTGTTCTCCGGGAACGGATAAATCTGTTCCAGCCGGACGATCGCCACGTCGTTCTCCTCATGCGCGCGCCGCTCCGTCAGCAGATCGTAATAGACCTTGCCGGTACACAGCACCACGCGCCGCACCTTCTCGGGCGGCTCGATCGCGTCGATCTCCGGAATCACGAAGCGGAACCGACTGCCCTCCGTCAGGTCTGCCAACGGCGACACCGCCAGCTTGTGCCGCAACAGCGATTTCGGCGTGAACACGATCAGCGGCTTGCGGAAATTGCGGTGCAACTGCCGGCGCAGCGCATGAAAGTAGTTCGCCGGCGTGGTCAGGTTGCACACCCACATGTTGCGCTCGGCGCAAAGCTGCAGATAGCGCTCGATGCGCGCCGAAGAGTGTTCTGGCCCCTGCCCTTCATAACCGTGCGGCAGCAGCAGAGTCAGGCCCGACATGCGCAGCCACTTCGTCTCGCCCGACGCGAGGAACTGGTCGATAATCACCTGTGCGCCGTTGGCGAAGTCGCCGAACTGCCCCTCCCACAACACCAGAGAGCGCGGGTCGGCCAGCGAGTAGCCGTATTCGAACCCCAGCACGCCGGCTTCCGACAGCAGCGAATTGTAGATCTCGATCTTCGCCTGGTCCGGCGCGATGTTGTTCAGCGGCACGTATTCGTGCTGGTTGGTCTGGTCGATCAGCACCGCGTGGCGCTGGCTGAACGTGCCGCGCTGCACGTCTTCGCCGGACAGTCGCACCCGGCTGCCTTCCAGCAGCAGCGAACCGAAGGCCAGCGCCTCGCCGGTGGCCCAGTCGATGCCCTGGCCGGAATCCAGCATCGCCTGCTTGGCTTCGAGCTGCCGGGCGATGCGCGGATGCGCCGCGAACCCGGCGGGCACGCGCGAGAGCGCAATGCCGATCTGCTTCAGCGTGGCCTCGGGAACGGCGGTAGCTGCCTCCTGGAACTCGAACTCGGGCTCCGGCGGATGGAAGCCCGCCCAATGACCCTCCAGCCAGTCGGCCTTGTTCGGCCTGTAGGATTGCGCCGCCTGGTTGGCTTCCTCCATGGCCCGGGCAAAATCGTCCCACATCGCCTTGGCTTCCTCCGCCGGCACCACGCCTTCCCCGGCCAGCCGCTCGGCATACAGCGTGCGCGTGGTCTTCTGCTTGCCGATCGCGCGATACATCAGCGGCTGGGTGAAGGCCGGCTCGTCGGTCTCGTTATGGCCGTGGCGGCGGTAGCAGACGATGTCCAGCACGATGTCGGTGGCGAAGCGCATACGAAATTCCGCCGCCATCCGGGCGCAGAACATCACCGCCTCGGGGTCGTCGCCGTTGACGTGCAGGATCGGCGCCTGGATGGATTTTGCCACATCCGTGCAATACAGGCCCGAATAGGCGTGCGCCGGCACGGTGGTGAAGCCGATCTGGTTGTTGACGATCACGTGGATCGTGCCGCCGGTGCGGTAGCCGATGAGCTGGCTCATCGCCAGCGTCTCGTATACCAGGCCCTGGCCGGCGAACGCCGCGTCGCCATGCATCAGGATCGCCATCACCGATCGGCGCCGCTGGGTGTCGCCCTCGGTATCCTGCCGGGCGCGCACCTTGCCCACCACCACCGGGTCCACCGCTTCCAGATGCGAGGGATTCGGCTGCAACGACAGGTGCACGCTGTGGCCGGCGATCTCCAGGTCGGTCGAGGTGCCCAGATGGTATTTCACGTCGCCCGAACCCTGCACCTCGTCGGGCTTGGAACTCTCGCCGGTGAATTCGGAGAACACCGCGACGAACGGCTTCTTCACGATGTTCACCAGCGTGTTGAGCCGGCCGCGATGCGGCATGCCGATGGCGATCTCTTTCACCCCCTGTGCCGCCACCGTCTCGATGATGGTATGGGTGGCGGGGATGGTGACCTCGCCGCCGTCAAGGCCGAAGCGCTTGGTGGTGGTGTAGCGCTTCTGGCAGAACGCCTCGAAGCCTTCCGCCTCAGTAAGCTGCCGCAGGATACGGCGCTTGGCCGGGGCATCGAACGCGGTGCGCCAGGGCGCGCCTTCCACCCGGCGCTGGATCCACGACTTCTGGTCGGGGTCCTGGATATGCATGAACTCGACGGCGATCGAGCCGCAATAGGTGTCGCGCAGAATCTGCACGATCTCGCGCAGCGTGGCGGTTTCGTGGCCCAGCACGTTGTCAATGAAGATCGGCTTGTCGAGGTCGGCGTCGGTGAAGCCATAGGTGCGCGGGTCGAGTTCCGGATGCGGCGGCGGCACCACCAGGCCGAGCGGATCGAGCCGCGCTTCCAGGTGCCCGCGCACGCGATACGAACGAATCAGCATCAATGCGCGCAGGCTGGCGATGGTGGCGGCGCGGATTTGCTCGCGTGACAGCGCCTCGGCGGAGGCCGGCCGGGCGCGCGGTTGGAGCTGCGGCGGCGCGGCCGTCTCCGCCAGTATGCCGCCGGGCTCGGCACCCGATGGCTCGATGGTATGCGGCGCCCAGGAGGCGCCGGTCGCCTCCTCCAGCACCGCGCGCGCGTCGTCGTTCAGCGCGCCGAACAGCTCCGCGAAGGTCGGATCGACCGAGCCCGGGTCGGTCGCCCAGCGTGCGTATTGCTCGCCGAGAAAGGCCGCATTCGCCCCGCTGAACGCGGAGGCGAGGATATCGACGCCAGCCATTCGTTATGGACCCCTATCTGCTTGGCCGCCGCTGCATAAGCCCGCGCGCCCGGGGGCGGAACCCCGCCCGGACCCGCGCTGGATTGCTCCCGTCGCATGTCACCGTTCCGCCACGCCAAGCGCGCCAGGAGCAGGGGCTGTTGGTGCGTGGAGAGACGGGCTGGCCTGACGGTGGGTAACAGGCGGTGAAGAGCGTGCTGTTTCAGATGCGACGGGATCTCGGCATTTCAAGCAACCGCAAACAACCTCTCCCGCGTTGCGGGAGAGGTCGAGGCGCTACAGCGCCGAGGATGCGGGTGCGGCGGGTTTGCACCGTCTTGCCGCACACCGCCTTGCAGGTCGGCCGACGGGCGCCGCGGCCTCACCCGCCGCTGCGCGGCGACCCCCGGGTCAAGCGCCCGGGGGAATGCCCCACTCTCCCGTGCAAACCACGCGCGGGAGAGGTCTTGTCTTACCCTTGCGGCGACGGCCCGTACGATTGCTGCTGCGGCGCGGACGGACGCTGGCGCAGCTCGGCCATGAACTGATCGAACTCGGCCTTGTCCTTGGCGAAGCGCAGCCGGTCGAGGAACGTCCCGAACTCCTTTTGCTCTTCCTCCAGCCGGCGCAGCGTCTCGGCGCGATACTCGTCGAACGCCCGGTTGCCGCTGCTCGGCGGCGCCGACTGCGCAGGCGCCGGTGCGCCACCGCCACCACCCCAGAAGCCCTTCCAACTGGCCCATGGCGGTGCGCCACCCCCCTGCCATCCGCCTCCCGGGAAGCCTCCGCGGCGGCCATATCCCCAACAACCCATGCGTCGACTCCCCATTGTGCACAACAGCACGGCCAGCCCGACCGGCCACCAGAACATGAAGCCCAGGATCATCGCGACGATCCAAAGCGGCCGCGTGGCATAGCGCCATTGTCCGTTCCAGTACCAGGTTGCCGCGTCCTGATAGCCACCAGCATTGCCCCAAGGAGCATCCGGCCCGGAGCCGGCACCGGGGCCCCAGGGCGCACCTCCCACGCCCGGGTTGCCGTACCCAGAGTGGTCCGTCGCTGTGGCCATGGAAGACCTCATGTGAATGTAAGATACATTTACATATACGCTGGCCGATCCGCCCGTCAAGCACTTTCGCAACGCGTCGTCAGAACCGCGGCCGCGCCCAAGCGGCGTGCACCGCCCTCACCCGGCTGCCGGTTTGCCGCCCGCCAGACCAAGCCCCTGCAAATACACCAGCACTCCGGCCTCCAGCAGTTCCTCCGGCGACATCGGCAGCTTCCGCCGTGACGGGCCGCCGCGCACGAACAACGCGGCGATGCCGTGTGCCAACCCCCAGATATGCAGCGCGATCATCAGCGACGGCGGGCGGCGTTCCCGCGGCAGCGCGGCGACCAGTTGGTCCGCGGCCTCGCGCAGCACCGCGAAGGCGCGGTCGCCGGCGGACAGCAGGGCGGGGTGGGCGTCGAAGGAGATATGCGCCTCGAACATGGCGGCGTAGTGGGCGGGTTCGTTCCGCGCGAAGGCCAGGTAGGCGCGGCCGATCGCTTCGAACGCGCGCAGCTTGTCGGGACGGCCGCCGTTCCAGGCGGCGGCGAGCGCGACGGCGAAGCGCTCCAGGCCGCGCAGTGCGACCTCCGCCAGCAGGGCCTCGGCGTCGCGGAAATGCCGGTAGGGGGCGGCAGGACTGACGCCGGCCAGTCGCGCCGCCTCGGCGATGGTGAAGCCGGCGGGACCTTTCTCCGCGATCAATGCCGTGGCGGCCTCGACCAGCGCCTCGCGCAGATTGCCGTGGTGATAGCCGCGCCGCTCGAATCCGCCCTGCCCTGCCCAGCTCATGTGACGGAGCTTTACATCAGGCGGCGGCCGGTTCCCAGCCGGCCGATCGGCTTGCGGCGGCTCGGCGTCGGTGGCGCGTGCCGGGACGGCTCATCGCGCCTGTCGGCTCCCCGTACGATGCCTGCGATCTGGACGCCGCTCGATTGAACGCCGTAGCAGCGCAGCACTGCCATGGCGGCGCAGCCGCAGCGAATATTGGCCTTTCCCGCCTTGCTCCCGGACTGTGTCGCGATCCAAAGAGCCGATGTGCTTGTCAGGTTCGCCAGGTAGACTGTAAATTGACCGTGTCATTCCACCGTGCAAACATCCAAACCATCTATGCCAACTGCCAATACCGCATGTCTCGTGGAGGAGCTTGGTGCCGCCGATGCTGGAACCGCTCCGTACCCCTGAACGCATGGCGGCTGGCTCGGCTTGGATCGAGCCGGCCGAGGTGCCGCTCGACCGCGATGGTCCTGCGGAAGTGCCCTTTGATCCCCCACCCGCCGATTTCGTCGAGCGGCCGATCCATGCACTGTTCGAGATCGTTGCGGCGCGCCACGCGGCTGCCTTTGCGCTGGCGGACGGTTTCGGGAAACTGACCTACGCCGAGGTCCAGTCAGCGGTTTCCCTGCTGGCCGGCGAGATCGCCACGCGCATTCCCCGCGGCAGTGCTGTTGCGGTGCTGCTGCCGAACGTTGCGGCAAGTGTGATTGGCGTTCTGGCCTGCCTTGCCGCCGGTCGCTGCTGTCTCGTACTGAATGCCGATCATCCCGCGGAACGCAACGCCGCGATCCTGCGGGACGCCGATGTCCGCGCGGTCGTTGTCAAGGACCACACCTGCGTCGAACTCTCGCTGGTGCCTGATGACGTCGCTCGCATTGTTATCGCTGGTGCTCGCAACGTACCAGGCGATGCTGCCGCCGCATCGTGGCGGCCAACGCCGGTCGGACCGGATGAGCCGGCAATCGTGCTTTACACCTCGGGAAGTACTGGACAGCCGAAGGGCGTGGTCCTCTCGCAAGCTACGATCCTGACGCGCGTACGCAACAACATCCTGTCCATGCATCTCAACAGCGGCGATCGTTTCCTGTCGCTGGGCGCGCTCGGCACCACGGCCGGCCTGGTCGCGAGCGTTGTGGCGCTGTTGGGCGGGTCGATGCAGTTCGTCACATCGGCCTCCGCGTCGGGCGTAACCTCCCTTCTCTTGCTTGTTCGCAACGAGAGAATGACGATTCTCTGGGGTGTGCCGGCGCTCTTGCGCTTGCTCTTTGAGGTTGACGGTGCCCGCGATGCTCTCGGCAGCCTTCGCCTGGTCCGGACTTTCGGCGACCGGTTGCTGCAAGCCGATCTCCAGAGATGGCGCGCGGTGCTGCCGAACTCTTGTCACATCGCCATCACCTACGGTCAGACCGAGGTTACCGCTGCACAGTGGTTTGTTCCGACGATGTTCGCCAGTGACGAGGCCGCGTTGCCCACGGGCTATCTGTTGCCCGAGCATCAGTTCGCCGTCGTCGATGCAGCCGGCCGTCCCGTGGACGACGGCGGGATCGGCGAACTTGTCCTGCGCAGCCGGTACGTCGCGCTGGGCACGTGGGAGCATGGACGATGCGCCACTGGGCGCGCCCGGCCCGATCCATCCGAGCCGCATTTGCGCGTTCTTCCGACGGGAGATCTCGTGCGGCTCCGCCCGGATGGTCTGCTGCAAGTCATCGGCCGGCGCGACCGCCAGGTAAAGATACGCGGCCAACGGGTTGAGCCGGCAGAGATCGAGGACGCCCTGCGTCGGGTGTCCGGCGTGGCCGATGCGGCGATTGCCACGAAATGCCGCGGCGAGGAAACCAGTCTTCTCGCGTTCATCGTTGCCGACGCTCCGGGCGATACGGCTCTGTTGGACCGGGTGCGCGCCGCTGTCAGGATGGCGTTGCCAAATTATATGCAGCCGGCGCGCGTGCTTCTGATTGATCGGCTACCCCTCCTGCCGGGCGGGAAGGTGGACGATCGAGCGCTCCTGGCGATCGAAGCGGTGACACCGCGGCGGCCATCGCCTGTCGCACACGCGCCTGAGGCCTCGTTCCGTGCACGTGGTGTGGCGGCGCGCGCGTGGCGGCGCGGGTTGGACCGGTTTCGACGATTGACAGGCTGTTGAGCGGCAAGAAGCCCAGACACTGCCGTACCGTCGCGCGCTGCGACGCCAATCCAGTGCGGCCCTCAGGCGGATTGAATCATCGACTTCAAGGGCAGTCGTGAAGCGGCTGACACAACTGCACCGTGCCAGCAAATCTATACCGATCGGTATAGTCCGCGCGATAGGTCCCCAACGACCGCATTCCCAGTTTGCCGGCATGTGGGGCCTTGGTGCAGAGCCTCAGTCTCCTGCTCTTGGACGACCAATCAAGGTGAAGCGGTGACTCGGCGACAAAGGGTGTGCGTCTTTGGCAAAGATGGAGAATCGGGCCTTGAGCAAAAACCACGAGCATCGCGCGGGGTGTCCTCAGACCTTCTGCCGGCTCGCTGCCGAGCCCGGGTAACGGTCGGTTCCATGTCGAGCCAGATATGGCCGCGCCGGGCAAGACCATGCGAAACAGATGACACCGCGATTAACTGGCTGACAGAATCTTCACAATCCCGCACCTGACGAAAAGGTAAGCAAGACCTGTCAGATGCAAGGTCTATATTCGGCACTGCGTCGCCCGCGACAACCGCGCGGCCAGGCTATGTCGGGAATCAGGAAGCACAATACATGCGAACAGGGCGGATCGCCGCGATTGCGGTCGTCAGCGGCGGCGTCGTGCTGGCGGGTTGGCTGTTCAGCCGCCATGACACGGCGCACTCGGCCGCCGCGCCGCCCGATCCGGCCATTCCGGTCACCGCCGGCACCGCCCAGGCGCAGGACGTGCCGGTCTATATTCAGGGCATCGGCACGATTCAGGCCATCAGCACGGTGAACGTGAAGACGCGGGTGGACGGCCAGATCATGCAGACCTTCTTCACCCAGGGGCAGGAGGTGCAGCAGAACGCGCCATTGTTCCTGATCGATCCGCGGCCGTTTCAGGCGACGCTCGACCAGGCCAAGGCCAACGCGGCCAAGGATACCGCCCAATTGCAAGGCGCGCAGCGCGATCTGGCACGCTACGGCAAGCTGGTCGGCACCGGCTTCCAGACCCGCCAGAGCTTCGAGGACCAGCAGGCGACTGTGGGCCAGTTGCAGGGCGCGGTGCAGGCCGACAATGCCGCGATCGAAACGGCGCAGATCAATCTCGGCTTCACCATGATCCGCTCGCCGATCGGCGGGCGCACCGGCGCGCTGCTGGTCGATCCCGGCAACTTCGTGCAGGCCAGCGCCGCCACGCCGCTGGTGTCGATCACGCAGATGAAGCCGATCTTTCTCGCCTTCACCCTGCCGGCGACCAAGCTGGACGCGATCCGGCAGAACCAGGCCGCGCACCCGCTCGAAGTGGACGCCTATGCCGCCGACGGCACGACCCTGCTCGGCAAGGGCACACTGAGCTTCATCGACAACCACGTCGATACCACGACCGGCACGATCGCACTGAAGGGCACCTTCACCAACACCGATGAGCGGTTGTGGCCCGGGGAATTCGTCAACGCCCGGCTGATCCTCGCGACACGGCACAATGCCATTACGGTACCGGCACAGACGGTGATGGCAGGGTCGAACGGCGACTATGTCTATGTCATCGGTCCGAACGACACGGCGCAGCGGCGCGACGTGCAGCTTGCCAGCCGGCAGGACGGATTGGCGGTAATCGCCAAGGGGCTCACCGCCGGGGAAGAGGTGGTGATCGGCGGACAATACCGGCTGGCCAACAACGTCAAGGTGAAGATCGAAACCGCCGGCACTGCGGCCGCCACCGCGCAGCAGGCCGGTTGACCCGACATGAGCATTTCCGAGACCTTCATCCGCCGGCCAATCGCCACCGCTCTGCTGATGGTGGGCATTCTGGTGTTCGGCATGGCGGTGTTCACGCTGCTGCCGATCGCCGCGCTGCCGAACGTCGATTTTCCCACCATCGTGGTGTCGGCGACATTCCCGGGCGCAAACCCGCAGACCATGGCTGCCTCGGTCGCGACGCCGCTGGAACAGCAGTTCGCTGCCATTCCGGGGCTGTCGCAGATGTCGTCGACCAGCGGACTGGGCACGACCTCCATCACACTGCAATTCGACCTGGCGCGCAACATCGACGGCGCGGCGGAGGATGTGCAGACCGCGATCAATGCCGCCAGCGGGCTGCTGCCGAAGAACCTGCCCTCGCCGCCGACCTTCAAGAAGACCAATCCGGCGGACCGGGCGATCCTGATCTACGCCGTCAGTTCCGACGCCATGCCGATCCAGGACCTGGACCAGTACGCCTACAACGTCATCGCCGAGTCGCTGTCGCGGGTGAACGGCGTGGCGCAGGTGAATATCGCCGGGGAACAAATCCCGGCGGTGCATGTGCAGGTCAATCCGGACGCGCTGGCGTCGCGCGGCATCAGCCTGGAGGATGTCCGCACTGCCCTGGTGAATGCCACGACGGACTCGCCGAAGGGCAACCTGGAAGGCAAGACGCAGGAGTTCACGCTCGACACCAACGACCAGTTGTTCGATGCGAGCGCGTTCCGCAACGTCATCGCGGCGTATCGCAACGGTGCGCCGGTGCAGATCAAGGATGTCGGTGAGGTCATCAACTCCTCGCAGTCGGCACGCACCGGCGCATGGTTCGACGGCAAGCGGATCGAGCTGCTGCTGATAGAGCGTGAGCCGGGTGCCAACACCATCAAGGTGGTGGACCAGATCAAGGCGATGATGCCGGGCTTGGAGGCGTCGATCCCCCGCTCGGTGCATGTGGACCTGGTGTCCGACCGGTCAACGAACATCCGTGATTCGGTGTCCGACGTCGAGCTGACGCTGATGATCACCATCGGCCTGGTGGTGCTGACCATCTTCGTGTTCCTGCGCAAGATCTGGGCGACGATCATCCCCAGCGTGACCGTGCCGCTGGCCTTGGTGGCGACCGCCGGCGTGATGTACGTGGTGGGGTTCAACCTCGACAATATCTCGCTGATGGCGCTGACCATCGCGGTGGGCTTCGTGGTGGACGATGCAATCGTGATGATCGAGAACATCGTGCGCTACATCGAGGAAGGCGCCTCGCCGTTCGAGGCGGCGATCAAGGGCGCCGGACAGATCGGCTTCACCATCGTGTCGATCACTTTTTCCCTGATTGCCGTGTTCATTCCGCTGCTGTTCATGGGCGGCATCATCGGCCGGCTGTTCCGCGAATTCGCCGTCACCGTCAGCGTGGCCGTGGTCGCGTCGGCGTTTGTCTCGCTGACCCTGACGCCGATGATGTGCTCGCGCTTCCTGGCGCACGAGGACGCATCCAAGCAGCAGGGCCGGCTGAATCGCATGGCCGAGGGTTTCTTCAACGCCATGCTGCGCGGCTATGACCGAGGCCTGGTCTGGGTGTTCCGCCACCAGCCGCTGATGCTGGCCGCCACACTGGGGCTGATCGTGCTGACCGGCTTTCTCTACGTGGCAATCCCCAAGGGGTTCATTCCGCAGCAGGACACCGGCTTCATCTTCGGTGCATTGCAGGCGCGGCTGGATGCGTCGTTCGCCTCGGTGGGCCAGATGGAGAACGAGGTTTCCGCGGTCATCCTGAAGGATCCCGCGGTGTCCGGCGTGGTGGGATTCGCCGGCGCGGGCGGCGCCAACCCCAGCGAGAGCACCGCGCGGATGTTCATCCAGCTCAAGCCGTTCGGCGAGCGCGACGGAGTGCAGGTGGTGATCGACCGGCTGAAGCCGCAGATCGCCAAGCTGCAGGGCGTGAAGTTTTTCATGCAGGCGGGCCAGGACGTGACCGTCGGCGGCCGGCTGGAACAGGCGCAGTACCAATACACGCTGACCGACAACAACGCGGCGGAACTGAACCATTGGGCGCCGATCCTGCTGCGGCAGATGAGTCGCATGCATGAACTGACCGATGTGGCGTCCGACCAACAGATCGCCTCGCCGAACATTTCCATCACGGTGGATCGCGATGCGGCCTACCGACTTGGCCTGTCGATGGGGCTGATCGACCAGACACTGTACGATGCGTTCGGCGAAGAACAGGTGACGACGGTTTATACGGATACGTCGCAGCATAAGGTGATTTTGGAGGTCGAGCCGCGCTTCCAGGACGATCCGTCGGCGCTGTCGCATATCTTTGTGGCGTCCGCGTCGGGCGCGCAGGTGCCGCTGTCGGCGATCGCACATTACACGGCCACGGTGGAGCCGCAGACGGTCAACCACCAGGGCGTGTTCCCGGCGGTGACGCTGTCGTTCAACCTGGCGCCGGGCGTTGCGCTCGGCCAGGCAGTGGATGCGATCCAGGCGATGCAGGCGGCGCAACATGTGCCGGCTACGGTAGCAGGCGATTTCGAAGGCACGGCGCAGGCGTTCCAGGCTTCGCTGTCGTCCACACCGCTGCTGGTCGCGGCGGCAATCCTGGTGGTGTACATCGTGCTGGGCATGCTCTATGAGAGCTTCATCCATCCGATCACCATC
>JBEKNT010000199.1:0-11910 GCA_049522565.1 Acetobacteraceae bacterium
TCTTTGCTTTCCGGTCGGGTCAGCAGAGCAGGTCGTCACCCCCGTCGCCACGAGGCTGTCGCGCCGCCCAAGCCTCCCCGGCCGCGCGGGCGCCAGAACCGGTTTGTCCACAGGGCCTAGTCTGCCCTTGGCTGTTACCTGCGGCGACTGTAGCGGAGATGGCACATCGCCGCCCGCCTATCCCACCGCAGCGAACCGCCCGTCATTACCCAGCACGCTCAGCTCTCCGGTGCGCACGTCGAAATGCGCGCCATGCAGCGTCAGGTGGCCGGCTGCCTCCCGCTCGGCAATCCATGGGAATTGCCGCAGGTTCGCCAGCGACAGCTTCACCACCTCATGCTCGCCATGCAGTTGCTGTTGCTCCGGCGAGTCGCAGGCCAGCGCGCGCAGCCGCACCGGCGCCGCGATGGCGATCCACGACGCTACGAAATCCTGCGCGTTGTCCGGCAGGCCGTGCAGCAGGCCTCGCACACCGCCACACAGGCCGTGGCCGAGCACCATCAGGTCGCGTACCTCCAGCACGCGCACGCCGAACTCCAACGCCGCGCTGGTTCCGTGATACGCACCATCCGGCGCGTAAGGCGGCACCAGCGCGGCGATGTTGCGCACGATGAACAGCTCGCCCGGACCAGCATCGAAGATCATCCCGGGATCGACCCGGCTGTCAGCGCAGGCGATCACCATCGCCCGTGGCCGCTGGCCTTGCTCTGCCAAGGCTTCGAACAGGCGACGCCGCTCCGGCCAGCCTGCGCCACGAAATCGCCGATAGCCTGCCAGCAGGCGCTCCACCGTCACCTCGTGCCGTGCCGCGTGAGTCCTTCAGCCGAAGGCGTAGGCGTCCATGCGCAGAGCGCCATACGTGGTGCTGGCGTGTAGCCGCGTGGCCCGTGCCTTGTCGCCCGCCGCACCCAGCGCAACGAACAGCGGCAGCAGATGCTCGTCCGTCGGGTGCTGCACCGCAGCATAGGGTGCTTTGCGGCGATAGGCCAGCAGATCGTCGACGCGATCGTCCTGCAATGCCGCGTGCATCCAGTCGGCAAACGCCACCACGTCCGCCGGCGGAGCGGCGTCCGGTTCGACACGACGCAGCCGGCCGAGATTATGCGTGAACGAACCGGAGCCGATCACCAGCACGTCCTCGCCGCGCAACGCTGCCACCGCACGACCGAGACGCAGGTGATGCTCCGGCCCAAGCGGCGTCTGCATCGATAGTTGCAGCACGGGTATGTCGTGCGCCGGATACATCAGCGTCAGGGGCACCCAGGCGCCGTGATCCAGCCCTCGCGCGGAGTCGAGCGTCGTTTCGAACCCGGCGTCCCGCAGCAGCTCCGCGACGCGCTGCGCCAGGGCCGGATCGCCCGGCGCCGGATAGCGCATCGCGAACAGCGCCGGCGGAAAGCCGTAGAAGTCGTGGATCGTCTCGTTCACCGCGACCGCATTGACGAGCGGTCGCGCGGTTTCCCAATGTGCCGACGCGACCAGGATCGCGCGCGGCCGTTGCAACGTAGCGCCAAGCCCGGCCAGGAATTCACGCGCCGGAGACGGCTCCAGCGCCAGCATCGGCGATCCGTGGCTGATGAACAGCGCGGGCAGCATCAGGCGCCGGGGGCCGCGGGCAACGACGCCGGCGATTCGCGCGGCAGCTTCATCGGACGAGCCTCACCGGAACGTATAGACGTTCAGCGCATTGTCGCGGAACAGCATGTGCTTTTCCTGTTCCGTCATCTGGAAACCGAAGGCGTGGTTGGGATCGTCGAAGTCCCAGTGCGGATAATCGCTGGAATACACCATGCGGTTCCAGCCGATCCATTCGAAGACCTGGCGCAGGTCGCCGGGATGTTCCGGCTCCTCTACCGGCTGGGTGGCAAACCACAGATTGGTCCGCATGTATTCCGACGGCGGCCGCTTCACTTGCGGTACTTCGCCCCGCATCTTCGCCCAGTGATTGTCGAGTCGCCACCCCCAGCTTGGTGCCCAGGCGAAGCCGCCCTCGATCAGGCAGACCTTCAATTTCGGAAATGCCTCGAACACGCCTTCCAGGATCATACTCGCCGCCTGGTTCTGCATCGAGTGGATCAGCACGTGATGATCCTCGATGTAGAACTGCGGCCAGCCGCCGGCGGACGGTGCACTGCTCTGCGTGCCGCCGATATGCAAGCCGATCGACAGATTGTTCGCCTGCGCCGCCGCGAAGATCGGCCAGTAGCGGCGGCGGCCGAGCGGCTCCGACGTCTTCGAGCCAAGCTGGATCTGCGCGAACCGCCAGTCGCCGGCGCGCTTCTCGATTTCCTTCACCGCCGCTGCGGGATCGTCCTGCGGCACCAGGATCGAGGCGCGCAGCCGAGGTTCCGGATCGACGAACTCGCAGGCCTGCCACTCGTTCATCGCGGTGCACAACGCCGCGGCTTCGTCCTGGTTGCGCGACGTGTTGCCGCCGAGCAGCGGTTCAAGGACACCGAAGACGATGTTGTACGGGTCGAGGAGTTGCTCGCGGATGAAATCGACATCGGAGCCGGGCGGCCCGCCGGACGGCGGCCAGGAATCGCGGCGTGACGTGTTGGGCGAAAAACGCGGATAGGTGCCGCGATCGGCATACGGCCCGCAGTTGAATTTTCCGTACTCTGCGACGTGCTTGCGCCAACGCTCCGACAAGTACTGGTTGATCGCGCCAGCCTTCGGATAGGGATGGATGTCGCAATCGATGATGCCGAGCCGCTGGTCGGTCGTTCCTTGCCGCTCCAGGACGTTCACGGGCGCATTCATCGGACGGTCTCCTTCAGAGAAGGGATGACTCCCCTCCCCTTGAGGGAGGGGGAGCCTATCGTGCGTACGTCTCAACGAAAGCTGTACACGTCCAGCGCGTTATCCCGATACAGCATCCGCTTCTCCTGCTCCGTCATTTGGAAGCGGAACGCGAGGTACGGATCGTCGAAGTCCCAGTGCGGATAGTCGCTGGAATACACCATGCGGTCCCAGCCGATCCATTCGAACACCTGGCGCAGGTCCTCGGGATGTTCCGGCTCTTCCACCGGCTGGGTAGCATACCAGATATTGGTCCGCATGTATTCGGATGGCGGGCGCTTCACCTGTGGCACCTCGTCGCGCATCTTCGCCCAATGCGCATCCAGCCGCCAGCCCAGCGTCGGCACCCAGGCAAAGCCGCCCTCGATCATCACGACCTTCAGTTTGGGAAACGCCTCGAACACGCCTTCCAGGATCAGGCTGGTCACCTGGTTCTGCATCGAATGGACCAGGCCGTGATGTTCCTCGATATAGAACTGCGGCCAACCGCCGGCCGATGGAGCGCTGGCGAACGTCCCGCCCACATGCAGCCCGATCGACAGGTTGTTCGCCTGCGCTGCGGCGAAGATCGGCCAGTAGCGCCGGCGGCCGATCGGCTCCGACGTCTTCGAACCAAGCTGGATCTGCGCAAACCGCCAGTCGCCGGCCCGCTTCTCGATCTCCTTCACCGCGGCCTCCGGATCGTCCTGCGGCACCAGGATCGAGGCCCGCAGCCGCGGTTCAGGATCGGTGAATTCATAAATCTGCCAGTCGTTCATCGCGGAACACAGCACCGCCGCCTCATCCAGGTTGCGCGACGAGTTGCCGCCGAGCAACGGCTCCAGCACGCCATAGGCTATGTTGTACTGATCCAGCAATTGCTCGCGGATGAAGCCGACATCGGAACCGGGCGCCCCGCCACCGGGCGGAAACGAATCACGCCGCGACAGGAACGGCTGGAACCGCGGATAGAGGCCGCGCTCGGCGTATGCGCTGGTGTTGAACTTGCCGTACTGCGCCAGATGTTTGCGCCAGCGCTCCGGCATGTATTGCTCCAGCGCGCCCGGCTTCGGGAACGGATGCACATCGCAATCGATAATGCCCAGCAACTGGCCGGACTGTTGGCGTTGCTCCAACACGCTGACGGGCGCGTTCATTGCACGGTCTCCTTCAGGCGCGGATAGGTTTCCAGCGGATTGTCGACGCGGATGCGTTGCAGCAGCGCCGGCGACAGCCCGCCCGGCAGGACCGCGTCACCCTCGAACTGCCAGTGCGGATAGTCCGAAGCGAACAGCAGCATCCGATCGCTGTCGATTTGCTCCATCAGCCGCTCGATCACCTTCGGGTCAGGCGGCGCGTCGATCGGCTGCGTGGTCAGCCGCACGTTCTCGCGCAGGATGTCGGCGGGCGAGCGGTTGACCCATGGCACCTCCGCCCGCACGCCGCGCCAGGTCTTGACGGCGCGCCAGATGAAGCCCGGCAACCAGGTGACGCCGGACTCGATCAGCACCACGCGCAGGCTGGGGAATTTGGTGAAGATGCCGTTGCTGATCAGCGACAGCAACTGGTCCTCGAACGTGTTCGAATGCGCCACGTAATCATGCAGGAAATGCGACGGCCAGCCGGTGGACGTCGGCGCATACCGATACATGCTGCCGGCGTGCAGGCCGATCGGCAGGTCGTGCTTCACCGCGGCTTCGTAGATCGGCCAGTAATAGCTGCGGCCGAGCATCATCTCGCAGGCCACCGGCATCAGGATCTGCACGAAGCGCCGGTCGCCGGCGCGGCGCTCGATCTCCTCGACCGCGAGATAGGGCGCCTGGGCGGGAACCACGATCGAGGCGCGCAGCCGCGTGTCCTTGTCGAGCCAGTTCTCGATCATCCAGTCGTTCACGGCGGAACAGATCGCCGCGCCCATGCTCTCGCTTGCGGAAACCTGACCGCCGGTCAGCGGGTTGCAGATGGCAAGGCTGATGCCGAACGCATCCAGCGCGTCGCGCTGCATGTCGCCAAGCGCGCCACCCGGGCGCTGACCCGACACGCGCCAGTCCGGCCGGCAGGTGATCGGCGCGTTGAGCGGATAGCTCATCATGTCGAACCCGTCGAGCCCGCGCGCGACGAAGGATTCCTGCCAGAACGGCTCCATATAGCGCAGCAACTGCTTGATGTCAGGCACACCGGGATGGATGTCGCAATCGATCGCGCCATCGGCAAATGTCGTCATGGCCATCTCCTCGCAGCGGACTCTACGGGCGGGCGAATTGGGGTGTCAAACGGTGTCGCCTCGCACTTTCCGACCGGCCGGGTTTATTACCTCGTGCGGGTGGGCTGTCGATCGGGCAGGCGTTCTGCGCCGGGTTCGGCTTGACGATCGGGATCCGAGCCGTTGATGATTGCGGCTCGCTTCAGCCAGTGGTCCGGAACGCGCGGGTGCGCAACAAAGACCGCTGTTGCAAGTGGAATTCGACTGGGATACAACTTGGTTGACCCACAGGCTCTGAAGGCATCGATGACCCTCACCTCCCCACACACCCTGCGACAGCAGGCATATGAGGAGATCAAGCGGGGCATTCTGGATTCACGCTACGCACCCGGCAGCCTGTTGTCGGAAAACCAGTTGGCCGAGGAGTTGCAGATCAGCCGGACTCCGATCCGGGAGGCGCTGCGCGACCTCGCGACTGGCGGTCTGGTCCGCATCCTGCCGCAGCGAGGTATCATCGTCTCTGAACTGTCGTTGCAGGATATCGTCGAGGTGTACCAGTTGCGAGAGCAGCTTGAGGGTTTTGCTGTGCGTCTCGCGGCTGAGCGGATGAGCGAGGAGGATCGCGCCGGCTTCGCGGACGACCACCGTCAGGCGCTTGCTCATATGAACGCCGGCCGCCAGCGTCAGGGCTACAATTTTTCCATTCTTATGCACGACCGCATCATTCGCATAGCGCGCAATGCGCGGTTGAGTAAGTTCATGGAGCAATTATCCGATCTCACGCACCGCTTCGGTCTTTTGACATTGCGCAATGGTCGCGGCCAGCCGGCGTTGCGGGAGCATGGCGAGATTATCGCCGCATTATTGGCAGGCGATGCAGACCGGGCCGAGACGCTGATGCGGTCTCATCTCCGAGCAGACCGCGACATGGTGCTACGACTGACGCTGCCAGCCGGCATCGCCGGTTCCGGGTTCGCCTTGTAACACCGCCTCGGGGCCGTCGGCCGCCGAAAGCAGCGACGCCGACGAATGGGCTTGACTCGCGTCTCGTCCGCATCTTGTATACTAGTGCCACACATCGAGGGGAACGGATGTGTCGATGGGCTGCCTGGGGACGATGACGCGGGAACCGGCCGGCAATGCTCGTCCGGCAGGCGAAGCAACCGGCACCGTCCCCTGCCGCGTGGATTGGCAGTGATGACCGCGTTGCCGGTGATCCGCCGTGGCTTTGCCGACATTCGCGCCGGCCAGGTGCACTACCGGCGCGCCGGTGCGGCCGGCACAGCGGCGCTTCCCCTGGTCATGTTCCATCCGTCGCCTGGCTCTTCGAAAATGCTGGAGCCACTGATGGCGCGGCTGGCCGCGACACGCCCGGTGATCGCGCCGGATACGCTCGGCAACGGCGATTCCTGCGCGCCCGCGGGCGACGCTCCCGCCCTGGACGTGTTCGTGGCCGCACATGTCGAAGCATTCGATGCGCTCGGACTACCGCGCGTCGATCTGTACGGCAGCCATACCGGCGGCAACATCGCAGTGGAAATCGCGATCCGGCATCCTCAGCGGGTGCGACGGCTCATTCTGGATGGCCTGTCGCTTTATGCGGCGGATGAGCGTGCGGACATGCTCGCCCATTACGCGCCGGCCGTCACGCCGAGCCCGGATGGCAGCCACCTGCTATGGATCTGGAATTTCGTGCGCGACGCCTATCTGTTCTGGCCGTGGTACCGCCGCGACGCGGCGCATCGGCGCGACGTCGGATTGCCGTCGGCCGATGCGCTGCACGACAAGTTCGTCGAGGTGGCCAAGGCCGCCCGCACCTATCACCTGTCCTACCGCGCCGCGATCGCCTACCGCAAGGAGGAGCGGTTGCCGCTGGTGACAGTTCCGACATTGCTGACCTGTGCCCGGACCGACATGCTGCTGCGCTACCTTGATCAGGTCGCGGCGCTGATGCCGTGCGCGAGCTGCGCAATCACGCCTGGATTGAGCACTGAGGCCGATGCGCAGCAGACGGTAGCCCGCATGCTGGACTTCCTGGATGCACCCGGCCGGCGCGAGGCGGCGGCGTGACCGCGCTGGCGCCAGAGCATGCATCGATTCTCGAAGCGGTCGAGCGATTCTGCGCCCGGCTGTCACCGGCCGAGATGGCGCGGCGGGATACCGAGCATGTTCCGCCCTACGATTATTTGCCGCTGTTGGGCGAGATGGGACTGATCCGCGCGCCGTTCCCCGAAGCCGTGGGTGGCCTCGGCCTGCCTTGGTCGCTGTTTTGTCGCATCCAGGAAAGCATCGGCTACCACGCGCAGCCGATCGCCTCGATCCTGAACCGGGTGGTCAGCTTCGGCGGCATGCCGCTGCTGCAATTCGGCACTGCGGCGCAAAAGGATCGGCTGCTGCCACCACTGCTTGACGGCACCGCGCTGGTGGCTTTGGCACTCAGCGAGCCAGGGGCCGGGTCCGATGCTCGCGCGGTCACCACGCGGGCAACCCGGGTCGCCGAAGGCTGGCGGGTGAATGGCCGCAAGACCTGGATCAGCGACGCGGGCCAGGCGGATCATCTGCTGACCTTGTGTCGTATCGCCGGTGATCGCGTCGGTGACGGACTGGTCGCCCTGCTGGTGCCGCGCGCCGCGCCAGGGGTGTCGATGACGATCATTCCCAAGGTCGGCAACAACTGCATGCCGAGCTGGGACATCGGCTTCGACGATGTCGTGGTGCCGGACACCGACCGGCTGGGCGAGGTCGGCAGCGGTTTCCGTACTATAACCGGCACGCTGCGATTTTCGCGTGCCAGCCTGTCGGCAACCATTGTCGGCAGCGCCCGGGCGGCGCTGGACCTGGCGATCGCCCACGCGATCGAGCGCAAGCAATTCGGCCAGAGCCTGACCGGCTTCCAGGTATTGCGCCACCGGCTGGTGGACATGAAGATGGCGGTCGAGAAGGCCCGCCTGATGGTGCGCGAGCTGGCCCGCGTGGTGGATGCGGACGAACCCAGCGACGAGCTGGCGGCGATGACGAAGATCGCCGCCACCGAGATGTTCCAATACGTCACCGACCACGGGATGCAGATCCTGGCCAGCGCCGGCTATGCCACGGACAGCCCGATGCAGCGCTACTGGCGCGACGCCAGGCTGTATTCCTTCGGCGAGGGCGCCAACGAAATCCAGCGAGAGATCATCGCCCGCCACATGGGCCTGACAGGAAAACCCGCATGAGCATCGGCGATATCAAGGCGATCGACGCCGTGGTCAATATCTGGACGCCGGAGGCGCAACGCCTGCGGCCGCAATGGCGCGGCGAGTTCTTCGTGGACAAGATGAAGGGCGAGGC
This sequence comes from Acetobacteraceae bacterium, assembly GCA_049522565.1. Taxonomy (GTDB): domain Bacteria; phylum Pseudomonadota; class Alphaproteobacteria; order Acetobacterales; family Acetobacteraceae; genus JASHVB01. The sequence goes on from JBEKNT010000199.1 coordinate 8,315, forward strand.
CGCCGCCATCGACGGTATAACGCTGGAAGCCATGCTGGCCAGGATGGACGCCGCCGGCATCGAACGCGCCTTCCTGATCGCCACCAAGGCCGGTCGCCTGGGTCCGCCGTCAACCTATCATATTCCGTACCGCCTGGTGTACGACGCGGTGCAGCGGTATCCCGACCGATTCAGCGGTCTTGCCGGCATCGATCCGTATGAGGGAATGCGCGGCGTGCGCGAGCTGGAACGCGCGGTGCGCGAATACGGCTTCATCGGTGCGCATCTGTATCCGCACTGGTTCGAGCTGGCGCCGGACCACGCGAAATATTATCCGTTCTACGCCAAGTGCTGCGAGCTGGACGTGCCGATCCAGATGCAGGTCGGCCAGTCGATGATCTATGCGCGCGACTATCCGTGCCGCAGCGTCGGCCAGCCGATCACGCTGGATGCCGTCGCGTGCGACCTGCCGGAGTTGAAGCTGGTCGGCATCCATATCGGCATCCCGTGGACCGACGAGATGATCGCGATGGCCTGGAAGCACGCCAATGTCCATATTGGCTGCGACGCGCACAGCCCGCGCTACTGGCCTGCGAGTTTCATCAACTACATAAACACCTACGGCCAGGACAAGGTGTTGTTCGGAACCGATTTCCCGGTCCTGGGCTTCGAGCGGACCATGCAGGAGATCGAGGCGCTCGCCCTGCGCCCAGGTTCGCTGCGCAAGCTGCTGCGCGACAACGCGGCGCGGCTCTACAAACTTCCCGCGTAAGGCAAGTGTCCGGGATGGAAAACCTGCAATGACCGTCGCCGACATGCTGCGCTGGCACGCGCGCTATCGCCCCACCAAGGACGCGATCGTCGAACGTGGCGGCAGCATCAGCTATGGGTCGCTGGATCGCATCGTGGATGGGGTGTGCCACGCGCTGACCGCACGCGGCATCGGGCGCGGCGATCTGGTCGGGGTCTCGCTGGCCGACGACGCGCGGCATGTCGTGGTATTGCTCGCGCTGGGACGCATCGGCGCGGTGCTGCTGCCGCTCGACCGGCGCTGGAACCTTGGCGAGACCAGTGCGGTGGTCGAACGTTTTGCCGCCAACGCGGTGCTGACCGACCAGAGCGCCGCGCCGGTGGATTGGCTGCGGCCGGCGGAGGACTGGTTCGCCGGTTCCGACACGCCGCATAGCGACGCGGCGGTAACCGATGACTCGCCGATGGTCCTGTCGCTGTCGTCCGGCACCACCGGCCTGCCGAAAGGACCGCGGCTCACGCACCGGCAGTTCACCAACCGCTTCATGGTGTACTGGATCGATATCGGGCTTGGCTCGTCCGACCGTTTCGTCACGGCGACACCGCTGTATTTCGGCGGCGGTCGCGCCTTCGTTCTGGCGATGATCTTTGCCGGCGGCACCGCCTGTCTGTTCCCGCCCCCCTATGAACCGCAGGAGCTGGTGGATTTCGTTTCGCAGTCGCAGGGCACGTCGATGTTCCTGGTGCCGACACTGATGCGCCGGCTGTTGCAGCACGATTTTGCCGGCCTGGCATTCCCCCGCCTGCGCGCCCTGATCTCCAGCGGGTCGGCGCTGTATGCGGCGGAAGCCCGTGCCATCCGCGAGCGATTGACCCCCAATCTCTTCCAATACTACGCATCGACCGAGGCGGGTGGCGTTTCCCTGCTGTCGCCAGACGATTACGCCGCGCATGGCGGATCGGTGGGGCGGCCGTGCTTCGGCGTCAATGTCGAAGTGGTGGACGACGACCATCGATCACTGCCGGCGGATGCAATAGGCCAGTTGCGCTATCGCAGCCCGGCCTCGCCGGATCACTACCACATGGGCGACGGCAGCGCTGCGTTCCGCGACGGGTGGTTCTATCCTGGCGACCTCGCGTCATTCGATTCCGACGGTTACCTGTACCTGCGCGGGCGGGCCAAGGACATGATCATCCGCGGCGGCGTGAACATCTATCCGGCCGATATCGAGCAAGTGCTGCTGGATGCGCCGGCCGTCGCCGAAGCCGCGGTGATCGGCGCTCCGTCCGCCGAGTTCGGCGAGCAAGTCGCGGCGTTCGTGGTGCGCGCCGGGCCGATCGGGGAACCGGAGTTGCGGGCGATCTGCGCTGCACGGCTCGCGCGCTACAAGGTGCCGGAAATCGTGGTTTTCGTGGACGCGATACCCAAAAACTCGGCGGGCAAGGTGCTGAAAGCCGAGCTTGCACGGATGCTGCCAACAAACTGACAGGGACGATTGCTCATGCGAGGGATCACGCTTGCCGCCGGCATGCTTGCCGCCGGCCTCACGCTATCCGGCCCGGCCCGGGCCGACGAACAGGGTGTCACGCCGGACACGATCAAGATCGGCATGTTCGGTCCGCTGACCGGGCCGGCGTCATTGTACGGGCATATCCTGTTGGGCGCCGAGGCTCTGATGAAGGATGTCAATGCCCACGGCGGCATCAACGGGCGAAAGATCGAGATCATCGCCGAGGACGACGCCTGTGACCCGATCAAGGGTGTCGCGGCGGTCAAGAAGCTGCTGTACCAGGACAAGGTCTTCATGATCGACGGTGGCGTTTGCAGCGGTGTGTCGCTGGCCGTCAAGCCGGAGATCATCAAAGCCGGCGTGCCCTGGATGGTGGTAGGCGCGGCGGCGACCGAGATCGCGACTCCCGCGCAGCCAACGATCTTCCAGGCATCGACCACCGCATCCGACAATGTGAACGTGATGGTCGATTTCGCGATGAGCAAGCCTGGCATAACCAAGATCGCCATCATCAGCCACAGCGACGATTGGGGAAAGTCGTATCGCGAGCCGGCGTTGCAGCGGCTGGAGAGCAAATACCACATCCAGCCGATCGCCGAGCTGCGGATGGAACGCGGGTCGATGGATGCGACACCGCAAGTACTCCAATTGCGCAACTCCGGCGCGCAGGTTGTGCTGGCCATGCTTTATCCCGCCGAACTGGCGATCTTCATGCGCGATGGGTTCAAGTACGGCATGCAGATACCGGTGTTCGGGAATTCCGGCGTCAGCCTGGAAGACACGCTGAAGCGGGTCGGCAATCCCGCCGCGCTGAAGAACCTGTACGTGTATTACCACCTGGCTGGCCCAGTCGATGGACCGGAACTTGCGGAACCGCGGGGGATCTTCCAGAAGTACTATCCGAACGAAACGATCGACACCTACACCTTCGTCGGCATGGCGGGAACGCGCGTGATCTTCCACGTACTGCAAGGGCTGGGTCCGGACGTGACCCGGGCGGGCTTCCTCGCGGCGCTCGACAAACTGCAGAACTTCGACTCCGGAGTGGAAGCCGGACCGATCAATTTTTCACCCGCTGACCACGACGGCGCGAAGGAGGGCGTCATGCGCCGCTTTGAAGGCGACAAGATCATCGCCTTGAAGCGCTGGAGCGACGAGAAAGGCAACTGACGGCATCCCTCGCCCGGCGAACGCCATGTTCCTGCAATTGGTCACCAGCGGCATTTCCCAGGGCAGCATCTATGCCCTGGTGGCGCTCGGCATGACGGTCCTGTTTCGCGCCACGGCCATCGTGAACTTTGGCCACGGCGAGCTGTTCATGCTGGGCGCTCTGTTCGCTTATATCTTCGTGCAGGT
>JBEKNT010000200.1:0-11909 GCA_049522565.1 Acetobacteraceae bacterium
GTGCCCGTTCAGCCGTGCTACTTGACCTCCACGGCGGCGCCCTGATCCTCCAGCATCTTGCGGAGCTTGGCGGCCTCTTCCTTGTTCACGCCTTCCTTTACCGTCTTCGGCGCGCCTTCCACCAGGTCCTTGGCCTCTTTCAGGCCGAGCCCCGTGATGGTCCGGATCTCCTTGATCACGTTGATCTTCTTGTCGCCCGCCTTGGCCAGGATGACGGTGAACTCGGTTTGCTCCTCGGCCGGCGCAGCGGCAGCCGCGGCGGCGGCAGGCGCGGCAGCCGCCGCAACCGGCGCAGCGGCAGAAACGCCCCACTTCTCTTCGAGCAATTTCGAGAGCTCCGACGCTTCCAGCACCGTGAGGCTGGACAGCTCGTCCACCAGCTTTTGCAGATCGGCCATGTTCGTGTGTCCCTTAATCTAGACTTTGGTTGGTTCCATGCAAGCCGGGTACCCCGGCTATCTTCACGCTTGCGCGCAGCGTTGCCATGCGGTCACAGTTTCGTGATCACGCGGCAGCGGCAACGGCATCGCCCTCCTCATGCTTCCTGGCGAGGGCGCCAAAGACGCGTGCGAGTTGCCCGCCCGGGGCCTGGAGCACGCCGGCGATCCGGGTCGCGGGGGTGGAAATCATCCCCACGATCTGGGCACGCAGCACATCCAGGCTCGGCAGCTCGGCGAGTGCTCGCACCCCGGTCGCATCCAGCGTCCGGGGGCCAAGCGCCCCACCGATCAACACGAGCTTCTCGTTGGTCCTGGCGAACTCGACGGCCGCCTTGGCCACTGCCACCGGGTCCTGCGCCCAGGCGAGCGCGGTCGGTCCCTTCAGCATGGGCTTGAGGCCGTCGAATCGGGTCCCTTCCAGAGCGAGGTGGGTCAGCCGGTTCTTCGCGACTTTGAAGGTCGCCCCCGCGGCCCGCATCCGACGCCTGAGCTCCGTCGCCTCGGCGACCGTGAGACCCTGGTTGCGGGTCACGACGATCATCGTGGTGGCGGCAAGCGCGGCATTGAGCCCGGCGACGAACTCCCGCTTCTCCGTACGGTCCAAGTCTCGTCTCCAGTCTGGCCGGGTGCGGCGAACCGCACCTGGCCGGGTTGCCCAAGGACCGCAGCGGGACGCACCACCGGGTCAGACCCGGGGCAGGCGCCGATGCGATCCGGTTCGCCTGTCCATAGCCGGAACCACCAAAGCTTGCCCCCGGACTTGATCCGGAGGCCATTCCCGCGGTTCCGGATGATCTCCGGGATGCCGCGGGGCGATGCTCTGGCTTCCCCGTCTCCCGCGCGCGTGCCTTGCGGCCCCTTAAGACCCCGCGAGGGGTCACGAACGGTCTCGGACAGGTTCGGGAAGTTCCCCCTACGGGGCACCCCCTGCGCACCGCCCGCCGGGGCCTCGCCCGACGGGACGGCGTATCTCGATCAGTTGGCGAGCGTGGCCGCGTCCACCCGGACGCCCGGGCCCATGGTGGAGCTCAGCGCCACCTTCTGTACATAGGTGCCCTTGGCACCGGCCGGCTTGGCCTTCTGGATCGCATCCGCCAGCGCCTTGGCATTCGCCAGCAGCTTGTCCTCGTCGAAGCTGGCCTTGCCGATGCCGGCATGGATGATACCCGCCTTCTCGGCGCGGAACTCGACCTGGCCGCCCTTGGCCGCGCTGATGGCGCCCTTGAGGTCCATCGTCACGGTGCCCAGGCGGGGGTTCGGCATCAGCCCGCGCGGCCCGAGGATCTTACCCAGCCGCCCGACCACGCCCATCATGTCCGGCGTCGCGATGCAGCGGTCGAACGCGATGTCGCCGGCCTGCACCTTTTCCGCCAGGTCCTCGGCCCCGACCACGTCGGCGCCGGCGGCCTGCGCTTCCTCCGCCTTCGGGCCGCGGGCGAACACGCCCACCCGCACCGTCTTGCCGGTGCCGTTCGGCAGCGAGATCAGCCCGCGCACCATCTGGTCGGCGTGGCGCGGGTCGATGCCGAGGTTCATCGTCATCTCGACCGTCTCGTCGAATTTCGCCCGCGCGTTCTGCTTCACCAGCTTGATCGCCTCGGGCAGCGGGTAGGTCTTGGTCTTATCGAACCCCGCTTGGATCGCCTTCAGCCGCTTTCCCGTCTTTGCCATGGCTCAGCCCTCCACCACGGTGAGGCCCATCGAGCGAGCCGAACCGGCCAGCATGCGCACCGCGCCCTCGATGTCGTTGGCGTTCATGTCCTTCATCTTGATCTCGGCGATCTCGCGCAACTGGCTCTGGGTGACCCGGCCGACCGAGGCGGACTTGCCGGCGGCGGTGGTGCCCTTGTCGATCTTCGCCGCCTTCATCAGGAAATACGTGTTGGGCGGGGTCTTCATGATGAAGCTGAAGGTGCGGTCGGCGTACGCGGTGATCACCACCGGCACCGGCATTCCCGGCTCCATGTTCTGGGTGGTGGCGTTGAATTCCTTGACGAAGGCCATGATGTTCAGGCCGCGCTGGCCCAGCGCGGGGCCGACCGGCGGCGACGGGTTCGCCTTGCCGGCGGGGATTTGCAATTTGATGTAGCCGACGATTTTCTTCGCCATGATCCCAGGTCCTTCCGACTACCGGGGACCGCGGTGCATGCGACCGGCCGCCCAGGGGGGCAGCGTGATCTCCCGCGTTCCGATGAAGCGCGGGCGTTTAGCCGATGGGGGAGGCAGAGTCCAGGGGGTTATGTCCGGAGTCGGCCGCGGTGAGGCGACGTGGTCGCCTGGTCCTGGGGTCATCCGCAGGGGCGGTGCTATTCGGGCGTGGCAATTCAATCGCCTCGGCGTTTAGACGCCAGCCGCATGCCGCACCTGCCAGCGCATAAATCCCAATGCACCACCATCCGAACGCGTTGCACAGCACCCGCATCGAAGCGGTAGCGAGGCGCGCATGGCGCACGTTGTCTTCAAGGTGGTGGTGTCGAGCAGTTTTCGGGACCGGCGCGGGTGCCGGGAGGCGGTGCGCGACGCGATCGAAGGCCAAGGCGTGCTGCCGCTGATGATGGAGAGGGATCCGGCGATCGCGGATCGCGGCATCATCGCCAACTCGCTGGCGAAGCTAGGCGAGGCGGATACCTACCTCGTGGTGATCAGCAACTACCGCTACGGAGAGGTGGTCGAGGACGCGGCGTTGAACCCCCAAGGCCTGTGAGACGCTGCCGGCTTCTGCCAACGATGCGCCTGTCGGCCTTGCTGACGGGTCTGCCGCTGTGGCTGAGAGGCGCCGCCCGCTGCGAAAGCGGGGTCGGAGAGTCAGGCGTCCTGGGGGTCCTGCCCCAGCCTTCGCGGGCGCAGGCTTGGCGCGAATGACGCACACGGCTCCACGGCAGCCGAACCGGCTGTCCGCGCCCCTTATGTCCGGACGATCAGCGCCGCTCGCACGCCGTGCGGAAGTCCGCACTCACGCCCGCATGGCCAAGCCGGTAGACGCTCTGCGCGATGGCACGATCCCGCCGGCGCTGCCACTCGCCGCGCGCCGCCCGCCAAAGGCGCGGCAGCATCGGGCTGCCCAAGCGCGAGCGTTGCTCGGCACGCAGGGCCTCGACGGCAGTGAAAGCGGCAGCGGACATTGGCATGATCGGCCTCCTCCAGGGCTGGCGCGTGACGGCCAGGTTGCGGGCATGATGGGCCCGGAGGCGACGCCCGGCTGTGAACCTGCTCACAGCTGGCGGTATTTTCCGGCTATGGGCACACCTCACCCGCCGCAGGCGGGACAGGTACACGACGACGACGCGGGAGGTTGCCGCTGCCCTACGCCCACAGCATCGCCGGGACACGCTACGTCTTCCCCGATCTGCGCACGCTGCTGGCGCGGGCGACGCCATTCCGTTCCGGCGACGCCCTGGCCGGGCTGGCAGCCGAGAGCGCGGCCGAGCGGGTGGCGGCGCAGATGGCGCTGGCCGACACCCCGTTGCCCGCGATCCTGGCCGATCCGCTGGTCCCCTACGAGGCGGACGAGGTCACGCGGCTGATCCTGGACACGCATGCCCCCGCCGCCTTCGCCCCGATCGCCGCGCAGACCGTGGGGGAATTCCGCGAGCACCTGCTGGCCGCGACGCCCGAGGCACTGGCCGCGCTGCGTCCCGGCCTGACCCCCGAAATCGTCGCCGCGGTCAGCAAGATCATGCGGTTGCAGGACTTGGTGGCGGTGGCGGCGAAGTGCCGGGTGGTCACCCGGTTCCGCAACACGATCGGGCTGCCCAACCGGCTGTCGGTGCGGCTGCAACCGAACCATCCGACCGACGATCCGCTCGGCGTGGCGGCGTCCACGCTGGACGGGCTGCTGCTCGGCGCCGGCGACGCGGTGATCGGCGTGAATCCGGCCACCGACAGCATCGCGGCGACCGTGGCGCTGCTGACCATGCTGGACACCATCCGCGAGCGCTACGCCATCCCGACGCAGACCTGCGTGCTGGCGCACGTCACCACCACACTGCGCGCCATCGAGGCCGGCGCTCCGGTCGACCTGGTGTTCCAGTCGATCGGCGGCACCGAGGCGGCGAACCGTGGCTTCGGCATCTCGCTGGCCCTGCTGCGCGAGGCGCGCGACGCGGCGTTGTCGCTGCGCCGGGGCACGCTGGGCGACAACGTGATGTATTTCGAGACCGGCCAGGGTAGCGCGCTCTCCGCCGGGGCACATCATGGCGTGGACCAGCAGACACTGGAGGCGCGCGCCTACGCGGTGGCACGGGCGTTCTCGCCGTTGCTGGTGAACAGCGTCGTCGGGTTTATCGGGCCGGAATACCTGTACGACGGCAAGCAGATCACCCGCGCCGGGCTGGAGGATCATTTCTGCGGCAAATTGCTCGGCCTGCCGATGGGGGTGGATGTCTGCTACACCAACCACGCCGAGGCCGACCAGGACGACATGGACGCGCTGCTGACCTTGCTCGGCGTCGCCGGCGTCACCTACGTGATGGGCGTGCCGGGGGCGGACGACGTGATGCTGTCGTACCAGAGCACCTCGTTCCACGACGCGCTGTATCTGCGCGGGGTGCTGGGTTTGCAACCGGCACCGGAGTTCGCCGCGTGGCTGGCGCAGATGGGGCTGGATGGGATGGCGGCGCCGGAACGGGTACCGGCAGCCCTGGCCCCGGCTCTGATCGGGTTGGGATGACGCCGACCCAGCCGCTACACTGGGTGATCGGCGAACCGTGGGAGACGATGCATGTTGCTGCGAGGACAGGCGGCGGTGGTGACCGGCGGGGGCTCCGGCCTGGGCGCGGCGACAGCGGCGCTGTTGGCGCGGGCCGGCTGCCGGGTCGCCGTGCTGGACATCAATCATGATGCGGCGGTGGCGAGCGCGGCGCGGTTCGGCGGCCTGGGCGTGGCGTGCGACGTGGCTCACCCGGTATCGGCCGAGACGGCGCTGGCCGAGGCGCGCGCGGCGCACGGCGTGGAACGCATGCTGGTGAACTGCGCCGGGGTCGGCACCGCGGGACGCATCGTCGGACGCGACGGGCCGTTGCCACTGGCGGCGTTCGAGCGGGTGATCCGCGTCAACCTGATCGGCAGCTTCAATATGCTGCGGCTGTCGGCGGCGGCGATGTCGGCACTGGAGCCGCTGGAAGAGGGCGAGCGCGGCGTGATCGTCAATACCGCCTCGATCGCGGCCTATGAAGGGCAGGTCGGGCAAGCGGCCTATGCTGCGTCGAAGGGCGGCGTGGTCGGCATGACCCTGCCGGCGGCGCGTGAACTGGCGCGCGCCGGGGTACGGGTGATGACCATCGCGCCGGGCCTGTTCCACACGCCGATGGTGGAGGGGCTGCCACCCGAGGTGCAGCAGAGCCTGGCGGCAAGTGTCCCGTATCCGCCGCGTCTCGGGCTGCCGGAGGAGTTCGCCGCACTGGTGGAGCACATCGCGACCAATCGGTTCCTTAATGGCGAGGTGATCCGCCTGGACGGCGCCCTGCGCATGGCGCCCCGCTAACAACCTCTCCCGCGAAGCGGGAGAGGTCGAGATGCGGAGCATCGAGGGTGAGGGTGCAGCGGGGCGCAGGCGACACCCTCACCCTGCCCTCTCCCATCGCGTGGGAGAGGGGTTAGCGGCCCATTCGTCCGAGAAAATCCAACTGCCAGCGCATCTCCTCGACGGCGAGTGGGAAACCCTCGCCCGGTCCGGGGGGCAGGATGGCATCCGGACCGAGGCGCCCCAACAGCGTCTGTAACGCACCCGCCGCGCGCATGCTGAACCCGGCCTTCCACGCCAGGCTGACCAGGCCCTTGGCGCTGCGCAGCGAGGCCGCACGATCCACCACCGACACCGGCACGCCGGCCGCCACGGCCAGCAACGCCGCGGCAAACTGCGCGTCGCCGCGCCGCGCCGTCTCCAGCGCCGTGTCCTCGTTCAGGCGGCCGGCCCGCGCCAGGCCATGGGCCTCGGCCAGCGCCTCATCCATCGTCGGCTCGCGGACCCGCGGCGCAGGACCCGCCGCATCGAGCCGCGCGGCGAGCCGGTCGTGCATTTCCGCCGCGAGCGCCGGCGGCAGGTCGGCACGCTGGGCGAGCACCTCGAGCAGGTTCGTCGCGACGATGTCCGCCAGCGCGCGGGCGGCGCGCGGCGGCAGGCCGGGGCGGTTCACCAGCGGCTCGTGCCAATCCTGATGATCGGCCGCGCCGGCGACCAGCGCGTCCAGCGTGGCCTCGCGGATCTGCGCCGTCCGGTTGCACAGCAGCGCACGGATTGCCGCGCTGTCCGCCGTCGCCGCGATGGCATCGGACACCTGTGTGTCGATCCCTGGCCGTCCGGCCACCGCGATCACGGTTCCCGGCGAGCGTGCCTCGGCGATCAGCGAGAGCAGATCGTCGGTGGTCAGCAGGGGGGAGAAGCGAATGATCGGCGCACTGACCATCACCGTCTGGTCCTGCGCCAGTTGCAGGATCAGCGCGCGGGGCGCCTGCGGCATGTCCTTCAGCACGTCGGCGACCGCGGCGCGCACCCGCACCGCCGCATCGGTCACCAGAGCGGTCAATGTCTCGTACGTCTGCCGTTGCAGCCGCACCTGCTCCTCGGCGGCGAGACCGGGCACCAGCCCGGCCAGCCGGCGCGCCAGCAGGATACGGACACGCTCATCGGGGTCCTGGGCGAGCGCGCGGTTGACCTGCGACGGTGACGCCGGATTCAACGCCAGGGCCGCCCGGACTGTCACCGACCGGTCGGTCGCCAGCATCTGGAGCACCTCCGGTTCGGCATGCTCATCGGCGCCCTGGCGAACCCGCTTCACCTCGTCGGGCGACAGACTGAGCGGCGACAAGTCGGGCGCAGCCAAATTCGGGGCGGTGCGGGTCATGCCGGCCGCCCCTGACAGTGACGCAGGGGCGCCGCAGCATCGGCATGCCGGTGCCCGCGTCGCATGCCCGGGGCCCGGCGTGACGACGACGGCGGCGCCAATGCGTCAGCTCTTCGGGCCATGTGCGTCACGTCGGCCCCTCCGGCGCCACCAGCCAGTGGCCGCGGCCCTGATGCTTGACCTCGTACATCGCCATGTCGGCGCGGCGCATCACGCTGTCGATCGGTTCCAGGCTGCCGTGGTGCCGCGTGGCGATGCCGATCGACACGCCCAGACGCAGTGTCGGGCTGCCGGCAAGCTCGCTCATCTCGCGTGGCACCTGGGTCCGCAGTTGTTCGGCGCGTTCGGCGGCCGTCATGTGGTCGGCGCCGTTCAGCCAGACCGCGAACTCGTCGCCGCCGAGGCGGGCTACCAGATCCGTCGGCCGCACCACGTTGCGCAGCAGCGTGGCGGTGTGCATCAGCACCTGGTCGCCCATCTCGTGGCCCATCTGGTCGTTCACCACCTTGAAGTTGTCGAGGTCGACGAACATCAGGGTGCCCGGCATCTCCTCGCGGTCCAGCCGCTCGGCGCAGCGGGCGCTCTCTTCCAGGAAGGCGCGCCGGTTGAGCAATCCGGTCAGCGGGTCGGTGCGGGCCTGCCGCGCCATTTCGCGCTGGATGGCCTCATGCTCCAGCACGAAGCGGATCAGGTTGGCCGCGGCGGCGAGCAACAGCCGGTCCTCGTTGTCCCAGGGGCGGGCGCCGGCGACGCGCCACACCGCCAGGCAGGCGGGGTCGCCGAAGCGCGGCTGGCAGGGCGAGACCAGCACCCGGCGCCCGTCGTCATTGTTCGCCTGGCCCGCGGCGACGGCACCGCGTTGCAGCAACCCCGCCGCGACATCCAGCACCGCGGTGCCACCGCCGCCCGCCTGGTACGCCAGGGTCGCCGCAACGGCGTCGCCCGGCTGCACGACCACCCCGGCGCCTTCCGCGCCCAATGCGTTGACCAGCGCGTCCAGCGCACCGCGCATCATGCGCGGGGCCAGCACCTCCTGCCCCATCCGCCAGAGGATGTGGTCCAGCACCTCGCCGCGCCGGAACGCGGCGGCGACCTGAGCCTCGTGGCCGTCGTATTCGGTGACGTCGAGGCCGATGCCGCGGGCGCCGACGACCCGTCCCTGCGGGTCGAGCAACGGTGCCGCGGCGAAGGTGAGGCTGGCGACGCCGCCGTCGCCGCGTTTCAGCCAGGCGCGCCGCCGCCGCACCGCCACGCCGACGCGGAACGGGTTGAAGCTGGTGCGTTCGGCGCCGTCGGCGAGCAACAGCTCGGCCGGCTGGCCGACCAGCATGGAGGCGGACCAGCCGAGCGCCGGATCGGGCACGACGAAGACGAAGCGGCCCCATTCGTCGGTCTCGAAGGCGAAATCCGCCGCCTGGATGACCAGGTCGCGCCAGCGCTGGCGGCTGTCGAGCAGGGCGTCGCGCAGGTTGTCGCCTGCCCTGGCAGGGTGCATGGCGGCGGCATTGCCGGCCGCCGGGGGCAGCGCCGCGTCATCGCGGGTCGCGGCGGCCGGCATGGCGGGATCGCCGGGCCGGACCGAAGCGGTGGTGTCATGCATGGGCGCACCCATTCCTTGTCGCGCGGGGGCATTTGACACGGCATTCCCCTAACGAAGCGTTTCCAAACGGCTAAGCCGGGCCCAGATCCTGCGCCGCGCCGGCGGCCGACAGCCGGGACCGTGGAACGTCGCGCGGTCGGGGCGAGGGTTGCAGAAGGCTGGCGGGGAGTTGCCTGCCCGGCCCGCGCCCCTGGCCTGCCGACCGATCTACCCGCAAGAGCGACCGGGTCAGCGTCGCGCCGCCGCTGCGAACCCCGGATGCCGACCCGTCCTGGCCGGGGAAGCATCCGCCAGGCGGTCCGGGGCGCGACCGTCAAGGCATTCGCCGATCCCCGGGGACGCGCTCGCCGGCGTCGAGACCGCCGACACGGCGCATGGCACGGTGCCGCCCGAGCTGTTGGCCCGCGCGAAGCAGCGGCTGGATTCTGCGCCTTCCGCGCCGGTCTGGATGGGGTGTGGCTCGGCGATGCGCGGATCGGACGGGATGCGCGGATCGGCCGGGATGTGGTCGTGACCAAAACGCGGTCGCTCGTCATGGCCGTGCATCGGCGTGACCCAGGGACGACGTGAAGGACGGCCACGCCGTGGAGGACAGGGCGCCGCTATTTCAGCGGCGAGAACGCGGTCTCCTTGATCCGCAGCACGACCAGAAAGGTGATGACGGCCGCGGCGATCAGATAATAGGCCGGCGCCAGGCTGTTGCCGGTCATCTTGATCAGCCAGGTCGCGATGAACGGAGCGAACCCGCCGAAGATTGCCACCGCGATGTTGTAGCCGATCGACAACGCCGTGTAGCGCACCTTCGTCGGGAAAATCTCGGAGTAGGTCGCGGGACAGGCGCCGGAGAAAAACGACAGGAACACGATCATCGTAAGCTGCGCGAGGAAAGCCAGCGCGAAGCTGCCCGAGGACGCCATCATGAACAGCGGATAGGACAGGATGATGTAGCCGCCGGAGGACAGCAGCAGCAGCGGCTTGCGGCCGATGCGGTCGGACAGCGCGCCCCAGATCGGAATCAGGATCACGAACACCGTCAGGCAGGTGGTGCCGATCCACAAGGCGGATGACGGCGACACGTGCGAATGTGAAATGATGTAGCTCGTCATGTAGACGATGGGGATGTAGTAGGCCACCGTGTTGTGCAATGTAAGGCCGAAGACGGTCAGGGTTTCGCGCCAATAGGTCGTCACCGCCTCGGTGAAGGGCGCCCGGGAGACCTCGTGATGCTGTTCGATTTCGGTGAATTTCGGTGTGTCGCTGAGCCGCCAGCGCAGATAGGCGCCCAGCAGCCCGACCACGATCCCGAGGATGAACGGGATACGCCAGCCCCACGACACCACCGCGTCGTGAGGCATCACCTGGTTGATGAAAGCGGCGCTCAGCGAACCCAGCAGGAACCCGGCGCCGACACTGACCTGCTGCCAGGATCCGATGAAGCCGCGGCGTCCCTCCGGCGCGAATTCCACGAGATAGGAGGTCGATCCGCCCCATTCGCCGCCGGCCGACAGGCCTTGCAGCAGCCGAATGATGACGAGCAGGGTTGGCGCGAGGACACCGACCTGCTGATAGGTCGGCAGCAGGCCGATCGCCAGGGTCGAGAAGGCCATCAGGAAGATGACCGCGCTCAACGCCTTGCGCCGGCCGGCGCGGTCGCCGTAGATGCCGAACAAGATCGAGCCGACCGGCCGCATGACGAAGCCGACCCCGAACACCGCGAATGTCAGCAGCAGCGACGCCAGCGGATCGCTCGAAGGGAAGAATAGCTGGGAGATCACCGGGACGAAATAAGCGTAGACGCCAAAGTCGAACCATTCGAGGACGTTGCCTACAGTGCCGGCGACGATGGCCCGATTACGCTGCCCCTCGACGCTTCCGGCCAGAATTGCGAATGCCAATTGCTGAGCCCCCGTTGGGTGAGATTTCCGGTACTTCGTATGTCGAGAACCGGCTCACGCTGTGCTTTACCCCACCCGCTGCCAACCGCGAATCGGGCGGGCATTTGGTGAGGGTCTTTCCTGCCTTCCAAGCGTCAGGATGCACCGCGTCGGCGCCCTGAGCAAGCCATACAGGGGCCTGGGACTACGCACACGGAGCGGCAGATTGGCCGTCCGGTGCGGCCATGCAGCATCGGGTTAGAGCACTTCCACCCCCCCGACTCGAAACGCTCGCCATCACCTGTCTTTGCGAGGAGCGTGGCAGTCCCGACGAGTCCAGTCAGGGTGGAAGTGCTCTAGTGCGACAGAATCTGCCCAAGGAAAGTCCGCGTTCGCTCGTTACGAGGGTTGGCAAAGAACTCGTCCGGTGGTGCTTGTTCGACGATCTCGCCCTGATCCATGAACACCACGCGATGCGCAACGCTGCGGGCGAAGCCCATCTCGTGCGTCACGCACAGCATGGTCATGCCGTCCTCCGCCAGGCCGATCATGGTCTCCAGTACTTCCTTGACCATCTCGGGATCCAGCGCCGAGGTCGGCTCGTCGAACAGCATCACCTTGGGGTGCATGCACAGGGCGCGGGCGATCGCCACCCGCTGCTGCTGCCCGCCGGAGAGTTGCGCCGGATACTTGTCCGCCTGCTCCGGGATGCGGACACGTTTGAGCAATTCGCGGGCCAGCGCCTCGGCTTCGTCTCGTGCCATGCCGCGCACTTTGGTCGGCGCCAGCACGCAGTTCTGCAACACGGTCAAGTGCGGGAACAGGTTGAATGACTGGAACACCATGCCGATCTCGCGCCGCACCCGATCGAGTCCCTTGGTGCGCGGCCCGACCTCCATGCCGTCGAAGGTGATGCGCCCGGCCTGGTGGTGTTCGAGCTGGTTGATGCAGCGGATCAACGTGGACTTGCCGGACCCGGAAGGCCCGCAGAGCACGATACGCTCACCCGGGTGCACCCGCAGCGTGATGTCGTGCAAGGCACGAAAGGCGCCGAAATACTTATCGACGCCGTCCATCGTGACGATGCAATCATCCGATGCAGGCAGGTTATCCATCCGCAACCGCGCTCCTTATGCGGGCGAAGTGACATTCT
>JBEKNT010000201.1:0-11899 GCA_049522565.1 Acetobacteraceae bacterium
CAATCTTCCGCCTGACGCGCAGTGGCGGCTCGCCAGGCAGGGGATTGCTTCGGCGCTGCGCGCCTCGCAATGACGGGTAGGGCGGGAAACATTGACCGAGACGCTGGCTGAGGTCGCGGCGGCGGCACGCGCCTGCCGCGTATGCGCCGGTGTCCTGCCGTTGGGGCCGCGGCCGGTGTTTCGCGCTTCCACCACCGCAACGCTGCTGATTGTCGGGCAGGCGCCCGGCACCAGGGTGCATGAAACGGGTGTGCCGTGGAACGATCCCTCGGGCGATCGGCTGCGGTTGTGGCTGGGGATGGATCGCGCCGCGTTCTATGACGAGACGCGCATCGCCATCGTGCCGATGGGGCTGTGCTATCCGGGCCGGTTGCCGAATGGCGGCGACGCGCCGCCGCGCCCGGAATGCGCGCCGTTATGGCGCGAGCGGCTGGTGGCGGCGATGCCGGCGATCCGGTTGACCCTGCTGGTCGGGAGCTACGCGCTGACGCACACGCTGGGACGCGGCGCGATGACCGCACGGGTGCGCGCGTTCCGTGAGCATCTGCCTGGGCATTTTCCGCTGCCGCACCCGTCCTGGCGGACCACGGCGTGGGAGCGGAAGCATCCCTGGTTCGCGGCGGAGGTGCTGCCGGCCTTGCGGCAGGCGGTGGGCGAGGCGCTGCGGTGACGGGAGCGCCCCGGGTCTCCGTTGCACGGTGCTCGGGTCGGGGGTTAACCTTTCGCCGGTTGCGCCGCCTTCACCGTCCCTCCGGGGAACCTCGGCTCACATGTGTCCGTCGCATCGGGTGATGCGGAGGACGGGAGTTGGAAACGGATGTTGCTCGATCATCGCACCTACACGCTGAAGCCCGGAACAATGAGCCAGCACCTGAAAATCTACGAGGAATACGGGTTCGAGGTGCAGAAGAGGCACCTGGGCGAGCCGCTGGCCTACCTGGTCACGGAATCAGGCGAGTTGGATACCTTCGTGCATATCTGGGTCTATCAGGACGCGGCGGACCGCGCCGCCAGACGCGCCGCGCTCCAGGTCGATCCGGTCTGGCAGACCTATCTTGCGAAGAAGGCCGAGGCCGGCTGTGTCATCAAGCAAAGGAACAAGCTGATGACTCCGGCAGCATTCGCGCCGATCAAGCGCTGATCCTGCCACCGAAGGGAAACCGGATCAGCCGCGTTCAATCGTCACGAGCGTGCCCAGAGCCGGCCGGCGAGCATTGGTTCTGCGTCGCGACGCGGGTCCTGAGGCGCCGTACACCTCCCCGCGAAGCGAGAGAGGTCGGTGCGCAGCGCCGGGTGAGAATGCCGCGTGCCGACCCGATCACCCTCGCCGCTATCGCGTCTCGACCTCTCCCGCTCCCGCGGGAGAGGTTATACCGCCGGGCGGTACCAGCTCGGTTTGCGCTTCTCCCGAAACGCCGTCGTCCCTTCATGCCCCTCAGACGAATACCGCTGCGTCCAGCTCTCATGCGCCAGCATCGCCATCTGTCGCTCGTCCAGCAGCAACCCGTTGGCGCCAAGAAACGACCGCTTGGTCATGGCGATCGCGCCCGGTCCGCTGAGGAACACCGCATCCAGCACGTCGGCCAGTTTCGCCTCCATCTGGTCGGCCGGCACCACCTCGTGCACCAGCCCGATCCGCAGCGCCTCCTGTGCGTCGAACCGCTCGCCGGTCAGGGCATAGCGCCGCGTATGCCGCAGCCCCATCGCATGCACCATGTGCGTCGAGATCGGCGTCGGCGCGACGCCGACCCGCACTTCGGTCAGGCCGAACAGCGCGTCCGGCGTGGCGAATGCCACATCGACGCAGCACACCATGCCGGCGCCGCCGCCGAAACATGCGCCATGCACCAGCGCGATCGTCGGCTTCGGAAACTCGTTCAGCAACTGCATCGCCCGCGTCGTCGCCATCGACGCCGCGTAATTCTGCTCCGGACCGTAGTTCGCCGCGCGCCCGAGCCAGTTGATGTCGGCACCCGCCTGGAAATGCCGTCCCGCGCCGCGCAACACCAGGCAGCGCACCGCGGGATCGGGCGCCATTTGCTGCAATCCGGCGATCAGCTCGGCCAGCAGGTCCTCGTTGTAGGCGTTGCCGACCTCCGGGCGGTTCAGCGTCACGGTCGCCGTACCGCGCGCGTCGATAGTCAGCAGGACAAGGTCTTTCGCCGGATCTTTGCTCATGATGCCACCTTTGCCGGATCGGTATTGCCGCCGCACACCAGCACGCCGACGCGCGCGCCGTCCGGCGGAACGATAGCGCCGGACAACAGCGCTGCCAGGGCGGTCGCCCCACCCGGCTCGGCTACCAGCCGAAAGCGCTCCCACAGCAGACGTTGCGCCGCGACGATGGCGGCGTCGGAGACCAGAACCGCCTCGGCAACGTATCGCTGCGCCAGAGGAAACATCAGCCCGCCGACCTGCCGCGCGCCCAGGCTGTCGGCGGCCGCGCCGCCCACCGGCGCATCGACCGGCCGCCCGGAGCGCAGCGCGTCGTGCAGTGCGGGGCAGGCTTCCGGTTCGACGCTGACGACCCGCACGCTGCCGGCATACCAGGCCGCCATGCCGCCGATCAGTCCGCCGCCACCCGTCGCCACCAGCACATGCGTCAGCTCCGGCGCGTCTTGCTCGAACTCCCGCGCCACGGTGCCCTGACCGGCGAGCACGTCCGCATGGTCGTACGCGTGCACTTCCAGCGCGCCGGTCTCCGCCTGGCGCAGACGCGAGGCGGTCAACGCCTCGGCATAGGTCTCGCCGGTCTGCACCACGCGAGCGCCATAGCTGGCAATCCGCGCGACCTTTGCGGCCGGCGTCAGCGCGGGCACGAAAATCTCTGCCCGCACCGACAGGGCGCGGGCGGCGTAGGCGACCGCCGCGCCATGATTGCCGCCCGATGCGGCGATGACGCCGGCCGCCGGCAGCCGGTCCGACAGCAGCCGATTGAACGCGCCGCGCGGCTTGAAGCTGCCGGCGTGCTGTAGCAGTTCGAGTTTCAGCGCAACCGGGCAGCACACGCCCAGCTCTGCGCCGGATGTGTGGAGGACCGGCGTGTGGCGGACATGGCTGGCGATGCGGTTGGCGGCGGCAGCAATGTCGGCGCGGCTGACCATGCCGCCGACGCTGGCACGCCGGGACGCGCCGGGCAAGGTGGGCGGCACAAACCTCCGCCGCGGGAGCAGCAGAGGTCGAGACGCGTGAGTGGCGAGGGTGATCGGGTCGGCACGCTGCTGTTACGTGCCGACCCAATCGCCCTCACCCGCGATGCTCACGTACCGCGCGTTGGTCCGCTTCGCGACCCGACCCCGCTGCGCGGGCATTGGCAATGAACGCGCGGATCAGCGCGGGGTCTTTCACGCCCCGCGCACGTTCCACGCCGGACGAGACGTCGACCAGCGTCGCTCCAGTGGCACGGATTGCCTCGGCGACGTTGTCCGGTGTGAGTCCGCCCGCCAGGATCCATGGCCCCGGTGCGGTCCAGTCGCGCAGCAGGGACCAGTCGAACCGTGCGGCGTTGCCGCCCGGGCGCGTGGCGGCCGGGGGCGGTTTCGCCTCCAGCAGAAGTGCATCGGCATCGCCGGCCTCACGCGGCAGGTCCGCTGCCGTGTCGATACCGATCGCACGCCACAGCGGCAGGCCGAAGCGCGCGCGGAAGCCGGGAAAATCTACCCGGCCATAGAGCTGCAGGACATCCAGCCGCACCGCGTCCAATGCCGCTGCGATGGCCTCGGCGGTCGGATCGACGAACAGGCCTACGCGCAACGGTCCGCCCGGATGCCGCGCCGACAGCGCCGCCGCCTGGGCCGGCGTCACGTAGCGCGGTGAGGGCGGGAAGAACGCGAACCCCACATAGGCCGCGCCGGCCGCAACCGCGGTGTCGAATGCCGCCGGATCGTTGATCCCACAGATCTTGACCCGCACGTCGCTCATCGGATCGCGGCGGCGATCGCGGCGGCCGCTTGCCCCGCGTCGGGCGCGGCGGTGATCGGCCGGCCGACCACGATCCAGTCTGCGCCGGCGGCCACCGCTTCCTCCGGGGTCATGGTCCGTGCCTGATCGCCTGCCGCGCTGCCGGCGGGACGGATCCCCGGGACCACCAGCGCCGGGCCGGTGCCCAGCGCGCCGCGCAGCATCGCGACTTCCAGCGGACTGCACACCAGCCCGTCCGCACCGGCAGCGACCGCAAGCCGTGCCAGCCGCAGCACCTGCGCCGCCGGCCGGTCAGGGATGCCGGTGGCCGCCAGGTCGGCCTGATCCAGGCTGGTCAGCACCGTCACCGCGAGGATCATCGGCCGTGCCGCCCCCGCGGCCTCGGCCGCCTGCCGCGCGGCGGCAACCATGGCGGCCCCGCCGGCCGCGTGCACCGTCAGCATGCGCGGGGTGAGCGGCAGTACGGCGCGCACCGCCCCCGCCACGGTATTGGGGATGTCGTGCAGTTTCAGGTCGAGGAAGATCGGCCGCCCGGAGATCGCCCGCACCCCGGCGGCGCCGTTGGCCAGGAAGAACGCCAGCCCCAGCTTGAACAGGCCGCAATGCGGCACAACCGCTGTCGCCCAGCCGACCGCCCGGGCCGCATTGGTGGTGTCCAGCGCGACGATCAGGCGCGACTCCGTCATGCGACGGGCGGCCCCAGCGCCGCCTGCGGCAGGCGCGACTTGAGCTCCTGCACCTGCGCTTCCAGCAGGCGCACCGTTTGCTCCGCCCGCCGGGCGCGCCGGCGCTGGCCGAGTTCGGAGACCCACACCAACAGTCCGCCAATCAGGAACGCCAGCGCCATGGCGCCCAGGATGGCGAGCGACAGCGGTGCCTCCAGCGACAACCCGGTCGGCCATAGGCCGAGCCGCACCGGCGCGGTGTTCGACAGCGCGAACAACACCAGCAGCAACAGGAAGGGTGTGAGGATCAGCAGTCGCATGGCACGGAAGAATACCTCGCCCGCGAAGCGGGAGAGGTCAAGGCGCCCCAACGTCGCAGGTGAGGGTGATCGGGCCGGCACATTGCCCATGTGGCGACCCGATCACCCTCACCTGCGGCGGCTCACGCGTCTCCACCTCTCTTGCGCGCAGCGCGGGCGAGGTTACCTTCGCGCCGGCTTGCCGCGATTGACGCGCTCGCGCAGTTCCTTGCCGGCCTTGAAGAAAGGCACTGCCTTCTGCTCGACCGGCACCGCCTCGCCGGTGCGGGGATTGCGGCCGGTGCGCGCGTCGCGGCGCTTCACCGTGAACGCGCCAAACCCGCGCAGTTCCACGCGCTCCCCGCGGCCGAGGGCCGCGGAGATCTCCTCGAAAATGGTGCCGACAATGATCTCCACGTCCGCCGCACGCAGATGCGGATTGGCGCTCGCGAGCTCGGCAATGAGTTCCGACCTGGTCACGCCGGTTTCCCCGTGATTCGGGCTGATGCTTCAGCCGTCGGAACGATGCCAGACGGCCCACGCGCCGTCAAGCATAACACCTTGGGAAATCACGGTTTTCCATAAGCCGTCGAAGAGCGGGCCAAGCGTCCCGGACAGCGTCCGCTCGGCGAAGCTGCTGGTCGAGACGTCCTCCACCGGCAAATCGGCGGGCACGCCCTTGGCCGAGGCCAGCCATTCGCGCGCGTCATGCTCGCCGCCGATCGCGTCGATCAGGCCGAGTTGCAGCGCCTGGCGGCCGGTATAGGCGCGCCCGTCGCCGAGTTGGCGGACCTTGTCCGGGTCCATGTGGCGGCCGGTGGCGACCATGCCGACGAACTGGTCATACATATCCATGACCAGCGCCTGGAGCACCTCGTGCCCCTGGGGCGACAGCGCATGGGTGAAACTGGGCTGATCCTTCAGCGGCCCGGAAACGATGGTCTGCGCGTCCACCCCGATCTTGGCCAGCAGGCCGGAGACCTCCGGCGTCTCGAGCAAGACGCCAATCGACCCGGTCAGCGTCGCCTCGTGGGCGAAGATGCGGTTCGCCGGCACGGCGATCATGTAGCCGGCGGACGCCGCCAGCCCGCCCATCACCGTGACCACCGGCTTCTTCGCGGCGACGTGGGCGATGGCGTCGTGCAGGCTCTCGCCGCCGGCCACGCTGCCACCGGGGCTGTTCACGCTGACGATCAGTGCCTTCACGCTGTCGTCGTCGGCCAGCTTGTCCACCGCCCGGGTGAGCTTCTGGTCCTCGGTGATCAGCCCGTTGACTTGCAGCCGGGCGACGTGGGCACGCCCGATGCCGAGCCCGTGGCCATGCAGCGCCACCAGCACCGCGGCGAGCACGGCAAGGACGGCGAAGCTTCGCCAGAAGAACAGGCGTCGCTTGAGCCGCCGCCGGTCGAGAATCAGGTCGGTTTCGAGGGTCATGGGCGGCAGCAAACCTCTCCCGCTATGCGGGAGAGGGCGGCGCGCAGCGCCGGGTGAGGGTGATCGGGTCGCCCCGCAGGACAAACATCGAGTGTGCCGACCCGATCACCCTCACCCTCGCCGCTTCGCGTCTTGACCTCTCCCGCGCGCAGCGTGGGAGAGGTTTGGAGATTCCCATCAGTTCTCCGTCTGCGCCTGCTGGTTGCGGCGACGGATCGCGGCACCCAGGATGTCACCCAGCGACGCGCCGGAATCCGACGAGCCGAACTCGGCCATGGCCTGCTTCTCCTCCTCCATCTCCTTGCCTTTGATGGTGAGGTTCAGCTTGCGCGCGGCGCGGTCGATCGCGGTGATCTTGGCGTCCACCTTCTCACCCACGGCAAAGCGATCGGGGCGCTGGTCGCCCTTGTCACGCGCCAACTCGGCCCGGCGGATGAAGCCGGTCAGCACGTCGCCGACCTTCACCTCGATGCCGTTCGACTGGATGGCGGTGACCACGCAGGTCACCACGTCGCCCTTGTGCACGCCTTCCAGCACCGACGCCGCCGGATCGTCCTTGAGCTGCTTGATGCCCAGGCTGATCCGCTCCTTCTCCACGTCAACATCGAGCACCTTGGCCTTCACCACGTCGCCCTTGTTGTACTTGGCGATGGCAAGCTCGCCGGACTCGTCCCAGGACAGGTCGGACATGTGCACCATGCCGTCGATGTCGGCGGACAGGCCGATGAACAGGCCGAACTCGGTGATGTTGCGGATCTCGCCTTCCACCACGCTCCCGATCGGGTGCTCGTCCACGAACTGCTCCCACGGGTTGCGCTGCACCTGCTTCAGGCCCAGCGAAATCCGCCGCTTCGAGCTGTCCACGTCCAGGATCATCACGTCCACTTCCTGGCTGGTGGCGACGATCTTGCCCGGATGGACGTTCTTCTTGGTCCAGGACATCTCCGACACGTGCACCAGGCCCTCGACCCCCGGCTCCAGCTCCACGAAGGCGCCGTAGTCGGTGATGTTGGTGACGCGGCCGGTGTACTTGGCGCCCGGCGGATACTTCGCCGCCACACCCTCCCACGGATCGGCCTCAAGCTGCTTCATGCCGAGGCTGATGCGCTGGGTCTCCGGATTGAACCGGATCACCTGCACCTTCACCTGCTGGCCGATCTGCAACGCCTCGGACGGATGGTTGATCCGGCGCCAGGCAATGTCGGTGACGTGCAGCAGCCCATCGACGCCACCCAGATCGACGAAGGCGCCATAGTCGGTGATGTTCTTCACCACACCGTCGAGGATCTGGCCTTCCTTCAGCCCCTGGATCAACTCGGTGCGCTGCTCTGCCCTGGTCTCTTCCAGCACGGCGCGGCGCGACACCACGATATTGCCGCGCGCGCGGTCCATCTTGAGGATCTGGAACGGCTGCGGCGAGCCCATCAGCGGTCCGACGTCGCGGACCGGGCGGATATCGACCTGGCTGCCGGGCAGGAAGGCCACGGCGCCGCCGAGATCGACCGTGAAGCCGCCCTTCACCCGGCCGTAGATCGTGCCGGTGACGCGGAGCTGCGTCTCGAACGCTTTTTCCAGGTTGGTCCAGGCTTCCTCACGCCGCGCCTTCTCGCGCGACAGGACGATGGAGCCGTCCTTGTCCTCGTAGCGCTCGACATAGAGTTCGATGAGGTCGCCGGGCTTGACGTCCGGCTTGGCGCCGGGCGGGCCGAATTCCTTGAGCAGGACGCGGCCTTCGGACTTCAGGCCGACATCGACGATGGCGTATTCATCGGTGAGGCGCTGGACGCGGCCGGTGACGACGGAGCCGTCGAAGCTGGTATCGCGTCCCAGGGTTTCGTCGAGCAGGGCGGAAAAGTTCTCGCCCCGAAAATGGTCCTGGGTAGGGGCCGGCGCGATGGCGCGGGCGGTGGCGGATGCTGCCATAAGGAGGTTGTGTTCCGTTACGGATGTCCGGGCGTATCCCGGGGGTTGCCGTGGTTTGCGCGCTGCTTCGGGAAGCACGTCTTGCCCGCGGAAGGGGACCGCGGGCCGGGTTGCGGATCAAGGCGGAAACGCTCGTTGGGCGAGCGACTTCCTGCACAGATACGCGTCATTTCTCCGGAGTCAAGCGGCGGAACCATGACGGGCGGTGGGCTTCACGGGCTGGATTAGCAAATCGTCAACGATTCCTGTTCCATAATTGGCGTGACTGCCCAGGTATCCGGGCACAGTCCTGACTGATCCGGGCGATGGTTGCCGTGGCCAGCGGCACGCCGAACAGGTCGGCCATCAACGTGGCCAGACGCTGCTCCGGCAGCAACGGGTCGTGCGGCAGGTCGAGCACGAAGCCGCCGATCCGCTTGCCATACTGCACGGGCGCGCTCACCCAGTCGGGGAACGCCGCCCGGGTCTGTGTGCCGCTCGCCGGACAGCGGCCAGCGTGCGCGCGATGTTCGCTGACCACCAGCAGCTGCGGTTCGTGCAGGTCAACCACCTGCCGGGCAACATGGCCGGTAGCCATCGCCTCGGTCAGCGGCTCGCCGCATGTGGCGCAGGTTGGCGGATCGTGGTTGATGACCGTATCAGGCGTCTCGGTCTGGCGCAGCGTCTCGCCGGGATGGCCGGTTTGTCCGCCCGGCTTCTTGCCGGAGGGTTGCCGCAGGCTGCTGGTCCGTGGCGCCTTCGTCAGTCCGTCCCCCGCCTTCGCAGGGGCAGGCTACTGGACGGCGGCTTGCCGCCGTTGCTGCTGTTCCGCCCGGGACGGTGCTCCGGTTCGGCGATGCGCGCCGATCGCGCCAGCAGCAGCGCGACGAGTGCGTCCTTCGAGAGGCGGTTGAGCACTTCGCGATCCACCGACTCCCCGGAAGCGGCCGGCCAACGTCATGTCGACCGAAATCTTGCTCTGGATTTGTCGTCACGCCATACGCTTCGCGCCCCCTAACCGCGTGGCACCCGCTGGTCGGGGCCGGCATGGCTGAGGATCTGGGCGGTTACGTCGGTCTTATGTCCGCACGGCGCGATGATACTCGCGGTTCGGCATCATGTCGGTGGCCGACGCCATGCGGTTGGACAGGTTGAAGAACGCCACCGTCTCCGCCAGGTCGAAGATGTCGTCGTTCGACAGCCCGACCGCGCGCAAGGCATCGCGGTCGGCATCCTCCACCAGCCACGGCGTCGTGGTCATCTTCCAGGCGTAGTCGAGCATCGTGCGCTGCCGCGCATCCAGCTTCGCCACGCGATAGTTCAGCGCCATCATCTCGCCGAGTTCGGCATCGCCGGAGAGTTGCCGCACCGCCGCGCCATGCGCCACCAGGCAGTAGTAGCAGCGGTTGGCCGAGGACACGACCACGGCGATCATCTCCCGTTCCAATTTGGAAAGCCCTGATTCCGCCAGCATGATGTCGTTGTACATCGCCATGAAGTGGCGCAGCCGCTGCGGCTTCAGGCTGTAGGCGCTGAACACGTTCGGCACGAAGCCAAGCTTGTCCACGCATTTGCGCCAGATGGCTTGCAGGTCCGCGTCCAGCGACCCGGGGTCGGGGACGCCAAGCTTGGAGATATGGTCGGGCTGCGGCATGGGAGTCTCCTGTGCGGCGCTACGGGCGTGCGAGGTTAGTACGTGCGGCATGCGGCACCCTCACCCGCCGCTGCGCGGCGACCTCTCCCGCGAAGCGGGAGAGGTTGTTAATCCAGCACTTCCTTGTTGATGACGTTGTCGCGGTTGGGCTTGCCGTCGAGCACGCTCAGAATGTTCTGCGCCGTCGCCACCGCCATGTTGGCGACCGCTTCGGTCGTCACCCCCGCCATGTGCGGCGAGGCAATCACGTTGTCCAGCTTCAGCAACGGATTGTCGATCGGCGTCGGCTCCGCCTCGAACACATCCAGCCCCGCCGCGGCGATCTGCCCCGACGTCAGTGCCGCATGCAGCGCGCGTTCGTCGATGATGCCGCCGCGCGCGGTGTTGACGATGAACGCGCCGGGCTTCATCCGGGCGAACTGCGCCGCGCCGAACATGCCGACGGTCTCGGGGTTCTTCGGGCAGTGGATCGACACGAAATCCACCCGAGGCAACGCCGCATCCACGTCGTCCACCGGCTCGCATCCCGCCGCCCGGATCTTCGCCGCATCGACATACGGATCGCGCACCAGCACCACCATGTCGAACCCCAGGCAGCGCTTCGCCAGCCGCGTGCCGATGCGACCGAAGCCGACGATCAACACCGTCTTGCCGTTCAGTTCCATCGGCAGCCCGTCATGCCGTTCCCGCCAGCGCCCGGCCCGCACCATCCGGTCCAGCGCCTGGTGCCGTTTTGCCAGCGATATCATCATATGAAACGCCTGCTCCGCTACCGAAACGGAATTCGCGGTGCCTGCCGTCATCAGCGGCACCCGTCGCGCGGTCAGCGCCGGGATCTCCACCGCGTCGTAGCCGACGCCGATGCGCGCCACCACCTGCATCGCCGGCGATGCGTCCATTTCCACCTGCCGGTACGGCGTCCCCGACAGCGCGATGCCGGCGCAATCCTCCAACAGCGGCAGCAGGTCCGCCTGGGTGATCGTCGCCGAATATGTCACCGTCTCGATATCGTCGCGCGCCAGCAACAGCGCGACACCCTCCTGGCCCATCGTGTGCGGCACCAGTACCTTGCGTCGGTTCGTGACCATCGGTGGGAAAATCCTCAGAGTTTGCGTTGCAGGTTGGCGACGTAGCTGCGGTTGTGGGTGGGGCCCAGCATCACCTCGTTCATCACCACGTGCCGTGGCAGGCAGGCGATGTAGCGGATCAGGTCGCCGCAATCCTCCGGCTGCACCATGCGCGCGCGCTCTTCCGGTCCCACCGGATTCGGCCGCTTGTCGAGGATCGGCGTCGCCACTTCCCCCGGAAGAAAAACGGTGGAGCGGATGCCGTTGACGCATTCCTCCATGTTGATGGTGTGGCTCATCGCCACCACGCCGTGCTTCGCCGTGCCATAGATCGGTCCGGAGAAACCGCCGATGAACCGCCCCGCCATCGACGCGGTATGGATCATCACGCCATCCTGCTGCGCCCGCATGAACGGCAACGCCACCGTCACGCAATACAGCGCGGCCATCACGTTGCCCTTCATCAGCGTGTCGATGCCTTCCGGCGTCAGCTTGTCCCAGTGGCGATCGACGATGTTCACGCCGGCGTTGTTCACCAGGATGTCGAGCCGGCCCAGCTTTTCGCGGATGTAATCCCCGACCTTCTGCACCTGCGCCGACTCGGTCAGGTCCGCCGGCTGCACATGCGCCTCGGCGCCGCTATTGCCCAGGCGGCGTGCCACATCCTCCAACGGCGCGCGGCGGCGGCCGGTGAGCACCAGCGTGGCGCCTTCCTCGGCCAGCGCGAATGCGGCAGCCTCGCCGATGCCACTGCCCGCCCCGGTGACCCAGGCGACTCTCCCGGCGAGCTTCTGCATGCGGCGTTCCCCTCTGCGTGCGACGTGCGGGCGGCATTCAACGGAGTTGCGCGTTGGTCGGCAAGGGGCGGCCCCATACCGCTGTCATTGCGAGGCGCGTAGCGCCGCAGCAATCCCCTGCGTGATGAGCATCCGGCGGCGGCGTTACGCAGGGGATTGC
>JBEKNT010000202.1:0-11804 GCA_049522565.1 Acetobacteraceae bacterium
TTCCGACCGGCGGTCGGAAAGGCCGCCGCGACACATGGCCCCCTTCCGTCCAACCGCTCCAAGTGAAGGGTTCCAAGGGCTCCGCCCTTGGCGGGGCTCCAAGGGGCAGAGCCCCTTGGTGGGGTCCAGGGGCAAAGCCCCTGGCCTTCCCTCGCTCACCCTACCGCCGCATCCACCAGCACCAATTCGGCGGCCTCGGTCGCGGTGATCGCCAGTTCCGTCTCGT
Source organism: Acetobacteraceae bacterium (assembly GCA_049522565.1). GTDB lineage: Bacteria > Pseudomonadota > Alphaproteobacteria > Acetobacterales > Acetobacteraceae > JASHVB01. The sequence continues at coordinate 227 of JBEKNT010000202.1, forward strand.
CCGTGATCGCCGCGCCGTCACGCGTGCCCACCGGCACGCCATTCACCGTCACCGCGCCGCTGGCCGGCACCAGGTAGATCCCTCGCCCGGGCTCCAGCGGCACACGCACGGTCTCGCCCTTGGCCAGCGTGCCCGCGCGCAATGCCGCATCGGCATACAGCGGCAGCGCGCCGCTTCCCGCGTCGGCTTCCCGGCCGCTCGCCAGCACCGCCAGTCCGCCGCCGATCTTCGGGAACCGCCGCGCGCCCCAGCCCGGCGCGACGCCGTGCCGGTCGGGCAGGATCCAGATCTGGAACAGCCGCGTCGGCACGCTTTCCAGATTGAACTCCGCGTGCACGATGCCGGTGCCGGCGTGCATCACCTGCACGTCGCCCGCCTCGGTCCGCCCCTCGTTTCCCAGGCTGTCGCGATGGGTGATCGCGCCCTCCCGGACATAGGTGACAATCTCCATCTCGCGGTGCGGATGCGGGTCGAACCCGGTGCCCGCGGCGATCTCGTCGTCGTTCCACACGCGCAGCCGGCCGAAGCCCATGCGCGCCGGGTCGTGGTACGACGAGAAACTGAAGTGGTGCCGCGTGTCCAGCCACTCGTTACGGAACGCGCCAAGCTGCGCGAACGGACGCACGTCGATCATCGCCGAGCCTCCTCCTGTCGGTAAGAACGTTCGATATCGAACGATTAGCGCGGCAAATGGGGCGCCGCCCGCGCCTCCGCAAGAGGACCATCCTCCCCCGCCGCGGCCAGTCCCAGCTTGCGCAGCAACCCGCCCAGCGCTTGCAGCTCTGCGCGGGACAGTCCGCCCATCGCCGCGGCGATGTCCTGCACGTGGCGCGGGAACAGCGCCTCGATCAGCGTCCGCCCGGATGGCGTCAGCGTCACCGACACGATGCGGCGGTCACGCGGCGAGCGGGTGCGGCACACCAGCCCGCGCCCCTCCAGCTTGTCCACGATGTCGGTCATGTTGCCGGCGCTGGTCAGCACCTTGCGGCCCAGCTCGCGCTGGGTCAGCGGTCCCTTGTGCAGGATCGCCTCCAGCACGCCGAGCTGGGTCGGGGTCAGCCCGGCCGCCGCCAGGCGCGGCTCGACGCGCGCCAGCACCGCTTTGCCGGCGCGCAACAGCTTCACATACGCCCTCAGCGCCTCACCGATCTGCGCGTCGTTCACCATCTGCCGCCGCGGGCACCCGGGCTCAGCGGGTCATCATCACCGGCAGGTTGGAGTTCTCCAGCACATGCCGCGTGACGCCGCCGAGGATGAGTTGGCGCAGCCGCGAATGCGAATAGGCGCCCATCGACAGCAGGTCGCAGCCGAACCGCCTGGCCGCCGCGAGCAAGCCGGCACCGACCGAGTTGCCCACCGAGTGGAACATCTCGATGTCGGCGTGCACGTCATGCAGCGCCAGGTAGGCGGCGAGTTCCGGCGCGCCCGGGCCGCGGCGCTGGTAACCGTCGGCCGACAGGATGCGCACCGCCTCCGCGCGCTGCATCCACGGCAAGGCGGCAAGCGCCGAGGCGGCGGACTCCGCCGTGCCATTCCAGGCCAGGCAGACGCGGGTGCCGATCGCCGCCGGCGCCACCTGCGGCGAGATCAGCACCGGCCGGCCGGAGTCGAACAAAACGGCATGCAGGGCATCGGACGAGGAGACGTCCTCCCCGGCATCCGGATGCGGCACGACGGTCAGGTCGGCCAGGCGTGCCTGCTGGGCGACCAGGTCTTCCTCCCGGCCGGTCACCGACGCGAAGCTCGCGGTGGCGTGGTCGGCGCCGGGGTGGGCGTCGCTGATCACCACCTCGTGGCGGGTCACAAACCGATCGAACATGCCGCGCACCGCATGGGCGCGGTCGCCGCTTTCCTTTTCCGTCGCCGACATCATTTCCTCGATCATCGCGCCTGACAGGCCCTCGCCGGCCAGCGGCGCGACGTCGCGGCTGTCGACACGCACGTGCAGCGCCAGCACGTGGGCGTTCCAGTTGCGCGCGATCATCAGGGCGGTGGTCAGCGCGGCCTCGCCGGCGGCGGTGCCGGTCAAGGGCAGCAGGACTTTGCGTATCGCCATGGGCGAGCCTCCTCCGGGCGTTGTTCCCCGCTGTGGTGCAGATCAGGTCTGCGTTTCTAGCTCGGCACGATATAGGGGGGCAGGGCCGCCGGTGCCAGGGACCCTCCAGCCGTCGAAATGGCGGGACCGCCGTGCGGGTCGGCGTGGCCGCACTGTGGATGGCCGGGCTGTATCCGATCGTCCGGGCAATGCCGAACCGGCAGCACATCTTCGCCGAGCATCGGCCAGCGCTTGGCGACGTGACGCCCTCCCCGTTCACCTAGCTCCACTGACGACCCACTCCGCCGCGCCGCGCGGTCGCCATAGTCCAACAAGCGAAGCCCCACACGGTTCATGTGGAGTGACGCCAGGGCACCACGGTCCATGATGCGTTCAACCAGTTGGGGAAGAGCGTCAGCGCGGTTGGTCCGGCGGCAGATGCACCGTCGTGCCAGCGATCTTCTCGATGCGAGGGTAATAAGCCTCGATAGCTGACGTTACCGCAGGCGTAAAACGCGAAGCATCCATCGCGGTTCCGGTTTTGATGATGAAGCTGAAATCGTGCTGCTTGATCATATCAAGGAACGGCTGCTCATCCCAAACCTTCATGGTCGCCAGTTCGGCAAAGATGGCCGGCTCCCAAACCACTTCCTTGCCAGCTCGCATCAGCACGACCATGTCATCTGAGATGACGGGCTTGTCAGCGGCTTGAACTTTCCGGACCAATTCGGCCAACCCGGCACGCACGGTATCGTTGGGCAGATGAGCCGTCCTGGCTAGCAGTGCCGCTTGCAGCACGAGGAAAAGGATCACAAGGGCCGGCACTGGCTGTACGGATGGGCCGTTACTGCGACCTTGGGTCATCAGGCCATTCGCTGCAATACCGGCCAGAAGGCCGACCAGGATGCTCCACGCGAACATCCATTCGATCATGTAATTCGGTCCCGCTCCGGACTTGCCATACAAAATCAACGTGAGCGTGCACAAGCAGAAATAGGCAGTGACCAACGTCAGCAGCCGAGCGAACCGACTTACGATGACTTGGTAACGGAGAGCGGCTACGCTCGGAGCCGCGGTTCGGAACACATACCGCCAACCGACGCACACGGAAGCAACAGCAAGGACGAAGTAGATGATGTACGGCAAGTCCCAACGATAGAGGTTATACAGGAGACGATGCAACGAGTAGCGGTTGATATTATAAAGCAATATGTGTCGCTCGAACCCGCCATGGGTCATCCATGTCAGAATGACGAGCGGGACGAGGCCGAGCGCTATCCCAAAGCCAGTTGCCTTCACGGCTTGCCTGGGGCGCGTCAGCAGCAGCACACTTGCGGCCAAGGGCGCCGCCACCGACGTTTGCTTGGTGAATACGGCCAGCACGAAAAGGGCAAAGCCGACGTAGGACAGAAACGGCCGCTCGATCGAGGCCAGTACGCACCACAATCCTGCGAGATCCAGAGCAATCGCTAACATGTCAACACGCATAAGCGGCGAAAAGGTGACAAACGGGCCGCACGTCACGATGACCAGACCCGCGACCGCCGCTCCCAGTAGCGCCGCAGCAGGGCACGTGATCTCTCTGAGCCCGCTCCAGGCCATTGCGGCAAGCACTCCGCAACCTGCGAAACTTGATATGACTGAAATTGCCCGGCCGGTGGCGAGCCAGTCAACTCCGAGATCTGAAACCGCCCGTACAGCAAGATGATAGGCCGGAGGATAGTGGAAAACAATGAAGGGGAATCTCGTAATGTCTCCATACATGCGAGGCCCGGGTATCAGCATGGCTTGCTGCCAGACGATGCCCTCACCATAGTCCAAACCGAACGGATAGCGCACCGCGGCAATCATGAACGACGCCTGATGGATGAAGCGAAATCCAAGCACCAGGATCAAAGCCACGGCCAAAATCAGGCCCAACATCCGGCTCCACGCGGAACACCGCGACCCGGTGGCATTCGGCTTGGCGAGATTTGTCTGCATATGCGGCGAACCCTGCTTGTCGTTGTCCTGCTATCGACGCGGCCGGGCGCGCACCAGCATTTGCTTGCCCATCGGCTTGAGCGGTGATGCCAGATAGGCACGGATCAGGAGCGGGGAAACCGGAAGCCGCGATTTCACCGTCAAGGGCAGGAAACGCGGCACGACCTCCATGACCTCGTACCCGTTGACGGCCAGAAAATCCACGATACTGACGTGGGAATAGATCGTGGTGTGCGTGTAATCGTCGAAGTATTCCCGATAAGCATAGCGATAATTCGGTTGCAGAATCGTCAACATTCCATTGCGGTTCAGCTTGTCATGCAAGCCGGCCAGGACTGCCGCGAACTGCGGCTGTGACAGATGTTCGAACAGATTGCTGGCAAACGCGAAATCCACTGAAAATGGCTCCAGGAATGTCAGATCGGTCGCCTCGCCCACTATGGCCTCCACCCCCGGTGCAAGGAAGCGGGGAAACTCCGGCCAGGAATCTATCGCGATCCGACGGCGTGCAACCACCTGGTTGATGAAGCTCCCATAGCCGCAGCCCAGGTCCAGGACACAGGAATCGGGCGCGATCTGCTGACAGAAGTAGAACCGCCAGAGACATCGCCAAACAGCATCTCGCCTCGCATCGGGGGTGAGGCGTGCCGTGTGATAGTCGTGGCTCAATCTCATGCGGCCGGCCAGCCGAACAGGATTCCCAGCATCATCCGCCCCCCGACTGTCAGCGCCCGCCAATTGTCGGTGTTGCCGCCCTTGCTGGCACCGATCCGGGCGTGGAAGGTGATCGGGCACTCCACTACAAAGAATCCACAACGCAACGCCGTATCAAGAAAATAGGCATTGAACTCCAGGTTCACTGTTGGCGTGAGCTCAGGCAGCAGGCGCTCCAGCACCGGGCGGTGACATAATTTATAGGTTGTTCCCACATCGGTGATTGTGCTTCTGCCCAGATATTTGGCTTCAAGCAGCTTCCCAACAAACAGATTTCCATAATACATGAAGGTGCTGAGCTGCGTCGAATACTCCCGTAACCGCTCTACCGTGCGGGTGCCGTTGACGATGTCGGCGTGCGACTCATATGCGAGAAACTTGTCCAGATCATACGCCCGGAAGGTACGGTCCCCCTCGCACAGCACAATGAGTCCGGTTTCATCGAGCTTCACGGCCTCCTGGAGACACCGGTATACGCAATGTCCATAACCTTGTGCTGGCTCGTTGAAAGCAATTGCGCCCGCTTCGCGCGCGCGCTCCAGCGTTGCGTCGCTGCTGTTATTGCTGACAACGATCACTTTGGCCACTCGGAGGTGGTCTCCGAAGTCACGTACCGTCGCACCGATGCTCTGCTCGTCGTTGTAGGCGGTAAGGGCCACAGTGACACGCCCTTGCTGTACCGGATCGAACCGCACTGACGCTCCTCGGCGCTTGGCTGGAAACAAGAGGAACAGGTCCGTGAGCGCAAGCGCGATACCCGCCACGATGGGTATGCCGCTGTACCAAACGATCCACTCATTAAGCGGTAACAATGCACGATTCAGACCGAGCAGGTATCGAGGTACCACCATCACGACGCCGAACAGGTACATCGCCAGACCAAGGCAGAAACACAGGATGCCATAAGGCAGCAAGGGTATCCGCAACAGGCGGCGGAGTGCGCTACGGACTGCAAACGGCCCTGGCGCGACATCACGGCACGTCGGGCCTCGGAACATATTCTCTCCAGAACCTGCGGTCGAAGTCAGGTTACGTAGCCGATCCAAGTGGGCAGCGGGTGCGATGACCCGTCAAAGGGGGTTCTCGGCCGCCGGAACATTACAGGTGGTCTCGGTCACATTGCAAGCAACCGCTGTAAAGCGATCGCTTGCGCCCCGTCGCAATATTCCGGCCTCAGATCCGCCGCTTCGGCCCGGCTTCTGCCGCCGCAGCGACGTGATGCCTGACCGCGTCGAGCGCCTGCGTTACCTCACGCGCGTCGATGGCAAACCAGGTCGGAGCGCCCGGAACTGCCGCACTGGCTCGGCGCAGCACCGCCAGGGTGGCGTCGGAGGCGTCGCCACTGCGGGCGATGATGCGATGCTCCAACTCGGCCAGCGGCGCCTCCAGCCAGAAGCCGACGAACGGGGCACCGGCCGCGCGCGCGGCATCCTCCATGGCGCGCCGGTGGGCGGGGTCGATGAAGGTGGCGTCCGCCACCACGCAATGCCCGCCGGCGGCGGCGGTACGCACGCCGGCGGCGAGAGTGGCGAACACCGCCTGGCTGGCGGCGTCGCTATAGGCCGCTTGCGGCAGGCGTTGCTCCGGCGGGACGCCGTGCTGGCGCTTGCGGATTTCGTCGCTGCGCAGGATCAGCGCGCCGGGCGCGCCGCCCAGCCCGGGGGCCAGCGCCCGCGCCAGGGTGGATTTGCCGCTGCCGGGCAGGCCGCCAACCGCGACGACCATGGTTGGGGCCGGGCGGAGGTAGTCCAGCGCCGCGTGCAGGTATGGCCGCCACGCAGCGGCATGGCCGCTACGCGCCTCGACATGCGCGCGCACCATGGCGCGGAGCGACAGGAAGGCAGGCAGTGTCGCCACCAGCCTCACGTCGCCGGTGCGCGCCACATAGCGGTTCAGCACGCGGTTGGCGGCGGCCCGGTCCACCCGCCGGTCCAGGTCCATGAGCAGAAACGCCAGGTCGTAGGCGAGGTCGATGGTGGCGAGGGTCTCGTCGAATTCCAACGCGTCGAACGGCACCGGCCGGCCGTGCCACAGGCAGAGATTGCCCAGATGCAGATCGCCGTGGGCGCGGCGGACAAAACCGGCTTCGGCGCGCTCGGCAAGCAGCTTGTCAAGCGCATCCAGCGCTGCCAGCACGGCATCCCGCCAGGCCTCCACGTCGGTCGCCGGCAGCCCGGCGCCGAGTGCCGACGGCACGTTGCCCAGCGCGATCTGCCGCATCGGCGGCCGCACCCCCGCCACCACCGGCAGCGCCTGATGATAGGCGGCGACCGCATCCGCCAGCGCATCCAGCAGGGCGGGTTGCAACCCGCCGCGTGCCGCGATGGCGTCGAGAAAATCCTCCGCCGGGACCCGCGCCATCCGCAGCACCCAGTCCGCGACCGGGGCGTCCGTCGGCATCGTCGCAAGCACCAGCGTCCCGTCCGGCTGGCGCACCACCGGCAGCATGTCGCGATACAGCCCGGGTGCGGCCGGAGCGTTCAACGCGAGTTCGCGTTCGGTGAAGTGGCGACGGTCCTCGACGCGAGTGAAGTCGAGGAAGGGCAGCTTCACCGCTTTTTTCAGTTTCCAGACGGTGTCGGCACCGACGAACACCAGGGAGATGTGCGTCTCGATCGGCGGTGCGCCGGCGAGGCGCTCCAGCATGGCGGCGGTGGCTGCCTGCTGCGGCGGGACGGTCATCAGTACCGCGCCCGCATCGCGGCAACCGCGCGTGCCGCTTGCGGAAATACCCTCGCTCGTTGCCCCACGGCGCGACGCCGCAGCCGATCCAACCGATCGCCCTGGCACGATCGCACCACGTTGCGATTGAACAACTCTGACGCCAGCGTCACGGAAACAGCTTGCCGACCACCCAACCGCCAGCCGCATTGCGCGTGTAGGTGGTGCGGTCGTGCAGCCGGAACGGCATATTCTGCCAGAACTCGAAACTATCCGGCAGGACGCGATAGCCCGACCAATGCGGCGGGCGCGGAATGTCCTCGCCCGGGTATTTCGCCTCGTATGCCGCCAGCCGCCGTTCCAGCGTCAGCCGGTCATCCAGCGGGCGCGACTGGTCCGAGGCCCAGGCGCCCAGCCGCGAGATCCGCGGCCGCGACGCGAAATACGCATCGGCTTCCGCATCGGTAACCGGTTCAACCACGCCCTCGATGCGGATCTGCCGCGCCAGCGACTTCCAGTGGAACAGCAGCGCGACGTGCCGGTTGGCGGCGAGTTCAGCCGACTTGCGGCTCTGCTGGTTGGTATAGAATACGAAACCGCGCGCATCGACGCCCTTCAGCAGGATCGCCCGCGCCGAGGGCCGGCCGTCCGGCGTCGCCGTGGCGACGGTCATCGCGTTGGCCTCGGTCGGCTCGCTCGCCTCGGCCTCCGCCATCCATTCCCGGAACCGGGCGAAGGGATCGGTGACGAGAAGGCTGGTGGCGTCGGACATGGCTTGCGGTTCCTGGTGGCGCGCGCGCAACCTAGCCCATAGCGGGGCTTTGGCGAGAGGGGGCACCATGGCAAGGCAGATGCCGCGTGCGTGCGTCCCCCGGCGCCTGTCCAAATCCATCCGGAGCAACCGTTGGAGGACCACAAATGTCTCGCATTTTCGTCACCGGCTCGTCCGACGGACTTGGGTTGCTGGCAGCACGCTTGCTGGTCGAACAAGGCCACCAAGTGACGCTGCACGCCCGCCATGAGGCCCGCGCCGCGGACGCACGTCGCACCTTGCCGCAAGCAGAGGCGGTCGTCGTCGGCGACCTGTCGCGCATCGACCAGATGCGATGGGTGGCGGCGCAGGCCAACGCGTTGGGCCGCTATGATGCGGTGATCCATAACGTGGGCGTCGGTTACCGGGAACCGCGCATCGAGACCGTTGACGGTCTTTCCCACGTCTTCGCCGTCAATGTGCTCGCGCCCTATCTGCTGACCGCGTTGATCGTGCCGCCGCGCCGGCTGATCTACCTGAGCTCCGGGATGCATCGGGGCGGCGATGCGCGGTTGGACGATCCGCAGTGGACGGCACGGCGCTGGAACGGTTCGCAAGCCTACTCCGACAGTAAATTGCTCGATGTCGTGCTGGCCTTCGCGATGGCCCGGCGGTGGCCCTGGGTGCTGTCGAACGCGCTCGAGCCTGGCTGGGTTCCGACCAAAATGGGCGGCCCGGGCGCGCCGGACGACCTGTCCCTGGGCGCGGTCACCCAGGCCTGGCTGGCGGTCAGCGACGACCGGGCCGCTACGGTGACCGGCGAGTACTTCCGCCACCAAAGGCCCTATCGCGTGCACCCGGCGGCCCATCGGGCGGAGTTCCAGGATGCCTTGCTGGTCTATTGCGCCAATCTCACCGCCACCCGGTTGCCCGACGCTTCACCGCGGGGCGTGGACCAATGACCCATAACGCAGCGAAACCGGACGTCTGACGCCGGTGTTTTGCCGCCCGGTCCCCGCGCTGTATGGCAGGCGCCGACCGGCGGCCTGCACTGTCCCCCTTGCCCGCCCCGGCGCCCCTGTGCCACCACGCTACAAAGGCTCGCCCGCCGGGCACTTCGCCGGGCGGCCCGACTCCGGACATTCGATCCGGGGACCCGAGCAAACCTGAGGAATCCGATGCCCGAAAGCGCAACCGCACGGCCCCCGATCAAAGGCACCCTGATGCAGGGCAAGCGCGGCCTCATCATGGGGGTGGCGAATGAGCGTTCGCTCGGCTGGGGCATTGCCGCCGCCTGTGCCGCCCAGGGCGCGGAACTCGCCTTCACCTTCCAGGGCGAGGCGCTGGAACGCCGCGTGCGGCCGCTTGCCGCCTCGGTCGGTTCCGATCTGCTGTTCCCGTGCGATGTTGCGGACGAGGCCAGCATCGACGCGGCGTTCGCGTCCTTGCAGCAGCGCTGGGACGGGCTCGACTTCCTGGTGCATGCGATCGCCTATGCCGACAAGGCCTACCTGCGCGGCCGCTACCTGGATACGCCGCGTGCCGCGTTCCTCCAGGCGCTGGACATCTCCTGCTATTCCTTTGTCGCGGTGGCGCAGCGCGCGGTGCCGATGATGCGCCCGGGCGGATCGCTGCTGAGCCTGACCTATATCGGCGCCGAGCACTGGACGCCGCATTATAACGTCATGGGGGTCGCCAAGGCGGCGCTGCAGGCGTCGGTGCGTTACCTGGCGGCCGATCTCGGCAGCCAGAACATTCGCGTGAATGCGATCAGCGCCGGGCCGATCAAGACCCTGGCGGCATTCGGCATCGGCGACTTCCACTACATCCTGCGCTGGAACCAGCTGAACGCGCCGATGCAGCGCAATGTGACCATCGAGGAGGTGGGCGGCGCGGGCGTCTACCTGCTGTCCGACCTGTCGGCGGGCGTGACCGGCGAGGTGCACCATGTCGATTGCGGCTACCATATCGTCGGCATGAAGAACCCCGCCGCGCCGGACATTGCGATCGTCGAGGGATGAATTCGCGGTCAATTTCTCCCCCTCCCCTTGCGGGAGGGGGGTGGGGGGAGGGGTCCTTGCAGCCGCCGTCCGTGGCCGTACGAACCCCTCCCCCCAACCCCCTCCCACAAGGGGAGGGGGCGTATCTTACCAACCACCCTATGGGCTGAGCAGGGGGCGACCGACATCCCGTGTCCCACAACAGCTTCGGCCATCTGTTCCGCGTCACCACCTGGGGCGAGAGCCACGGCCCGGCGATCGGCTGCGTGGTCGATGGTTGCCCGCCGCGCCTGACGTTGTCCGAGGCCGACATCCAGCCCTGGCTGGATCGCCGCCGCCCCGGCCAGTCGCGCTTCACCACGCAACGCCAGGAGCCCGACGCGGTGCGTATCCTGTCCGGCGTGTTCGACGGCCTGACCACCGGCACACCGATCGCGCTGTTGATCGACAACGTGGACCAGCGCTCGCGCGACTACACGGCGATCGCCGCGCAGTTTCGCCCGGGCCACGCCGACCTGACCTACGAACTGAAATATGGCATCCGCGATTATCGCGGCGGCGGGCGCGCCTCGGCACGCGAAACCGCGATGCGTGTCGCCGCCGGTGGGGTGGCGCGCCAGGTGCTGGGGTCCGGCGTGCGCATCCGTGGCGCGCTGGTGCAGATCGGCCCGCACAAGATCGACCGGTCACGCTGGGACTGGGACGCGACCGAGGCAAACGACTTCTTCTGCCCTGATCCGGTGGTTGCCGCGCAATGGGAGGAATACCTCGGCGCGGTGCGCAAGGCGGGCTCGTCCGCCGGCGCGGTGATCGAAGTGGTGGCGGACGGCGTGCCGCCCGGCCTGGGCGCGCCGATCTACGGCAAGCTCGATGCCGACATCGCCGCCGCGCTGATGTCGATCAACGCGGTGAAGGGCGTGGAGATCGGCGAAGGCTTCGCCGCCGCGTCGTTGTCCGGCGAGGCGAACGCCGACGAAATGCGCATGGCGGACGGCGTGGTGCAGTTCGCATCGAACCATGCGGGCGGCATCCTGGGCGGCATCGCCACCGGCCAGCCGATCGTGGCGCGCTTCGCGGTCAAGCCGACCAGCTCGATCCTGACGCCGCGGCACAGCGTCGATCGCAGTGGGGCGGAGATCGAGATCAGCACGAAAGGCCGCCACGATCCGTGCGTCGGCATCCGCGCCGTGCCGGTGGGCGAGGCAATGCTGGCCTGCGTGTTGGCGGATCACCTGCTGCGCCACCGCGCGCAGAACCCGGATGCCCCGGAGGTCGCGCGACTGCCGCGCAACTGAGGCGGCATCCATAGTTCTCCCCCTCCCCTTGAGGGAGGGGGCCAGGGGGAGGGGTGGCGCGGGTGGAGCGACCACGGCATCGGCCCGCGTGACCCCTCCCCCCAACCCCCTCCCTCAAGGGGAGGGGGAGAATTCTGTG
>JBEKNT010000203.1:0-11764 GCA_049522565.1 Acetobacteraceae bacterium
AAGTCCGGCCAATGTCGGGCTGCCGCGGACAGGATCACCGCCACTTCGATCATCCACGGGATGGGACCCCAGAAATAGCTGAGGAACTTCAGAAGTTCATTGGCCTGCTTTTCTTCAATCTCGTTGGGCCCGTATTGGGTCAGCCGCTTCTCCGCCTCGGCCTGGCTGAGGCCGTCCGGCGACGACCCCAATTTTTTCTCCACCTCCGCCATGGGCAGGGTTTTCAGATCGTCTTTCGCAGCGGGCTTCGATTCCGGCTTGGAGCCGGAAACCGTGGGCGGATCAACCTTGGTGTCCATAGTGGATGTTCCTTCTGCCTTCGCGATGCCCCGGGTTGCTCGTCGCGCCAGCGACCCGCGTCCTCGCTCAACTCCGGCTATGCACGGACGATCGCCAGCGTGTGTTGCGCGATCATCAGTTCCTCGTTGGTAGGAATGACCCAGACGGACACGCTGCTGTCCGGCGCGGAAATGCGCGGTCCGCCGGACGCGTTCGCCTGCGCGTCCAGCTTCACGCCAAGCCACGCCAGCTTGGCGCATAGCGCCGCACGTACCGGGGCGGAGTGTTCTCCGATGCCGGCGGTGAACACGAAGGCGTCCAGCCCGCCGAGCACCGCCGCATAGGCGCCAGCGTACTTCGTCATCGCGTAAATGAAATACTCCACCGCCGCTATCGCGCGCGGGTCGGTGCTCTCCTGCAACACCCGCATGTCGTCACTGATACCGGACAGGCCGAGCAAGCCCGCACGCTCGTAGAGCATCGTCTCCAGCGACGCGTCGTCGAACAACTTGCGGCGCAGCAGATAAAACAATAGGCCCGCTGGCACATCGCCCGAGCGCGTCGCCATGGGCAGGCCGGACACGGCGCCGAAGCCCATTGTGGTCTCGACGCTGCACCCGTCCAGCATGGCGCACATGCTGGCGCCGCCGCCGAGATGCGCGGCGATCACCCGCCGCGCCCGCGGTGCGAACTTCGGCACCTGCCGGCTGATGTAGTCGTAGGAGATGCCGTGATAGCCCCAGTGACGCGCGCCCGCATCGCGCACGTCTTGCGGCAGCGCGTAGGTCTGCGCCACCTCCGGCATCGTGCGATGGAACGAACTGTCGAAGCAGGCGACCTGCGGCAGGCCCGGGAACGCCTCGGCGAGCGCCCGTGCGCCACGCACGTTGAAAGTCTGGTGCGACGGCTCCATGACCGCCAGGGATTCGAGGTAGTCCAGTACGTCGCCCTCGATTCGCGTCGGCGCTTCGAAGCGGGTGCCGCCGAGCACCACGCGGTGGCCTGCCGCCACCACTTTCATGTCCGCGAGGTTGGCTTCCAACCAGGTGATGACGAAATGCAGCGCCGTCTTGTGGTCGATCGCGTGGCCTTCGCCCCATTCGTGCGTGGCCAACGGCTTGCCGGCGGCGTCTTTGACGACGAAATGCGGATCGTCCTGCATGTTGTCGATCTCGCCGCCACAGAGCAGGGGTAGCGACCCGGCCGCGCCCACCCCATAGGCGGCGAACTTCAGGCTGGTGGAGCCCGCATTGACCACGAAAATGGCATCACTCATGGTCGGTCACTCCGCGGTTTCGGGCAGCAGGATGGCGGGATCGCGCGCCAGCGCATCGGCGTACAGCACCGCGGCTGCAGCGGAAAAGCGGCGCGCGGCGGCGGTGTCGGCACGGCTGGTCAGGATCACCGGCACGCGTGCACCGACCACCAGGCCGGCGACCTGCGCATCGGCCATGAAGGCGAGATTCTTGTAGACCATGTTGCCGGCTTCGATGTTCGGCACGATCAGCACGTCGGCGAGGCCCACGACCGGCGATGCAATGTGTTTGATCCGTGCGGCTTCCGCATCCACCGCGGCATCGAGGTCGAGCGGCCCGTCAACGATGCCGCCGACGATCTGGCCGCGATCTGCCATCTTCGCCAGGATCGCCCCGTCGAGCGTCGCTGGCATTTTTGTGCGCACCATTTCCACCGCGGCCAGCACCGCAACTTTCGGTTGCTCGATGCCGAGCGCGCGGGCGAAGCCGATCGCGTTCTGGCAGATGTCGCGCTTCTGGTCGGTATCCGGCGCGATGTTCAGAGCGACGTCGCTGATGATGAAGCGGCGCGCATAGGTCGGCACCGACATCATCACGCAGTGGCTGATCAGCCGCCCGGTGCGAAGCTTCGCTTCCTTCTGCATGACCGCGTGCAACAACACGTCGGTGTGCAGGCTGCCCTTCATCAGTGCCGCGACCTCGCCGGCGCCGGCGGCCATGGCGGCCTTCAGCGCCGCGTCCTCGGGGCCGTCCGTGGCCACGATCCGGCACTTGCCGAGGTCGAGGCCAGCGAGGTCCGCGGTCCGTCGAATCTCGGCCCCGGGGCCGTAAAGCACGGGCAGGATCAGCCCGGCCTCGGCGGCCTCCACCGCGCCGGCCAGCGCGTCGACACCACAGGGGTGCACCACCCCCGTCAGCATGGGCTTGAGGTTCCGACAGCACTCGATCAGCCCTTCGAGCCGATGCTCCACCACCTCGATTTGTTGCCGTGTCGTCGGTGCCAGGACTTCCAGAATCGACGTTGCAACGACCCGACCCGCTGGATCGGTACACTGGCCGTCCAGCACGACGATCGCTTGATCCGAGCGCTTCTCGCGCACGACGAGACGCGCCGTCATCGCCGCGCCGATCGGCAGCTTGCCCTTGATCTGCACCGAGGTGGCGCGAATCGAACTTCCGGGCCCTGGAAGGGCCGCGCCGACCAGCGCGGTCAAAATAGCGGTCACGATGCCGGCAGTCACCTGGCTCTCGCCCGGACCGGCGAGCGTGCCCACTTCACCGAAGGCGGCGGACCAGGCCCGCACGTCACCCGTCTGCAGCCGCCGCTCCGCCGACACGGTATCGCCCGGAGCCAGTTCTTCGAATGTCTTGTTGACGATGGTTCGCATTGCGACGGCCACCTCACGCCACGACGTGGTAGCCGGCATCGACGTAGGCGATGTTGCCGGTAATCGCCTTGGCGGCGTCGCTGACCAGGAATGCCGCGTAGGCGCCCACGTCATCCAGCGTCACCAGTCGATGCTCGGGCGCCTCGCGGACCGCGCGTTCCAGCAGTTCGTCGAAATGGTCGATCCCCGATGCCGCCCGAGTCTTGACCGGCCCGGGCGACAATGCGTTGACCCGGATTCCCGACTGGCCGAGTTCAACGGCCATGTAGCGAACCGCGGCTTCCAACGCCGCCTTCACCGGACCCATGACGTTGTAGTGCGCGATCGCCTTTTCGGCGCCGTAATAGCTCATCGCCAGCAGGCAGCCACCCGCCGTCATCAGCGTTTCGCTGAGTTTCGCCATGCGCAGGAAGGAATGAACGGAGATCTGCATGGCGAGGGCAAATCCTTCGGCCGAGCAATCCGTGATCCGCCCGGCCAGATCTTCCTTGCGGGCATAAGCGATCGAGTGCTGCACGAAGTCGAGGCGGCCCCAGTCCTTGGCAATGCGTTCGTAGACCGCCTCCAGTTGGCCAGGCACGGTGACATCGCACGGCATGAAGATATCGCTGTGCAGTGCGTCCGCCAGCGGACGTACATAGGGCTCCGCCTTGGCGTTGAGATAGGTGATCGCCAGCTCGGCACCCGCGGCGCGGAAATGTCGCGCGCAGCCATGGGCAAGGCTGTGTTCGTTGGCGATGCCGATGATCAGGCCCTTCTTGCCGTTCAACATTGTCATGACAGTCTCCTCAGTCGTAAGCGGCCGTTGCTGAGGACATTCCCTTCCCGGAGCCTGGTGACGGCGACGCCATCCCAGGCAAGTCGGCGCCGTCTTAGTGCAGCACAGCGTCCGGCCTGGCATTCGCTCGTGTGGCGTAGGACCGGCCGGACATTGCGGGTGCTGCCGGCTTCTCCATCGGCACGGCCAGCACCTGCGACAGCCGGGCCAGGCGTTCCCGCTCGGCGGCACTCGGGGGATCGCCCGCACTGACGATCGCCTGCACGTGCTGGAGCAGTTTCTTGCGCGCGTCTGTCTCGGGCACCAGCGTTGCCAGCGCGTCCACGGCTTGTTCATGCTCAAGCTGCAGCACGAAGAACTGGTCCCGCACCAGCACCTTGAACGCGGCAAGCGACAGGCGCATCAGGTGTTGGCGCGCGGCGTTCAACGCGAGCGCGCAGCGCTGGTCGAGCATTCGGTCGGCTGCGGTGACATAGAGCACTGCACGGGTCAGCGCTTCGTCGAACCCGCCGGTCAGCAGCACGGCTGCGTAGGCATCCGAGCGGACTCGTCGTGCGGCCAGCGTTTCGGGGGACGTGGCGGGGATTGGCCGCACTTCGCTGGTCTTGTTGAAACCGAGCAGCTTCTGCACGAAGGGCGAACCGTAGAAGCCGAAGAACGCTTGTTCCGCCAGCTTGTCACGCGCCGCGCGATAGGCATCCAGGCCGGCGACGATGTGGCCCGAGATCTGCGTTTGCAACGCGAGGAACGGATTGTCGATTGCCACCGACTGGCGGGATTCTGCCACGCCGGCGGCCAGATCGTGCACGCCCTTCATCCAGGGGTTGCTATCGGCGAACATCGTGTAGCTGAGTCTGAGCGGGTTCAGCGCCTTGGCCATATCCGCCATCGGCTGGTTGCTGAGCATGCGCACCCAGGGCTGCATCATGGTGCGATAGGCTGCCAGGTTCAGCTCCGATAGCCGCGCCGCGGCGGCGAAGGCGCGGTCGTCGTCCGGACTGTTGCGCCCGAGCGCGCGGATGTCGTCGAGCGAGCGGGCCTCAAAGCGGGCGATCCAATCGCCGGTGACGAAGCCGCCGACGGGCAGCTGCGCTGGCCGCGGCGAAATGACCATCTCGTACAGGCCGGGCGGCAGGCAGTCGATGACGTCCATGAGCTGCACAAACTCCTCGTCCTCCTTCGCACCAACCTTGGAGGAAACGAACAGCGCGAGATGGCCGATCTGGTGGTTCAGGCAGTAGACGATCGTGCGGCCGGTGGCGCGGATGTCCTCGACGTCGCGATACAGGTCGGGGATCCAGCCAAGCGTCTGCGGCGGTGGACTGATGTTGTCGTCCGTCGAGGTGAACACGATAATCGGCGAGGTGACATTGCGCAGATCGAAGATCGTGCCGTCGTGCGACTGCAACTGGTTGCGGGTCAGCTTGTCGCCGATGAAGAGATTGTCCACCAGGAACTGCAGCTCGTCGCCGTTCAGTTCGATGAAGTCGCCCCACCATTTCTCGAACCGCAGAAAGCGCTGCGCCCCGGTGTCGATATCGGAATAGACCTCGTACTGCTTGCCCCACAGCCAATTCGCCGGATTCAGGCTGTCGAAGTTCAGCACCAGCCAGGTGCCGTCGAATGTGCCGTTCGACAGGTCGCTGGTCATCGCGGTGAGCCAGCTTCCGCCAAGCAGTCCGCCTGAGTAGCGCATCGGGTTCTTGCCATGTACGCCCTGCCAGTATGACATCGGCGAGCCGGCCACCAGGCAAGGACCGAACAGATCGGGCCGCAGCATCGCCACCATCAGCGTTTGGTAGCCTGCCTGGCAGTTGCCGATGGCGAACGGACGCGGCGCGTTGGGATGCAGCTCGACTACGCGTTCGAAGAACTTCACTTGTCCCTCGACGACGTCCAGGAACTGCTGTCCGGGCGCCGGCGTTGCGCCGAAGCCGATGAAGTAGACCGGATGACCGGCATTGAGGGCGTCGCCGATCTCGCTTTCGGCCTTGAAGCCGCCGATGCCTGGACCCTGACCGGCGCGCGGGTCCACCACCACGACTGGCCGCTTGCGCTTGTCGATGGCGACTCCTGGCGGCGGCACGATGCGCGACAGCGCGTAGTTGATCGGTCGTGGCAGCGATCGGCCGTCTATCAGCACCTCGTGGCCGAAGCGCAGCACGGTCGCCATCGGCCGTGCGGCTATCTCGATCTCTTCGTTGCCGCGCTGGCGCAGCAGATCGAGGAAGAGAACGCTGCGCTGGAACGCATCGACCATGTATTGCGGCCAGGCCGTCATAGCGTTGCCGGGCGATCCTGCACACGGGGTCGTGAATGCCTGCGGCTCGATGCCGAACAGGCTCGTTGCCAATGCCGGCTTTGAAGTCGATTCGTTTGTCGTTGTCATGGATTTATCCCAGAAAGTTCGACCGATCGAGGCGCGATTACTTGGCTCCAAAGCGAGATGGCGCATTGAGCTGGATCAATCCGATCCCGGTTTATGGCTGATGGCGACTCCTGTGACCTTTCCTGTGCTACTGGTTTCGTAAATTGCGAGGAGCCTGTTGGCATGGCAGGTCCTTCCCATGTCGCTTGCATCGATTGCGTCACCGCTGCCACAGGATGCGTGGCTCTTCCAGCGGGATCGCGACACCGTCGCGATGCGGGATCATTCGCACCGTATAATCCGCCGGCGGGCGCGCCGCGGACACCGCCGCGCGGTAAAGGTCATGGCCCGAGGCGCCGGCCAGTTTCCCTACGTGCTGCATCTCGTGCTGCTCGGGAGCTCCGTCCATGTCGCTGTCGGCATAAAGCTCCACGCGTACCGCTTTGGGATCAACGTTATTGAGGCAGACCTGCGCCACAAAGACGTGCTGCCCGTCATGTTCTTCAAGCTGCACTTCGCCGAAGCGCAGTGCAGACCAATTCTGGTCCAGAGCTTCCCGCCAATTGATGATATCCACGCCGATCCTGCCTTTATCGTGGGCTCGCTCACGGTAGGCTGAAGCAGCCGGCAAATAGTATCGCTCGGTGTACTCGCGCACCGCGCGGTTGGAGGAAAAGTGCGGTGTCAAGCGCGCCATGCTTTCGCGCATCCGCGCCATCCAGGCGTGGGGAATGCCCTGCGCATCGCGCGTATAGAACTCGGGGATCACCGCATGCTCGAGCAGATCGTAGAGCGCCTCGGCTTCAGCCGCGTCGCGGACAGGATCGTCGCCGTGTTGCTGGCCATCCCCCAACGCCCACCCGACCTCCGGCGCGTAGGCTTCCGCCCACCAGCCGTCCAATTCCGACAGATTGATGCCGCCATTGACCAGCACCTTCATGCCGCTGGTTCCGCAGGCTTCCCACGGCCGGCGCGGCGTGTTGAGCCAGACATCCACGCCCGCCACCAGTTGGCCGGTCAGCAGCATGTCGTAGTCGCTGAGGAAAATCACATGCGGGCGCACTTCGGGCCGTCGGATGAACCGGGTCCATTGCTGGATCAGGGCTTGGCCTGCCAGGTCGGCCGGATGCGCCTTGCCAGCCATGATAAGTTGCATTGGGCGCTGCGGATCGGCCAACAGGCGCAGCAGGCGCTCCGGATCATGCAGTAGCAGGTCTGGTCTTTTGTAGGTTGCAAAGCGACGCGCAAAGCCCAGCGTCAATGCCTTGGGATCAAGCAGGTGCTTCGCACCGTCAGCCTCCGCGGGCGACGCGCCTGACGCGGCGAGCTGCCTGGACAATCGTTCGCGAGCGTATTCGACAAGCACGGTTCTGGCGGCGGTGCGAAATTGCCAGAGACTTGCATCGGACACACGACGAATATCCTGTGCCACGGTCTCCATTGTCCCCAACCAACGAGCCTTTCCGCATGCCTCCGTCCAAAGCCTGTCGGCTGCCGCCGAGTCCCAGGTCGGCATGTGGACGCCGTTGGTCACGTGGCCGACCGGCACCTCGTCCGCCGGCCAGCGCGGAAACACGGGCGCAAAGAGTTGCCGGCTCACCTGCCCGTGCAGGCGGCTAACGCCATTCACCCGGCCGCTGCCACGGATTGCCAGATAGGCCATATTGAAATCTTCTGCCGGGTCGTTCGGGTTCTGGCGGCCGAGAGCCAGCAGATTGTGCAGCGTAATGCCGAGCTGCGTCCGCGCGTAACCACCCAGGGTGTGTTCGATAAGGGCGGGGGTAAACCGGTCAAAGCCCGCGGCCACCGCAGTGTGGGTGGTGAAGAGATTGCCTGCGCGAGTCACAGCCAGTGCGACTTCGAAGGGCTGTCCGGTCGCTTGCATAAAACTCCGCGCACGTTCCAGCACGGCGAACGCCGCATGCCCCTCATTCAGGTGGCAGACTTCCGGTTCGATGCCGAGCGCGGCAAGCAATCGCCATCCGCCGATTCCAAGTACCAGCTCCTGCATGAGGCGCAGATCCGGTCCGCCGCCGTAAAGCTCGCTGGTGATTCCCCGGTATGGCGGAAAGTTCGCCGCATCGTTGCTGTCCAGCAGGTACAGCTTCAATCTGCCGACCTGAACCTGCCAGGCGCGAAGCCAGACCGGGTAACCTGGCAGGTCGAGCTGTAGCCGCAACCACTCTCCGTTAGGGTGACGTAATGGCGTGATCGGCAATTGTCCGGGATCGTTGTAGGGGAAGACCGCCTGTTGGGCTCCGTCCTGGTCGATCAACTGGCGGAAATAGCCTTGCTGGTAAAGCAATCCTATGCCGACGACCGGCACGCCAAGATCGCTGGCGGCCTTGAGCTGATCGCCGGCCACGTTGCCAAGCCCTCCCGAGTAGATTGGCAACGCTTCGCTCAACATGAATTCCATACTGAAATAGGCCACACAGCTGGCCGACGATTGCGGGTGGGTCTGCTGAAACCATGCAGGCGCCGCCGCGGCGTCCCGCCTGACTTGCACCAGGTGGTTGACCGTGTCGCGGAAAGCGGGAGTAGCAAGGGCAGCCTGGAGTTTCTCCCGAGAGACCGTTTGCAGGACGACCCAGGCGTTGTGGGTGAGTTCCCACAGAACGGGATCCAGTTGCTGCCACACTTCGTCGGTGGCGTGATTCCACGACGAACGCATATTCAGGGCAAGTTTGGCAAGGGAATCGAACCCTTCTACGTCCGTTGGCAAAAGGAACTCGCTGGGGTGGCCAATGGGGGCTTGTTTGCTCATATCGTCTCGTTCAAACGGATCTGCGGTCGACCACCGCATTGGTGGAGCTGTCATGCGCCAATTTCAGTTCGGCGCCGCGTCCCAACTCTGGGACAATGTTGAGAAGCGTGTTGTCCACGCCGAACAGGAAGACGGTGTCCGCCATCCCGGTCATGTCGCCTGCCCATTCATTTCGCTGGCTTCTTTGGCTCGGTCTTGGTCACTTGCGGGTCGCGCCAGGGTCCGTCGGCGCCGATCAGTTGCGTCGCCTCGTCCGGCCCCCAGCTTCCCGGGTTATACGTGTACAGCGGCGTCGCGTTGTCGAGGATGTTCTCCACAACGCGCCATTGCGCATCGACGATGTCTTCGCGCCCGAACAGGTGGCCGTTGCCCGCCAGCGCGTCGCCGAGCAGCCGTTGATAAGGCGGCCGGAACGTGGCCGGCTGGGCGGTCAGTATCAGTTCCATATCGTTGCCGACCATGCGTTCGCCCGGCTGCTTGACCCGCAGGCCCATGCCGATCGCCATGTCGGGGCCGAGCCGGAACCGCATATGTGCCGACCCGCCTGGCACCAGCTCGCCAAACGTTTCGCGCGGCGGGCGACGGAACTCCACGGAGACCTCGGTCGCCGTGACGGGCAGGTTCTTGCCCGTGCGGATGTAGATTGGCACACTTTCCCATCGCCAGCTTTCGATGAACAGCCGGACTGCGATGTAGGTCTCCACAGTTGAGTCCGGATGCACGCCGGGCACGTCGCGGTAGCCGAGATATTGCCCGCGCACGACATCTTCCGGCTGGATCGGGCGCACCGCCTTTAGCAGGTTTGCCCGCTGGTCGCGCATCGCGTCGAATTCCTCGCCGGTAGGCGGATCCATGGCAAGGTGCGCGACAACCTGTAGCAGATGGTTCTGCATCACGTCGCGGTTGGCGCCGGTCGCGTCATAGAAGGCCGCGCGATCCCGCACACCGAAATCCTCGGCCATGGTGATCTGGATGCTGCGCACATGGTCGCGGTTCCAGATCGGCTCGAACATCGGATTGGCGAAGCGCGTGTAGAGCAGGTTCTGCACCGGTTCCTTGCCCAGGAAGTGGTCGATGCGAAAGATGTTCCTTTCCGGGAAGTTCTTCCGCAGCATGCTGTTGAGCTTCTCCGCGGATGCACGGTCGTGACCGAACGGCTTCTCGATCACCAGGCGCGCGTCCCGGGCGGCGCCGGACTTGGCCAGGGCCGCCGCCACGGTACCGAACAGGCTCGGCGGCACCGCCAGGTAGTGCAGCGGCCGCTTCGCCTCGCCAAGTTCTTCGTGCAGCTTCGAGAACGTCGAGGGATCCGCATAGTCGCCATCGATGTAGCGTAGCAGGGACAGCAGCTTGTCCTGTGCCGGCTTATCGACCGCGCCGTGCTGCGCCAGGCTGTCCTTCGCGCGGTTCTTCAGTTTGTCCAGGTTCCAGCCGGACTTGGCGACCCCGATGATCGGTATGTCCAGGCCCTCGTCGCGTACCAAGCCGAGCAACGACGGAAAGATCTGCTCATAGGCCAGGTCCCCGCTCGCCCCGAAGAAGACGAGCGCGTCGGATGGCAAGATCGCGGATGGAGCTGCCATCAATGACCTTCCTTCGGCTTCTCGATGTGTCCGCCGAACTCGAAGCGCAGCGCCGAGAGCAGACGGTCGGCATAATCCGCCTCGCCGCGCGAACTGAAGCGGGCGAACAGCGCCGCAGAGATCACCGGCGTCGGCACGCTTTCGTCGATTGCTGCCTGCAACGTCCAGCGGCCCTCGCCGGAATCCGAAACGCGGCCGGCAAAGTTGCCGAGATCCGGGCTTTTTCGCAGCGCACTGGCGGCAAGATCGAGCAACCATGAGGCAACAACGCTGCCGCGTCGCCATACCTCCGCGACCTGCGCGATATCGATGTCGTACTTGTAGCGCTCGGGGTGACGCAGCGGCGTCGTCTCGGTGTCCGGGGCTTGCGTCTTCATTCCGACATTAGCGTGCTTGATAATGTTCAGCCCTTCTGCATAGGCCGCCATCAGCCCGTACTCGATACCATTATGCACCATCTTTACGAAGTGCCCGGCGCCGTTCGGCCCGCAGTGCAGATACCCCTGTTCGGCCGTGCCCGGATTACCGGTCGCCCCCGGCGTGCGCGGCGCTGCATCGACCCCGGGAGCCAGCGACCGGAAGATCGGGTCGAGCCGCTTCACCACGTCAGGCTCGCCGCCGATCATGTGGCAATAGCCACGCTCCAGCCCCCACACGCCGCCACTGACGCCGACATCGACGTAGTGCAAGCCTTTCTCATGCAGTTCCTCGGCGCGGCGGATATCGTCGTGGTAGTACGAATTGCCGCCATCCACGACGATGTCGCCTTTTTCCAGCAACGGTAGCAGCGACTTCAGCACAGGATCGACCACGGCGGCTGGTACCATCAACCATACCAGCCGAGGCTTGCTCAATTGCTTGACGAAGTCGGGCAGGCTGGTGGTGCCTTTCGCGCCCTTGCTAACCAGTGCATCCACGGCTTCATGGTGGCTGTCATAGACCAGGCATTCATGGCCGGCCTTGGTCAGCCGGATCACCATGCTGCCGCCCATCCGTCCCAGGCCGATCATTCCTAGCTGCATTGTAATGCTCCTTGGTCCATGGATACGGCGGTGGGGTCGTAGTGCGGATAACGCTCAGTTCCGTGCCATTTGCTCCAGCCCGTATATGGCCGCCCCGAGCAAAGTGGCGTTCACGATCATGACATGCACCGGCACCGCGCTCGGCAGTTTGGCAAAGTGCCCCTTGGCGGTGAACGCCCGCATGAAGGCGCCGTCCTGAATTCGAAACAGGCCGAGGTGGCGTGGCCGCCGGTGTTGCCCAGGAACGTCTCGACAATCGGCGGTAGCCCTTCGTAGTCGGCGCTGTGGAATTCCTGCTCGGCGACGAACTTGCGCGGCCCGGT
>JBEKNT010000204.1:0-11756 GCA_049522565.1 Acetobacteraceae bacterium
GTCGGGTTCGAGATTGTCCAGTTCCGCGAGACGACGCAGGCCGTTCTGGCCGATCAGATCAAGGACCGGCAGCGCATGGAAACCGTGGGACTGCCGCCGCTTGGCGTGCATCTGATCGTCGGTGAAAGGGCGCGGCAGTATCGGATCAACTCCGCGCGCAGTCTGGAAGACGGGCGCACCGCGGTGATCGAGGCGCTGGTGCGCAAGCCGCTCCAATAGGGCGGAAGAGCGCAGGGCTTACTGCCGTTGCGGCGGCGGAATGCGCTGCACTTTTTCGCCCGATGCGGTTACGCAGCGGCGGACTCCATCGCCCGGCGGTAGCGGTAGGCCGCGTCCGTTGGATCGACACGCACGTCTGCCCATGTCACGCATTGTCCTGCTTGCACGTCGCGCAGCAACGGCACCCGGTTCGCCAGGCCGATCGGCAGGCCGCCAATCTCCAGACTGGCTGCGGCTGGCAGCAGCTTGCCCCAGACGCAGGCGCCGCCCTCGCCATCCAGCGTCTCCCCTGCCTTCAGGTCGCGCTTCGCCGTAGCCACCACGTCGCCACGGAAGCCGGTGGGTGCGCCGGTCGCCTCGTGACGCAACGCCGCCGATAGAATTGAAACGTTCAGCTCCAACCCGATCAGGTGGAACGGCCGATACAGCGCGGAAATCCGGCCGGACTCATCGGTGACCACGCCGTATTCCTTGAAGCACTGCACGGTGTAGTCGCTGGGGGCCTCGAATACGACGTACACGCCCCAGCGCAGATCGTTGGTTACGACGCGGCCGTCGCGGTGCAGCGAGGAGATCACCTCCACTTGGCCGGCATGATGCAGCACGCCCGCGTTGCCTGGCCGCAGCACCTGGGCCATCTCATGCGTGCCACAGGGCGGGAAGTGCAGCCCGTCCGGTGCCGGCGTCAGGCCGGTGGCGTTTGCTACCGCAGCCATTTCAATACCGGACTTTGTGCCGTCGAGGAACGAATTGAACATTTGCGGGTTCATGCCGCCGGCGCGTGCGGTGTCCTCGGTCAACCCGTAAAACGGCCACACCGTTGCGGGCGTGGAGGCGTGGTATTCCGGCAGGTATTTCGTGCCCTTACCCGCGGCAATCACGCGAAAGCCGCAGGCCCGCGCCCAGTCCACCATCTCGCAGATCAGCGCGGGCTGGTCGCCATAGGCCAGCGTGTAGACCACGCCGGCTCGCTCGGCTTCGCGCGCGAGGGCGACGCCGGCCAGCACATCGGCCTCGACGTTCACCATGACGATGTGCTTGCCCTCGGCGATGGCGCAGCGCGCGTGCGTGATGCCGGCGGGAGCGTGGCCGGTGGCTTCCACCACCACCTCCAGGTCGCCTGAGGCCATCATTGCCACCGCGTCATCGGTAAAGCGTGTGGCCGCGATGCGCGCATCGTCCCAGCCAACGCGCCGGCAGGCCGCACGCGCGCGGTCGGGAGCCAGATCGGCGATTGCCGCGACCTCGATTCCCGGCGTGCTCGGCACCTGCGCCAGGAACATCGAGCCGAATTTTCCAGCGCCGATCAGGCCGACGCG
This sequence comes from Acetobacteraceae bacterium, assembly GCA_049522565.1. Classification (GTDB taxonomy): domain Bacteria; phylum Pseudomonadota; class Alphaproteobacteria; order Acetobacterales; family Acetobacteraceae; genus JASHVB01. Next base: position 1,539 of record JBEKNT010000204.1, read on the forward strand.
CACCGGTCGGCCGGCGGCGAGGCGTTGCTGCAACAATCGATGCAGGTTCATGCATGCTCTCCCTTCACAGGCGGGTCGTTTCGTGCGGACATAGCACCCGGAGAGGAGGCAACGCGAATGGCCGAGGTGGAGTGGCGTAGGCTGCGGGCCGACCAGTTGCGCGAGCAGGCGCGGCAGGATGCGATCGTGGTTCTGCCGGTGGCGGCGCTGGAGCAGCACGGTCCGCATTTGCCGGTCGAGGTCGATTCGCTGCTGGGCGAGGTCGTCGCGCTGCGTACCGCGCGCAAGGCCACGGCGATGGGAACGCCGACGTTGGTGCTGCCGGTCCTGTGGACCGGTCTGTCCGAACATCACATGAGCTTCGGCGGCACCGTAACGTTGGATTTTGCCGCGTTCAGCGCGCTGGTGGAGGGCGTAGTGCGGTCGGTGCTGCGGCACGGCTTCCGCCGCATCGTGCTGCTGAATGCCCATGGCGGCAACGAGAACGCATTGCGTACGATCACCGATGACCTGACACCGAAACTCGGCGTGCCGATCGTGCAGTTCACCTATTGGTACGCGGCCGCGGTGGCGATCGCGAAGATTCTGGAGACGCAAGGCGGGTTGCAACATGCCTGCGAGGCGGAGACATCGATGATGCTCGCGGTCCGGCCGGAGCTGGTGGCGACCGATCGCATCCCATTGGCGAAGTCCAATGCCACCCCGAGTGTCAGCGATGTGGTTGGCGGCGGGGTGTATCGCTGGCGCACCATCGGTAGCCGTTCCGCATCCGGCGTGATCGGCAATCCTGAAGCGGCCAGTGCGGAGAAGGGCGAACGACTGTTCGAGGCGATCTCCGATGCGTTGGCGAAGAAACTATGTAATGCAGAGCTGTGGCAATTGCCATGGCAATCGGAGCGGATGGCATGAGCATCGACCTCACGGTCAACGGCAACCAGGTCACCGTAACCGCGGGCGAAACCACGCCCCTGCTGGATGTGTTACGCAACGAACTGGATCTGAAGGGTACGCGCTACGGCTGCGGTCTGGACCAATGCGGCAGTTGCATGGTGTTGGTAGATGGCGAACCGGTCTATGCGTGTTCGCGTGAGGTCGGCACGGTCGCCGGGCGGCGCGTCAGCACGATCGAGAGCCTTGGCGGCGCGCATCCGTTGCAATTGGCTTTCCTGGAAGAACAGGCCGGCCAATGCGCCTATTGCCTGTCGGGCATCATCATGTCCGCCAAGGCGCTGCTCGATCGCAATCCGGCGCCGACGCGAGCCGACATCGTCGCTGCCCTGGACAAGCATCTGTGCCGTTGCGGCGCGCATCCGCGCATCCTGCGCGCGGTCGAAAAAGCTGCCACCGCCCTGCGCGAAGGAGCCTTGCGATGAGCGATACTCTGCCGCTGTCGATCCAAAACAATCGCCGGCTGGAGAAATGGCTGCGCTTCCAGCCCGATCGCACAGTACGGCTGGCGGTCGGCAAGGTGGAACTCGGCCAGGGCAACGTCACCGCGCTGGCGCAGATCGCAGCGGAGGAACTGGACGTAGGGCTGGACCGCATCAGCGTGTTGTCGGGCGATACGCAGGATGCACCGGACGAAGGCCAGACCACGTCGAGCCAGTCGATCGAAGTGTCCGGTCGTTCGGTGCGGCTGGTCACGGCGGAGTTTCGCGCCCGCGTGCTGGATCGGCTGGCGCAACGGTTGAATTGCAGTCCGGGCGAGATCACCGTGGAGGACGGCGCGTTCCGTCGCGGTGATGCTCCGACCGGGCACGACTATTGGAGCTTCTCGGCGGACGAGGATTTCGCACGCGACATCGAAGGCAACGCGACGCCGAAGCCGCCCGGCGTCTATCGCGTGGTGGGCCAGCCAATCCCGCGCCGTGATCTGCCGGCCAAGGTCACCGGCGCTGCGTTCATCCACGACATGGTGCGGCCGGACATGTTGCATGCGCGCATTCTGCGGCAGCCGAGCAGGGGCGCGACGCTCGCGGCACTGAACGAAGCAGCGGTGCGGCGTGCCGCTGGTGGCGAGTTCCGCATTGTGCGTGTGGGCAATTTCGTTGCGTTCGTCAGCCCGGACGAAACGGTTGTGCAACGCGCCGCCGCGGCCGCGCCGCCGTATGCGACATGGGAGAATGTGCCGCAGCTTACACCGGATATGCAGGAGGCGGCGTGGCTGGTCGGGCAGCCGTCAAACGATCGCGTGCTGTATGATGAGATTCAGCCGGCCATCGTTGGCACCGTGATGCAGGCAAGCTATTCACGGCCCTATGTAGCGCATGCGTCGATGGCACCGTCCTGCGCCCTGGCGGAATTTCGTAACGGACATCTGTCGGTTTGGTCGCACACGCAAGGGCCGTATCCGCTGCGAGCGTCGCTGGCCAACGTGCTGGGCATCCCGGCGGAAAACATCACCGTACGGCACGCGCATGGCGCCGGCTGCTATGGCCATAACGGCGCCGATGACGTGGCGGTCGATGCGGCGGTGATCGCACGGGAAATCCCCGACCATTGCATCCGCGTGCAGTGGCGGCGTGAGGAAGAATTCGGCTTCGAGCCGCTCGGCTCGGCGATGCACGTGACGCTGCGCGTGGCGCTGGACGACGCGAAAAAGCCGATGGACTGGACTACGGAAATCTGGTCCGCGACGCATGTGCAGCGGCCCAGCACCGGCGGCAACATGCTGACGCACGAGGCTTTGCCGACCCCGCCACCTGATCCGCGGCCAGGCGATCCGCCGGAAGCCGCCGGCGGAGGCGGCACGCGCAACGGCCTGCCGCTGTATGATTTTCCGGCGAAGCGCATCGTGCACCATCTGGTGTTGCGGCCGCCGACGCGCACCTCGGCGCTGCGCGGGCTCGGCGCGTTGCCCAACGTGTTCGCGCTGGAATGCTTCATGGACGAACTGGCGGAACACGCCGGCATCGATCCGGTGCAGTATCGGTTGTCCTTGCTGTCCGACCCGCGCGCTCGACGGCTGATCGAGAACGTCGCGGAACGCTGCAACTGGGCCTCGCGCGGACCGGCCGGCGGCGGACGTGGCGTTGGACTGGGTTGGGCACGCTATAAGAACAAGGCGGCCTACGCGGCGGTCGCCGTGGAAGTAGAGGTCGAGCAGGAGGTGCGGGTGCGGCGCGCGTGGTGTGCCGCGGATGCCGGTCTGGTGATCAATCCCGACGGCGCACGCAACCAGCTTGAAGGTGGCATCGTGCAGGCGATCAGCATGACGCTCAAAGAGCAGATGCGGCTGGATGCGGAAGGACGGACGTCGCTGGATTGGAACGCGTATCCGATCCTGCGCTTCTCTGAAGTGCCGGAGATCAGCACGGAGATCGTGCACGCTCCGGACCTGCCGACGCTGGGTATGGGCGAATGCACATTCGGTCCCACGGCAGCGGCGATCGGCAATGCGGTGGCGCATGCACTCGGCGCGCGCATCCGCGACATGCCGCTGACGCGCGAACGCATCGCGGCGGCATTGCTGGCCTGACGCCGCCTCTAACGCCATAGTGTTCCAACCACTGTGGCGCGGCGTTCGGTGATGCGGACCATGGTGTCGTGCAGCAGGTAAACCAGGCGATCGCGGCACCATGCCTGGCCAGACTGCGGATCGTAGACATCCGGCATGGGGACCTCCGCCGGTGCATGAGCATCGAAACCGAGGCGCCGGGCGGTCGCGACGCAGCGATATAGGTGGTCGGCAAATGCCACCACGCCGACACAACCGAGCGCGTGCGGTTCCGTCAACCGCGCGATTTCCTCCAGCACGCCGGTGGTGCTGAGATACACTGGCTCGCCGCGTGCATCGCGGCCTGGATTGATCGCGGTCAACAGCGCGTCCGGAACGCGGCCCGCCAGCGCCGTGGCGACCTCCCATTGTGCGAAGACGCGCGCCCCGCTGCGCTGGTGCAGCGCGGCCAGGACGTCCGCGAGCGCCTGGTTAACCGGACCAGGTTCCCGATTGCCGTTCGGCAGCATACGGTTGCCGAAGGTGAAGCCGAGCAATGTCGTGATGCGCTCCGGTGCGATGACGGGCGCGCGCCAGGACAGCGTATCCTCGAGCAATACCGCGGCGAGGGTCCGCGCGGTGGTGCGATCGCCCAGCTCGCGTTGCAGATGCGTCTCGAGTTCCGCGCGCAATGTCATGGTGGCGTCCTCCAATCGATGCGACCGGCTTGCCAAGCGTCTTGCCGCCCCGCAGTGTTGCGACACGAATCAGTCTGGGGGGACGCCATGGCCATGTCTACGCGGCGCATTCATCGCCGTCAGGTACTTGCGTCGGCGGCGGGTGGCGCCGGGTTGCTGATGCTACCCGGCAAGGCACCGGCGCAGGGCGGTGCGAAGAAGCTGGCCGGAGTGACGCTGAACGTTAGCTGCTGGAGTTCGTCCTATCCGAAATTCCTCGCCGATTATATCCCGGAGTTCGAGCAAGCCACCGGCGCCAAGGTCAATTACGAGACGCCTTCGTTCCCGATCTATAATCAGCGCATGGACATCGAGCTGTCCACCAAGAGCGACGCGCATGATGTGGTCAACGTGACGTTCATCTTTTCCGGCCGCTGGGTCGGCGCCGGCTGGGTGATTCCGCTTACCGACTACATCAACGACCCCAAGAAGACGCCAGCCGACTGGGACGTGAACGATTTCCTGCCCGGATCGACGTCCGCATTCAAGGACCGGCAGGGCAGGTTGTGCGCCATTCCCTGGATCGCCGACGTGCACATGGCGGGTGCCTCGCGCTATGACCTGATCCAGCAGGCCGGCATGAAGCTACCCGACACGTTCGATGAGATGGCGGCCGTGCTGAAGGCGGTCAACAAGAAAGACGACATCCCGGCCTTCGTTGTCGAGAATCATTATGGCTGGACCTTCATTCCCTTTCTCCAGGGTTTCGGTGGCAACGTCTTTCGCAATCCGCCGACCGACCTGATGCCGATGCTGGACTCGCCTGAAGCGGTGGCGGCGGCGGACTTCTTTTGTGCCATGCTGCGGGACTACGGACCCGACGGCGTGTTGTCCTATACCTATGACCAGGTCCTGGAGACGTTGAAGCAGGGCCGCGCCAACTACTCGTCCAGCAACGAGACCTTCCTGGTGCAGATGGCAAATCCCGACAGCAAGGTGGCGAAGACCTGCGCGCTGTCGCTGACGCCTGGCGGTCCGGCCGGGCGCTTTCCCAATGTCGCGGCGCATGGCTGGGGCATTCCGGTTGGATCACGCAACAAGGATGCCGCCTGGGACTTCATCACCTGGGCGATGTCGAAGGAATTGACCCAACGCATGTTCAACGATCACGGCTACAGCTCGGTCACGCGCCGATCGATGATCCAGCGCCCGGAGTTTCGCGAGAAGATGCGGATCAACGGCACCGACGTGGCGCAGCTTTATCTCGACACGTTGGATCTTGGTGCCAAGGGTTACACGGTGTATCGCACCGTCGCACCGTATCCGCCGGTCGACCACGAGATCGACGTGGCGATCCAGAGAATCATCTCCAGGCAGCAATCGGCCAAGGAAGCGATGGCGCAGGCGCAGCAGAACGCGTTGACCCAGTTGAAGCGCGCCGGCGTGAAGCTCTAGGCGTTGACGGCAGGTAAGACACGCGGCTGGGCGGCGGAGCAGCGCCGGTCGTTTCGCATGGGTTTGCTGCCGGCACTGCTGGTATTGGCGCTGGTGACGCTTGGGCCGGCGCTCTACCTGATCATCACCAGCCTGACACCGCTGACACCGGTCAATCCCGACACCGCCTTCGATTTCTCCGATCCGCTGGGCAACTATCAGTCGATCCTCACAACCGACGAGTTCTGGCGTTCGGTCTGGGTGCAGATCGAGCTGTCGGCCGTCACCGTCGTCACGCAACTCGCCGCGGGCCTCGGGCTCGCGCTATTGCTCGATCGGCCGTCGCGTTTCCTGGAGGCGCTGCGTACCGGATTCCTGGTGCCGATGGTGCTGCCGCCCATCGTCGTGGCGATCATTTGGAAGATCCTCTACACGCCGGACATCAGCCCGCTGCATCATCTGCTCGCGTGGCTCGGGCTGCCGATCCATTCGCTGATCACCAATCCCAGCACCGCGATCTGGGCAATCGCCGCCGCCGACACGTGGGAGTGGTTCCCTTTCACCATGCTGATGCTGCTCGCAGCGTTGCAGATGGTGCCGAAGGAGCCGCAGGAAGCCGCCCGCATCGACGGCGCCAATGCGGTGCAACTGTTCTGGCATGTGCGGCTGCCCTATATCCGCCCCACGCTGGTGGTGTGCGTGCTGTTCCGGCTGATCGACAGCATCAAGGCGTTCCCGCTGATCTACGTGCTGACCGACGGAGGCCCCGGCGGTGCGACGCAGGTCACCAACTACTACGCGTTCGAGCAAACCTTCAGCTTCTCCTATTGGGGCTACGGCAGCGCGGTGGCCACGCTGATGGTGGCGGGCGTGTTCGTGCTGTCGATCATGGTCAACCGGCTGGGCGGCGAGGCGATCGATGAGTAGGCGCCTGCCGTTTGGCGAAGGCGTCGCCGTGCTGATCCTGGCGGTGGTGCTGTCGCCGGCGCTGTGGCTGCTGCAAATGTCGTTCCGGCACAACGCCGACATCATGTCGACGCGGCTGACCTTCGCACTGACGCTGGAGAACTATACCGCGCTGTGGACCGGGCAGTTTACCGCGTCGTTCGTCAACAGCCTGCTGGCGAGCAGTATGTCCACCGCGTTCTCGCTGCTGCTTGGCGTGCCGGCGGCCTATGCGCTGGCGCGCTGGCGGTTCCGCGGCGAACGCCACATCGCGCTGTGGATTTTGGCCACGCGCATGGCACCGCCGATTGCTTTCACCATCCCGTTCTTCCTGGCGTTCACCTGGGCTGGATTGATGGATACCGTGACCGGGCTGGCGATGATCTACGTAACCTTCAATCTGGCTCTCGTGGTCTGGTCGATGCGCGGCTTCTTCGCCGCGGTGCCGCGCTCGCTGGAGGAGGCGGCATGGATCGACGGCTGTGGCGTGTGGAACGCGTTCCTGCGCATCGTCCTGCCGCTGGCCGCACCCGGCCTCGCCGCGACCGGCATCCTGTGTTTTATCCTGTCGTGGAACGATTTCTTCTACGCACTGATCCTCACGCGCACGCGGGCAATGACGGCGCCGGTGGCGATCGTGAACTTCATGCAGTATGCCGGCTGGGAATGGGGCAAGATCGCCGCGGCCGGGGTGCTGGTGATGCTGCCGGTGCTGGTGTTTACCTGCTTTGTCCGCAGCTATCTGGTCAGCGGCCTGATGGCGGGCGGGGTGAAGGAATAACGTGGGGGGCGATGGATGCCGCAGGAAGTCCCGGCCAGGTTGGAATTCGTCTTCACCGCGTTCGTCAGCATCGGCACGCCGCTGGAGGCGGGGCCGATCGCGTCCGGCCGCCGGCGGATCATTCCGATCACCGGCGGGCATGTCGCGGGGCCGCGGCTGACCGGCAGCGTGTTGCCCGGCGGGGCGGACTGGCAGGTGGTGCTGCCGGATGGCACCGCCCAACTCGTCGCGCGCTACACGCTGCGGGCGGATGACGGGACGCTGATCTCGGTGGTGAACCGCGGCGTCCGCCGTGGGCCGCCGGAGGTATTGGCACGGCTTGCGGCGGGGGAAGCGGTCGATCCGTCAGCATATTATTTTCGCGCCACACCCTGCTTCGAGGTCGCGCCCGGACCGCACGATTGGCTCGTGCGCAGCGTGTTTGTCGCGACCGGGGAGCGGATGCCGGATCAGGTGGTGATCCGGGTGTTCGAGGTGCAGTAAAACCTCGCCCGCGAAGCGGGAGAGGTCGGAGCGCGCCAGCGCTCCGGGTGAGGGTGCTGCGTGCCGCACGGTCCGCTTGCTACGGGGCGACCCGATCACCCTCACCCTCGGCGCTATCGCGCCATCGACCTCTCCCGCGTAGCGGGAGAGGTTCAAGTACTACACGCTGGCGCCTTCAATCAACCCGCCGAACCGGGCCCAGGTTTTGCCGTCCCAGCGCTGTAGTTGCATCGCCTTGATCGGGCGATGGTCGGTGACGCTGGTGCTGATCTTGATCCCCGGCAGCAAGATCGGGATGTCGACGTCGTGCAGGCTTTCCGCCTGCTTCATGACGTTGGCGCGCGAGAAGTCGCCTTTGCACTGCTTCAACACCTGCGTCATGGTCATGCTGATGCCGTAGGCGAACACCGTGGCGGAATCGGTGACGTCGCCGCTTGGATTATACTTGGCCATGAACGCCCGCCATTGCTTCATGCCGGCGTCGTCTTGCCAGGCCGGATCAGTCGGGTCCTTCAGGTACTGCGTGCTGAGCATGCCGACGGCCTTTTCCGGGCCCGCCGGTTGCATCACCGTTCCGACCGAGATCGCCACGTTGGTCATGAAGAACGTCGGCTTCCAATTGAGATCGTAGACCTTGCGGATCGACTGCGCCGCGAACTTGGGAATTGCCCCGACCAGCAAGACATTGGCACCCGCGCTCTGAAGTTCGGCGATCTGCGAGTCGACCGTGGCGTCCGTCGTCTCGTAGCTGACCGACTTGACGACGATCTTGTCCCAGTCCTTGCCCAGGGCGTCGCGCGCGCCGATCGGGTAGTCCTTGCCGAAATCGTCGTTCTGATAAAGGATGCCGAGCTTCGGATTCTTCACGTTAGCCAGCATGTATTTCATGTAGATCTGTGCTTCGGTGCGGTAGTTGGGCTGCCAACCCATGGTCCACGGATACTTCTTGTAGTCGCTCCACTTGCTGGCGCCCGAGCCGACAAAAAGCTGCGGTATCTTCTTCTGGTTCATGTAGGTGGCGATCGCCGAGTTGCACGGCGTGCCGAGGTTCTGGAAGCAGAAATCCACCTGGTCTTCCTCGACCAGTTGGCGCACGTCTTCAACGGTCTTGGGCGGGCTATAACCGTCGTCCAGCGAAATGAAGTTGATCTGGTGCCCGGCGACGCCACCCTGATCGTTGACCATCTTGAAATACGCCGCCTCGGTGCGGCCGATGACGCTGTAGGAGGAGGCGGGGCCGCTATACGGCATGGTGTTGCCGATCTTGATCTCGGTCGCGCTGACGCCTGGCGTGTCGGCGGCGCGTGCGCTCGAGAACCGGCCCGCGACGGCGGATGCGAGGCCAGCGGTCAGGGCGGCGCGGCGGGTGATCATTGTTTGTTCTCCGATTGTTGAAGCTTCTCCCTTGCGGCCGGGCCGAAGCACCGGCCGCCGCTACAGTGTGCCACGACCGGCGCGTAGGGCAACCAGGAAGATAGGCGCCAGGAAAAGCCTGTCAGACTGGCCGCAGCGCCTGATGCGGCATGACCGGCAGGACGACGCGGATGGCATCGCCGGGCCGCACCGTGCCGTCAGCCAGCACGATGCCCATCACGCCGGACTTGCGCACCAGGTTGCCGGCCGCGTCGCGATCCAGCACCGCCGCCATCAGGCCTGGCTGAAATCGGTTGAGCTGGACGCATGGATTGCGCAAGCCGGTGAGTTCGACCGTGGCGTCGTCCCCAAGCAGCAGTCGCGTGCCGGTCGGCAGTGCCAGCAGATCGAGGCCCCGCGTGGTGACGTTCTCGCCGATCTGCCCGGGAGCGACAGCGAAGCCGGCGGCGCGCAGTTCGTCGAACAGCTCGGCATGGAGCAGATGCACCTGGCGCAGGTTGGGCTGGTTCGGGTCCTGCGCGACACGCGAACGGTGCTGCACCGTCGTGCCGCAATGGGCGTCGCCCTCGACGCCGAGGCCGGCACGCAGGCGAATCACATCGCAGGCCGGCTTGCTGAAGCGGTGCGCTGCGTCGCGGCTGACGGCGAGGACGACCCCGCTGGTGACCATGGGCTGGTCTCCCGGTTTATGATCCTGTTATGCAACCAAGTTCCACGCGTGCGGCGCGCCTGTTGCCGGTCATTACGAAGGGCGACATGTTCATCACCGGACGCGCGCCCGGCGCATGCAGCGGCGACGACGCTGCTGCTCGGGCAGGAGATTGCTGGGTCGCTGCGCGGCGCGCAATGACAACACGCTGCGGACCAAGGCAGCGTAGCCACGGGCTAGAATCCGAACATGTGGTCGAGCGAAAAACCGCCCGCATCATCCATCAGTCCGTGATAGCCGAACAGCCGGCAGGTCGGATCGCGCACCAGCACATAGCCCTCGGGGCCCGCCTCACGCAGCGCCGTCGCGCCGAACACCTCGTGCGGCCACACCATCGCCGAGCCGCTACAGGCAATTGCCAGGCCTTCCTCCGCGATCT
>JBEKNT010000205.1:0-11751 GCA_049522565.1 Acetobacteraceae bacterium
CACGGCTCCTGGCTTTTCCTGGGCGAGATCTACACCACGTTGGAGATTCCCGGCGACGAGCCGCACGCGGACCGCTGCGGCACCTGCACAAGCTGCCTGTCGGTCTGCCCGACCGACGCATTTCCCGCGCCGTACCGGCTCGACGCGACGCGCTGCATCTCTTACCTGACGATCGAACACGCCGGCCCGATCCCGCATGAGCTGCGGCCCTTGCTCGGCAATCGCATCTATGGCTGCGACGATTGCCTGGCGGTGTGCCCGTGGAACCGCTTCGCCCGCGCCACCTCGCATCCGAAGCTGCGGGCGCGCGAAGAGCTGACGGCCCCGCTCCTGGCGGAACTCGCCGCGCTGAGCGACGCCGGGTTCCGGGCGAAGTTTGCCGGATCGGCGATCAAGCGCATCGGGCGCGACCGGTTCGTGCGCAATGTATTGATCGCGATCGGCAACTCCGGCGACGCCGCGCTGACGCCGGTTGCCGACCGGCTGCAATCGGATCCCAATCCGGTGGTGGCGGAAGCCGCGAGGTGGGCCTGGGAGCGCTTGGGTGCGCCAGGATACCGCGTCAGCTCGACGACCCATCGCCCTCCAACGGACGAACCTGACCGGTGAACTTGTTGCCCACAAGCTGCGCGGGTGTAGCCGTGAGATTGTGGACGAAAGTCGTTGGATGTTCGTTGTCGTTGATGAAGGTATTGTTGCGGATCTCGATCTTGTCGGTCGGCTGGCGCACGCCGCCCTCACCGATGGAGATCGCAAAAGCGTGGTTCTCGGCCTGCGGCCCCTTCTCCAGCTTGTTTCCCTCGGCAATCAACGAGCCGCCGGACGGGATGTCGATCTGATAGCTCGACGTACCCGCGGGGCCGTCCTCGATATCGCAGTCGGTGACTTCGGTAACCAGCGCCTCCGACTTGATGCTGTGCGCCGATTGCGTGTCGAAGAAGCGCGAATGTTCCACCTGCAGCAGATGGATATGGCCCACATAGATGCCGTGGGCGCAGCCTCCGCCGCCCTCGCATGTGCCGTTATGGGTGAATTCGCTGCCGATGATCCTGATCGTGGAATCGGGTTTGGCGCCGGCGAGGACACCTTCCTCATTGTTGATGAAATGCACGTTTTCGACGGTGAGATTGTCGCCCTCCGCGCGGATGCCGGCACCGTTACGATCGGGCACCCGGGCGCGCTGCAGGGTCAAATTCCGCACCGTGATATCGTTGCCGACCGTGACCAGCAGTGCCTTGCCCATGCAGGTCAGGTCGGTGAGCACCGCGCCCGGCGCGCTGCCTTGAATGGTCAGTTTGTCCTGACGAACAATGGCGCAGTCGAAATATTGGCCCGGCGCGATACTGACCGTGTCACCGGCTTTTGCCGCGGCGATCGCCTCGCTCGGCTTCTTGAAGGGCTTGTCGGGCCCGACCTCCAGTGTCGCCGCCTGCGCCGCCCCGGCGGCGAACAGCGCCAACAATCCGATCACAATCCCGCGCCGCCAACCCATATCCGAACCCCTTACCGTCGATTCCATGTCTGACCATATCAGACGCCAGGCCGCCGCACCACGCGCCTGGGACGGCCTACACGGTCACGCAGGGAAAACAGCGCCATGGCAGCGACAAGGACCGAGACTGACAGCCTGGGCAGCATCGACATCGACGCCGCGCGCTACTGGGGGCCGCAGACCGAGCGCGCGCGGCGGCTGTTTCGTATCGGTACCGAACACTTCCCGCCCGGCCTGATTCGCGCGGTCGGCTTGCAGAAGCAGGCGGCGGCGCAGGCCAACCTGCAACTCGGCGAACTTCCGCGCGACATCGCCGAGCCGATCGTCGCCGCGGCGCGCGAGATCGCCGAGGGCCAGCGCGACGACGAATTTCCGCTGCCGGTGTGGCAGACCGGCTCCGGCACGCAGACCAACATGAACGCCAACGAGGTGATCGCCAACCGCGCCAACGAATTGCTCGGCAAACCCCGTGGCGCCCGCGCGCCGGTGCATCCCAACGACCACGTCAATCGCGGCCAGTCGTCCAACGACAGTTTTCCCACCGTGATGCACATCGCCGCCGTGGAGGCAGTGCAGCGCCTCATCCCCGCGCTACAGACGCTGCACGGTTCGCTGACGGCGCGCGCCGTCCAGTGGGATGACATCGTCAAGGTCGGGCGCACCCATATGATGGACGCGGTGCCGGTGACGCTCGGGCAGGAGTTCGCCGCCTGGGCGCGCCAGGTGGAACTCGGCATCGCCCGCCTTGACGACGCGATGCCGCGCCTGCTGTCGTTGCCACAGGGCGGTACCGCGGTCGGCACCGGGCTCAACCGGCACCGCGATTTCGACCGGGTGTTCTGCGAGCGCATCGCCGCCCTGACCGGCCTGCCCTTCACGCCCAACCCCAACAAGTTCGAGGGCATGGGCGCGCACGACGCGCTGGTGGAGCTGTCCGGCGTGCTGAACGTACTCGCCGTTTCGCTCACCAAGCTGGGCAACGACATCCGGCTGCTTGGCTCCGGCCCGCGGGCGGGGATTGGCGAGCTGATCGTGCCCGCCGACGGGCTGTCGAGCTCGATCATGCCGGGCAAGACCAATCCCACCCAGTGCGAGGCGCTCACCATGGTTGCCGCACAGGTCATGGGTAACCACGTCACGATCACCATAGCGGCGGCGCAGAGCTTCCTGGAACTCAACGTTTTCAAGCCGGTGATCATCTTCAACGTGCTGCAATCCTGCCGGCTGCTGGCCGACGCGGCGGCCAGCTTCGCGGCCAACATGGTCGACAAGCTGGAGCCGAACCGCGAACACATCGCCGAGAACCTGGCGAAATCGCTCATGCTCGTTACCGCACTGAATCCGCGGATCGGTTATGACAAGGTGGTGAAGATCGGCAAAACGGCGCTGGCGGAGAACATCACGCTGAAGGACGCCGCGGCGAAGCTGGGCTTCGTGCGGCCCGAGGACTTCGATCGCTGGGTCGTCCCGGCGGCGATGACCACGCCGGGCGCGACATTGGACGGAGGTGGCGGCTGAGCGGGCTGGTAAAGCGCAGCTTTTCCCTGGCGGGCCATCGCACCAGTGTGGCGCTGGAGGAGGCTTTCTGGACCGCGCTGGCACGCATCGCGACGGCGCGCGGCCAGACGCTGTCGGCACTGGTGGCGGCGACGGACGCGGCGCGCGCGCCTGGCCAGCCGCTGGCGTCCTCGCTGCGCGTCCTGGCACTGCAAGAATCCCGCGGCGGTTAACCTTCGATTCAAGAATACTGTTGCATTCTGCGCGCGCGGCCAGGACGGCCGCGTGAAGGAGAAGACCTCCATGACCCAGCTCGCTACCCCCGTTCTGCTCCGCCGGGGCGCCGTCAGCCCGCTGGTGTTGTCGGATCGGTTGATCGCGCTTGCCCAGGATGCCGACCGTGCCGGCTACACCGGCACGGCCGAGCAACTTGTCAGCCTGGCCTGCACGGTGTTCGACGAGGCGCCTGAGCCGCGGCACTGAGACGGCGATCGGGGCCGCTCATTGGCGCGGCGGCGCGCCGTTCGCGGCGTCGGAGGCACCTCGGCCCGCAAGCGGCAAGCAGGTCGTTCTCGCATACGGCATGCATGACAAGGGTCGCGCACCCGGCGTCGGCGGGTAGGGTGTGCCAGTCTGTGCAAGGGCGGCGTGGAGCCGCATTGCTCACCACCTGCTATCGACGCCGGCGCCTCACCCCTGGCCCCTGATCAACCGGGTCAGCGTGAAGCCGATCTGCTCCAGGTCGGGGCCGAGCGGCAATCGCCAGCATGGCAGGAGACGGCAGAGCCGCGTCAGGCGAGGGAACATGTCGCCGTCGGTGGGATCGATCTGCAACATGGAGCTTGGCGCCAACGCCAGTAACGCGCGGGCCGCGGTTTCGCGCATCACCGCGGCCTGCGGGTCTCCGACCACCTGCGGAATGACGATACCGACCAGCCGCAGCCCCGCGGTCAGCCCAGCCGGACGATGGCTGGACATGTAGCTGGTGACCTTGGCCCGACCGCTCCAGGGTTCCTGGAAGACGTGGTCGTGATGCGGCATCAGCGCCGGAAAGCGAGCGAGATGGGTCTGATGCAGCCGCATCGTGCCGTACAGCGCATGCGCGGTCGGCGGCGAACCGGCGTCGACCAGCACATAATCGTCGCCCGCCGCCGTCAGCCCGGCCGCCATGGCAGAGAGCACTGTGGTAGACTTGCCGGTGCCGCCCGGGCCGACCACCAGCACACCCTCGCCGTCGATGCCGACCGCGCCGGCATGCACCAGATCGGCACCGAACCCGCGCCCCCATTCATGCAGCAGCCGGCGGAACGGATGGATGCGGTCCCACAGCGGGACCGCATCCACGTCGTTCACCCAGACCACAGCGGTCGCGGTCTGCCGGTCGAACATCCAGAGCTGCGCGGTGTCTGGCTCATGCACGGTGGTGAAGCGCGCGTCGCACAGGCCGCGCGCCTTGCCGACGCGGTCAAGATCGCTCGGCCGCCAGGGCACCGGCGGCGGCGCAACGCCGGTCGAGGCGGTGTCCCACAACAGGATGGTCAGATCGGCGGTTTGCTGCGGGACCCCTTGCAGATGACCGAACACCGGCGCGATGGCCTCGGCTATGCGTTCACCGGAAAAACGCAGACACACCGGGCGGCCGGCGATGCGCAACCACCGCTCGCCGGCCGCGTGCCGGTCCCATGCGGTCGCGAAACACGCCGTGGCAGCGCGGAAGAACGCTGCGGCGGCCGGGTTTTCGCCTGCCGGATTCTGGCCACGCGCCGGGTTTGCACGACCCTCCGGGTGTTCGCCGTCGGCCGGCGGCGCCACTGCCATGTCGGGGATCAGTCGGCGGCCTGCCGGTGCGGCCAACCCGTGTCACCCACCTCATGCACCGGATCGATTGACAGCAATTCGTCGAGGTCCTCGAACCGGGTCAGCGCCATGCCGTCGAACGGCAACCTGCCGTCCGCTTGTCCACCCACCAGCGGCCGCAGTTGGTCGAACCGCTCGAGCGGCAAGCCGCTGAATGGCTCGCCCGGGGGTTCACGCGGGATGTCTGGCGTGTCGCGCCCCGGCCGCGCCGCCTCCCCGTCCGGCGCGGCCGCCGACGGGTCGTCGCGACGGATGATGCCGTCGCGATACAGCGCGATCAGGAAGTCATGCACCTGCGCGGCGATCGCCTCGCGCGGTGCCGCATAGGAAGCGGCAATCCGATCGACCAGCTCATCCTCCGTGACACGGCCCAGCAGGATGTTCCAGGCATGGGTGGCAGCGCCATCGAAGCGGAAATAAATGCCGTTCTGCAGGTCGATGACGACTGTCTCGCCCTCGATCGTGTCGTGCACGAGATCCTCCGGGCGAACGAAAAACACCTTCCCGTCTTGCATCGCGATCCCCCTGGGCGACCACGCGGGGTCATCCGCGCGGCGCGAGTCTTATGCGCCGGACCAGCAGGCCCAGCAGCCGGCCATCCGCCCGCATGCCGAGACTCGCCGGCGAGCACGGATGACGGATGTCGAAACATAAACATAGACCGGTGCCGTCGGCTATCGCACGCCGCGGAATCACGAAGCGATGCACCGGCGGCGGCGGCACGCCGTGCGTGAAGCGCAGCGTCGCGACGCGGCGGTCGTTGGCAAAGACCCGGACGGCGAGGCGCGGGCGCGCTGCGGCGACAAACCCCTCGGCTTCCAGTTCGCAGACCAGGTCCACCCCCGGTGGGTGCGACACATCCCACAGCATTCGGGCCTCGGGTCCGCTGGTCCAGCGGCCGCCGTCGCTTGGGTCGGCATAGGACCACCAGCCAAACAGGCAGGCGCCGCGGCCACCCTCTGTCAGATCGAGCGTCTTGCCGAGCAGCGCCGGAACCGCCGGCCGCGGATCGCCCGACGGGCGATGCCCCGCGTCAAGGCGCAACCGCCGGTCCACCCGCAGCGCCCGGCGCAGCCAGCCCGGACGGCGCAGCAGATGGAACAGCACAAGACCCGGCACGCCCGCGCCGGACTGAACTTCCAGCACCTGGCGCAGGAACGGCATGACGGCCCGTCGTGCCGGCTGGTCCGACAGCTCCGGGTCGGCCCGACGAAACGCAACGAACTTGCCGGCCAGGCGCTGGGTCATACCGCGAGTCAGCGGATTGCCGCGGCTGACGCGCACCTCCAGCCGCTCGATGAACCGCGCCTTACGCCGCAGGTCGCGCAGTATCGCGCGCGGCACCGGCAGAGCCAGCTCGGTCGCCAGGAAGCGCAGGCAGTCGTGCATCAGCGTCGCGAAATCGCGACGCCGTGCCTCGGCGCACAGGGTGGGCCAATCCAGCCGATCCTGGCTGGCGCGGAGGATCAGCGCCGCATCCGCCGCCCAGCGCAGGCTGGAGAACCCGGCCCAATACACCGCATGCACACAGACGTGCAGCAACTGGTCGGCTTGTGCCAGGACCAGCACCCGCTGCCCAACCAGCCGCGCCGGCGTGGCGCGTTGCCAGAATCCCAGGTCGTTGCCGATCCGCCCGTCAAGGTTCAGCGCGCGCCAGTGCAGGTCGAGCTCGGTGCCGTCCGGCGCGATGAACGGCCAGCCGGCAGTACTGGTCAGTGCCGCCATTGCCGCCGCAGCGCAGGGCAGCGGCTCCTTCGGCCGCCAGCCGAGCGTGGTCACGATGTCCACCACCTGCGCCAGCCGGTCGGGCGGCACCATGATGTCCACGTCGTCCATCGGCCGCAGATCGATCGAGCTGCCGAACGAAGCAATGATCCCGGCGCCCTTCAGCAGGATAACCGGGATACCTGCCCAGGCGAGGTGCGCCAGCACCGGGCGCACGCGATGCAGCAACGTCAGGTTGCGCGCCCAGTACAGCCGGCGGATGCCCCGCATCCGTTCCATCCAGGGGTCATCGATGCCGCAGCGCGTCAGGTTGCGCTGCACCAGCGGCAGCAGCCTGCTCCAGCCATAGTCGATATCGGCCAGGTCCACCCCCACGCGCCAGGCCGCGAAAGCGTCTGCCGCGTCCGGTCCGTCCAGCAGCGCGGCGCGCAGCAGATGCACGTCCTTGCCGGTCAATCCGGCCCTCGCCGCCGCCGAATCGAACATGCCTGGCGTCCTTCCCGGGCAACATGGCCCGAGCGGCATTCCATGCTAACAATTGGCGGCGTGCAAATCCGTACCGAACCCCGGAGTTCAGCCGTTGCAGCTTCCGTCCTGCGTGCGCGAACTGGTTCCTGGCGTGACGGTGATCGTCCCGCATGGCGGAGCAGAGAGGCTGCACCTGCTGCACGCCTCGCTACCCCGCCTGAGAGATGCGCGGGGTGTTGCCCGGATCGTGCTGGTGGAACTGGACGAGGTCCCGCGCGCCGTGGAACTCGGCCGGCGCTTCGCCGACTTTCACGTGTTCGCGCCCGGCGCTCCGCCGTTCCACAAGACGCGGGCGATGAATATCGGCCTTGCCTTCGTGCGCACCACGCATTTCCTCTGGCTCGACAGCGACATGCTGCTGCCGGAAGAGTTCGTTGCCGATGCGTGGCGGGAATGCGCCGCCCGGGCGCTCGATTGCCTGCTGCCCTGGTCCGAGGTGCACTATCTCTCCGAGGCGGACAGCCGGGAGGTGGCGACCGACCATCGCGCGCCGGACGCGTGTGTCCCGGTCAGCCGGTTCGCCAGCAACGTCATGGTGCCGGGCAGCGCGGTGGTGGCACGGACCGAATTCGCTCTCCGTCATGGCGGCATGTCAGAGCAATTCCGCGGCTGGGGCTGCGAGGACACCGCCTGGTTCATCAAGGTGCGCACGCTTGGCAGCGTCGGCGTCACGGGGCAAGCATCGCGCATCCTGCATCATCTGTATCATCCGACCTCCGGCGGCTACAGCGCCGGCGCGGATGTGTTCGCGCGCCCCGAATATCGCCGGAACTTCGCGATCCTGACACTGATGAAGTCGTATCAGACGCCGGAGACGTTCAGCCGCCGCTTCCCCGCACCCGCACATTTCACGGCGCCCTGGCCGGGCACCCGCCGCTTTGTCTGCGCGCGCGGCGCCGAGGCAATCGCTGCCGTCCTGCAACAGCTCTATGGCGAGGCGGTCATGCTGTGCGATGCGGGCGCGCAAGCCGACGCCACGCTGCTGCCGTCGTCCGCCGATGACGCGTGGGATGCCGCGCTGGCCGCGGTCTGCCGCGCCAGCATGGACCTCGCCGCCTGAACGGGTCAGCGCCGCCGGGCCAGATGACGGCGCACCACGGTGAGGTAGTCCTTGCGGCCGGCTTTGTCGCGCAAGGTCAGGTTGCCGCCGTGGATGCGGCGCTCCAGCACCACCGTGTCGAGCATGCAGGAGGCCAGGCCCGCGGCCTTGGCACGCAGATACCAGTCGATGAAGTCGCCATGACCGAGGCTGGTATCGAAACCGCCGATACGCTCGAACGCCCGGCGACGGAACAATATCGTTCCGGGAGTGGGTCCGCGCAGCGGACGGTCGGACACCGGGAACCTGGCTGCCGCCGCCGCGTCCAGGTCCTGCGAGATGAACTGGGTGATCAGTCCGGTTGCCGCGTCGAGGCTGGGATCGGCGCGCAGCACCGCCACCCGTGCGGCGATGCTGCGGGGTGGCAGCAGGTCGTCCGCATCGAGGAAGCCGACGAAATCCTCGGTCGCCGCGGCAAGGCCACGATTGCGGGCCGCCGCGGCACCGGCATGCGCCTGGCGGATGACCCGGACCGGCGCGGGATAGGCGACCGCAATCGCGGCGCTGGAATCGGTCGAGCCGTCGTCAACGACGATGATCGCGGTGATTCGGCAGCTCTGCTGCGCCAGCACGCTGCGCAAGGCCGCGGCAAGGAAAGCAGCGCCATTGTAGACCGGCACGATGATGGCAACCGGCGGATCGCTGCCCGCCGGTGCCACAGCGCGCGGTTCGGCCGTACAGGTCGGCCCTTGTTGGGCCGCGTGCGGTGAGCCGGCATTGCCCATAGGACTGCGGATGTTCCTGGACCCTTCGAGCGACGTCGGCATGATTATGCCGGGACGGCAGCCGGATTTGCAGCGGTCCTGCCGGTTCGGTGCCCCGGCCAACGTCGTCATTGCGGACGACGCGCAGCAATCCCCTCGGGATGGCGCGCCAATGCATGCGGGAGATCGGAGGCTCGCACCAACCGCCCCCTCCCCCAACCCCCTCCCACAAGGGGAGGGGGAGCCTCTTCCCTCCGGTAAGCGCCGCAGTTTCATTCAGGGCGGGTCGGTCGAGGCCGGCCGGTGGTCAACTCGCATGACATCGAAAAGGCTGGGCTCGAAGCGTCAGAGACAAGGCATCAGGCGATCCTCCGGCGCCGCATCACTCCTTAGCAGCTTTGGCCGCCGCCAACTCCTGGCGCAGGCGCTCCACCTCGTCCCGCAGCGAGGCGATCTCGTCGGCGGGTTCGCCGCCGGGCGCCCGGCCGCCCGGCCCCTCACCGGTTGGGCGATAGAACGGGGTGAACAGGCTGAACGCCCGTTCCATCATCGCCATGTTCTGCCGGCTCACCTCTTCCATGTTGCCGAACGGGAACAGCGTACCGACCGATCCCATCGTCTTCTGCATCGCCGCGCGCATCTGTTCCTGCTGCTGGCCAAACGCCGCCAACGCCTGTTCCAGGTATTTCGGCACCAGGCTCTGCATCTGGTCGCCGTAGAAGCCGATGAGCTGCCGCAGGAAGGCGGTCGGCAGCAGGCTGCGGCCCTTGCCCTCCTCCTCGACGATGATCTGGGTCAGCACGCCGCGGGTGATGTCCTCGCCGGTCTTGGCGTCGTACACCACGAAATCGCGGCCCTGGCGCACCATCTCCGCCAGGTTGTCCAGGGTGATGTAGCTGGAGCTGCGGGTGTCGTAGAGGCGGCGGTTGGCATATTTCTTCACCACCACCGGCGGCTCGGCCGTCTTGGTCTGAGGCGCGGTCTGGACGGGGTCGGCCATGGTTTCCTCGTGTTGGCGGCGTTTAGCATAGCATGCCCGCCCATGCCGCAGTTGCGAAAGCCCTTTTTGCATTGCAGCGCGGTTTGCCGTTCCGCAAGCGGCGCGGCGCTCCTATGGTCCGACCGCGCGAGGAGGGCGAATGAGGCATGAGCGACGGCCCGGGCCGGGACGAGGGCGCCGCGGGACCCGATCTGCGGAAGCTGGCGCAGGACTGGATCACGCTGTGGCAGAGCGAACTGGCTGGCCTGGCGGTAGACCGCGAGGCGCAGGAAACCTGGCAGGCGGTGCTGGCGCTGTGGGCCGGGGCAGCCGCCGCCGTGCTGCGGGTGATGCCGCGCGACGACGCGGCGGCGGCAGCGGCGCGTGCATGGTACCCGTCTCAGTCCTCTCCCTCTTCCCGGCCCTCCCCCTCAAGGGGAGAGGGAGCAGCGGATGAGCGGGCGGACCGACGCGCCGGGGCCGCTGATGCGGCGGGGGCCGCGCCCGCTGCTGCTGCACCTGACGCTCGCGATGCTGCGATCGACCGTCTCACGCGCCACGTCGCGGAACTGGAAGCACGACTGGCCGAGCTCGAACGCGGCGATCGCGGCGGCGATTCGCGACGCCCTGACGCAGGGCCCGGGGGGCGAGTTTCCCGGCGGCGCGCTTCACGCCGCGTCCCCGGGGGAGTTCCCGGGGGCGGTCCTGGCGGAGACGCTGCGCCAGGACGCGGCACTGATTGAAGGCATCGCCGCCTATCGCCGGCATCCCTGGCGCCGCGCGCTGCCCGATCCGCCGGCGATCTGGCAGGAGGGCGGCAGCCGCCTGCTGGACTACGGCGGCGAGGGCCCGGTGGTGCTGTTCGTCCCCAGCCTGGTGAACCGGGCCTATGTCCTGGACCTGGCGCCGGGCCACTCGATGCTCCGCTGGCTGGCAACGCACGGCGTCCACCCCCTCCTGCTCGACTGGGGTTGGCCGGGCGAGGCGGAGCGGCGCTTCACCATGACCGATTACGTCGCCGGACGCATGGAGCGGGCGATGGCTGCCGCGGGCTCGGGCGCGGTGCTGGCGGGCTATTGCATGGGCGGCACCCTGGCGGTTGCCACGGCGCAGCGCCGGCCGGACCTGGTGCGGGCGCTGGCGCTGCTGGCCGCGCCGTGGGATTTTCATGCGCCCGACCCGGAGCGGGCTATTCAGGCCGCGGGGATGCTGCCGCTGCTGGAGCCGGTGCTGGCATTCAACCAGACCCTGCCGGTCGACCTGCTACAGGTGCTGTTCGCCTTGCTCGACCCCTGGGGGGTGGCCGACAAATACCGCGGCTTCGCCCGGCTCGACCCGGCGAGCGAGCGGGCGACCTTGTTTGTCGCGCTGGAGGATTGGCTGAACGACGGCATTCCGCTCGCCGCCGCGGTGGCGCGCGAATGCCTGGCGGGATGGTACGGCGCCAACACCCCCGCGCGCGGGGAGTGGCGGATCGCCGGCCTGCCGGTGGACCCGACAGCGCTGCACATGCCGACCTTCGTCGCCGCGCCGGGTCGGGACCGGATCGTGCCGCAGGAATCCGCCGTCCCGCTGGCTCGGCTGATCGAGGGCGCCGTGCTGCATGAGCCGACAGCCGGGCATATCGGCATGGCGGCGGGCCACACCGCGGAGCGGGTGCTGTGGCAGCCGTTCAGGGACTGGCTGCTGGCGCTGTGATCCCTGCGGGCGAGTGATCGCCTCGCCGACGCCGTGCATTCCACGTCGGTTGCGGGGGACAAGCGATGGCGGGAGCTGACCCGGCAAGCGATCCCCCGCGGCGAATTGCCCGGCCCGGACAAGCGACCGCTGCTCTGCACCGTAATGGAAGGCCGCAAGGATCCGGAACCCT
>JBEKNT010000206.1:0-11725 GCA_049522565.1 Acetobacteraceae bacterium
GGTCGTCGGAAAGACAGCCGCGCCACATGGCCCCCTCCCGTCCAACCACTCCAACGGATGGATTGCCAAGGCTGCGCCATTGCTGGGGCTTGGACCGCGAAGCGGACCAAGGGGGGCAAGGCCCCCTGACGGGTCCAGGGCAGAGCCCTGGCCTCCCTTCCTTCACCCGCTGCCGCATCACTTCTTCAGCCGTGGGTTCAGCACGTCGCGCAATTGGTCTCCCACCAGGTTGATCGCGACGATGGTCACCAGCAGCGCGATGCCCGGATAGAAGCTGATCCAGTATTTGCCGGACAGCATGTATTGGTAGCCGTTGGCGATCAGCAGCCCGAGCGACGGCTCGGTAATCGGCACGCCAAGGCCGAGGAACGACAGCGTCGCCTCCAGCGTAATCGCGCGGGCCACCTGCTGCGTGCCGATGACGATCAGCGGTGCCATGCAGTTCGGCAGCAGGTGGCGGAACAGGATGCGCCGCCACGGCAGCGCAAGGCATTCCGCGGCCTCGATGTATTCCCGCCGGCGCTCCACCATCGCGGAGGCGCGCACCGTGCGCGTGTAATACGCCCATTCGACGATCACCAGCGCCATGACGACGTTCATCACGCCCTTGCCGAGCACGGCGAGGATCATCAGCGCGACCAGAATGGAGGGGAAGGAAAGCTGCAGGTCCACCAGGCGCATGATGACCGCATCCAGCCGGCCACCGACATACGCCGCGACCAGACCGAGGGTGGCGCCGATGATGCAGGCGATGAACGCCGAACCGACACCGACTCCGAGGCTGATGCGCAGGCCGTAGAGAATGCCGGAGAACATGTCGCGGCCCTGGTCGTCGGTGCCGAGCCAATAGGTGTAGCCAGCCCCCGACGCCGACCCGGGCGGCAGGCGCCCGTCCATGATGTCGAGTTGCGCGAGGTCATACGGATTCTGTGGCGCAATGACCGAGGCGAAGATCGCCGCGAGCGCGATCAGCACGGCGGCAGCAAGGCCGACAAGGGCGAGCTTCGATGCGGCGAATTCCGCGATGAAGCGGTGGAACGGGGTTTCCTCGCGCGGCGCGGCAGGTGTGGGAAGCGCGGTGGTGCTCATCTCAGCTTGACCAGGGGAGCAGAGGCAGATGCCATGCCCCCTCGCGAACAGCGGCATGCGTTGCGGCCACCTCGCGAACGCCGGCACGGACGACGCCCCCCTCGCGAACAGCGGCATGGGCTGCGCTCACCTCGCGAGCACCGGCATGGGCTGCGCCCACCCCGCGAACACCGGCATGGACGACACCCATCCCGCGAACACCGGCATGGACGACGCCCACCCCGCGAACAGCGGCACGGACGACGCCCAGGCCGTCATGGCCGGGCTTGACCCGGCCATCTATGCAGGCACCGGCCATACGATCCCGTTCGTCACCAAATTCGCGAACTGTTAACCAGCTGCATTGCACGCTACGATCATGCGTGGCGGCTGGGTTTACATCCTGACGAACCAACCATTCGGTGTGTTGTACATCGGGATCACGAACGACCTGTTGCGCCGCACCTGGGAGCATCGCCAGCGTGCAACGGAATGCTTCACCAAGCGCTATTACGTTACAAGGTTGGTTTATGCCGAGTGGCACGAAGATATTCGAGACGCAATCCAGCGCGAAACCAGCATCAAACGCTGGCCCCGTGCATGGAAGCTGGATCTGATCACGCAGCAGAACCCGCAATGGGAGGATCGGTACGCGCAGTTGACCTGATGTGCCAACACTGGCGGTAGGGGTGCCGGCATAGATGGCCGGGTCAAGCCCGGCCATGACGATGGGCGCGCAGTCCGTGCCGGCGGGCGCACAGTCCGTGCCGGCAGGCGCACAGTCCGTGCCGGCGGGCGCGTGGGCCGGCGTCGCTTCCCACGATCGCTCGGCGCTCCCCCTCACTCCCTGCTCTCCAGCCGCACGCGCGGATCGAGCACCGTGTAGAGCACGTCCACCACCAGATTGATCGCGATGAACAGCAGCACGATCATCATCAAATACGCAACGATCACCGGCCGGTCCAGCACGTTGATCGAATCGATGATCAGCTTGCCCATGCCGGGCCAGGCAAACACGCTCTCGGTCACCACGGCAAAGGCGATGGTCGTGCCGAGTTCCAGCCCCACCACCGTCACCACCGGAATCATGATGTTCTTCAGGACATGCACGAAGATCACCCGCGCCGGCGTCAGCCCCTTGGCACGGGCGAACTTGACGAAATCCATCGGCAGCGTCTCGCGCACCCCGGCACGCACCAGCCGCAGCACCAGCGAGATGTTGAACAGCGACAGGTTCAGCGCCGGCAGCAACAGATGCTTCAACCCGTCCCAGGTCAGGAACGACCATGGCACGCCGAACAGCTCCGCGGTCGCCCCGCGGCCGGTCGATGGCAGCCAGCCGAGTTGCACCGCGAACACCATGATCAGCATCAATCCGACCCAGAAGGTCGGCAGCGAGAACCCCAGGATGCCGCCCGCCATGATGGTGCGCGCCGCGACACTATCCGGATAAAGCCCGGCGTACAAGCCCAGCGGGATGCCGAACACGATCGACAGCAACACCGCGGTCACCGCCAGTTCCATCGTTGCCGGCATGCGTTGCGCGATCAGCGTCAGCGCCGGCTCGTTGAACACGAAGCTGCGGCCGAGATCGCCGTGCAGCGCGTCGTTCAGGAACAGCACGTATTGCTTCCATAACGGCTGGTCGAGCCCGAGCGAGGCGATGACGCGGGCCCGCTCGGCCTGGTCGGCTTCCGGCGAGATCAGGATGTCGACCGGATTGCCGATGACGTGCACGCCGACGAAGACGATCACCGTCATCGCCAGCACGACGAACAACGCCTGGATCAGCCGGCGGATCAGCCAGGTGGTCATCAGTCCCCGATATCACCTCTCCCGCGGGAGCGGGAGAGGTGATATCGTCAGTCGCTTGCGAGGGACAGTCGCCGGCACCGGGCCGCCACAGCCGGCAGCCGTTCGCATACCCAACGCAATGGCGCGGTAACCGTCCAGAAATCCGACGCATACACGGCGGCAAGCCGCTGCTCCGCGCTGACGGCACGTTGCGCGTCCGCCGCCAACGCCGCCGCTTCGGCACAGACCGCGTCCCATCGCGCCATCGGATCCAAACCCGCGACGTGCAGCGGACTCGTCTCGAGCAGGGTGGCATAGCTGAGCATGGCGCCGACGCGGGCAAGTAACGGAGAGTCGGCCCATGCGTCGCCGGCACGCTCCGCCAGGAACGCTTCGGCGGCATGATGCGCCTGCCACACCTCGGCGCGGCCCAGTCCTGACGTGGCAAGCATGCAGACATCGCGGCCGGAGCCGCCCAGCGCATCGCCGAGATCGATGGAGCACCCGGTCAACGTCGCCAGGTCGATCTCGCATCGGCGGCGGTAATCCGCTGCATTGGTCAGCAGGTCGCTATCGATGATCAGGTCTATCGTGTCGGGAATGTTTGCAGCGGCCACGATCCAGAACGCCAGGAACCCGCGATACCACGCCGCCGGCTCGCTGCACCGCAGATGCACCGCGCACGCCGCCAGGCCGGCGCGCACCGATACGCCCGACGGCAGTGACGGCAACGCAACCTCCAGGTGACGGACCGCCGCCGCGACGTCGGGTACGTCCCGGTGCGTGGCCAGCAGCAGCAGCGGCATGGCGAGGAAGTACGGGTTGTCGTGGCGACGGAATTGACGTTGCGCGGAGACGAACTGGGCCAGCGGGTTGCGCGTCACGGCAATATGGATCGCTTGCGGAAAGTTCCGCTGCATCCAGCCGATCCGTCCGAGCGACCGGCAGAATTTCAACACCGGCTGGCCGCCCTCGGCGTGCGCTGTCCGCAGCAACAATGCGATGTAGTCGCGCAGCTCGGGCATCGCGACATCGGGCTCCGCGAAGAATCCGCTGATCGCGAATGCCGGGTCATAGTGTCGCACACCGCGTGCAACGGTCTTCAGCAAGGGACGGAACTCGGTGAAATACGGGCGGTGCAAGGGCGGATGACCCGATGACCAGCTCTCGGGGTCACAGGCCTCGATCGCGGCCGGGGTCAGCGTGACCAGATCCTCGGTCAGCGGTTCGTAAAGGCAGGTCGTTCCGGTCAGCGCGCGGAAGCGGCTCCACAGCCAGGTGCCACGGGTGCGCCATCCGGTGTGCAGGAAGACGGGCGCCACGCCCGCGATGTCCGCGGCAAGCAGGACGCGTCCGCCGGCGTTCCTCTCACCTGTCTCCGGGCACAGAAGTTCGGTCCGAATCATTATTCGATTGTTCAATTTGGGCGAGCGAGCGTGCCTGCCAGGACATTGCCGCTGTAATGCGAGGGGGTAACGAAATGCAACGCCTCGTTCAAGTGGCCGAGTACCGCGTGTCGGCCTGCCCGCGCGGAGCAGGCGGGAAGCAGGAAACCGACCTCTCCCCTCCCATTGAGAGTTTTGGCCGTCAAGCGGACCTGGGTTGGGGGGAGCCGGAGAAGGTTCCTACGGCGCCTGCCATTCCGTGTCCGAATCCAGCGGGAACACCGGGCGCGGCAGGCGCTGCCACGGAAAATTCGCCAGCACCGGGCTGGTCAGGCCGGGGGCGTCCACCTCGAACACTTGCGCCGGGGGAAAGAACTCGTCGAACCCGGCGCGGAAATGGCCGCGGCTCTTCACCGCGACGCACGTCGCCGCGGCGATGTCGATGCCGTGCATCTCCAGCATCACCGGTTCGGCGAGCTGCCGACGCAGGCTGCCGACCACCACGCGGATCCCCGATCCGTCCAGCCGCAGCAGCGCCGAGGGGCCGAGGTTGAAGCGCTTGCCCGCCGCGACGCCGCGCCGCCCCACGCCGGCACCGTCGCTGATCCGCTCCACCACCGCGTCCGCCGCGAAGCGTTTGGCGAACGCGCTCTCCTGCCGATTGAACACCGCGTGCAGCCGCGCGCCCGCCCCGGCCGCGTGCGCCGTCGCCGCCAGGGCCGGATCGACAAACACCCCCAGCACCACGCCGGGCACGCCCGCCTCGTGCAGCGCCGCCAGCAGCCACGACGTGTTGCCGCGCCCGCCGCCGCCCGGATTGTCGGCGACATCGGCCAGGATGACCGGCGGCATCGCGCCCGCCGCCGCGCGCCGCGCCAGCGTCACCGCCTCGGCGATCGACGTCAGCCGCCGCGCATAGCGCTGGTGTTCGGCCCACCCACGTTGCGCGATGGCCAAGGCGGTGCCGCGTGCCTCCGCCAGACCGGACTCGCGCGACTGACCTGGAGGAACGCGCGCCGTCACCGTAATGGTCATGCCGCATTTCGGCAGGTCGCTGAAGACGAACCCTCCGGCTATCGAAACATTCGCCACCGTTCCGCCGACGAACTCCTGGCCGTAACGCAGCAGGTCGGCATACGGCCCCTCGGCGGTGAGCAGGGTGACGGAGGGCGGCGTGAGCGGGAGGCGGATGAAGGCCTTCGCGGTGCGCATCCCCGCCAGCATCTCGCGCAGCAGGTCGGCGCACTCGGCCGCGCGTTCACGCGCGTCCACGTGCGGATTGGTGCGATACACCACCAGCGCGTCGCACGCCTCCACCAATCGCTCCGAAACGTTGCAGTGCAGATCGTGCGAGACGACGATCGGCACGGCCGGGCCGACGATCTGCCGCAGCATCGCCAGCAGGGTGCCGTCGCTGTCCTCGTCGCCGGTCGCCGAGGATGCGCCATGGCTCGGCACATACACCGCGTCCACCGGCAGTGCCGCGGCCAGCCCGTTGCGCACCCGGTCGCAGAAATCCAGGAACAGCGATTGCTCGATCGGGCCGCCGGGCGGCGCGCTCGCCACCAGGATGGGCACCGGAGTCCACGGCCCGGTCGCGTCCATGCGCGCATAGAAGCCGGGTAATTCGCTCGGCAGATGGCTGACCTCGCGCGCCAGCCGGGTGATCGCCTCGGCTTCCTCCCAGCACTGGCGCTGGAAATCGTCGCGTGTTGTCGGAGGGGCGAAGGCGTTGGCTTCCAGGTGCAACCCGATGATCGCAATGCGCGGGGCACGCATCACAATCGGCCTCGGAACTGACCCACGGAGCAAGCCGATCCGTCATGCCGAGGCCGGTCGGCATCCACGACTGTCCTGTGCGCGAGAGGCAAAGTCATGGATGGCGGGCCGGAGCCTGCCCTCGGGCACTTGGCCCGGGGGCCCGCGATGACGGGGCGAGGGTAATGTCAGCGCTGCGCGATATCATTTTGGGCACTCCGGTTGCCGCTCTCGCCGAGCCGTATAGACTGGCGGCCATGAACGCACCAAACACCCCGCCGACCACCGCCATGGCAGCCGCCCAGCCCGGTGCCGCACCCGCTTCGACCGGGCGCATGACGACGGCCGAGATCCTCGCCCGGCTGGTCGCCTTCGACACCACCAGCCGCAACTCCAACCTGAAGCTGATCGAGTTCGTGCGCGGCTACCTGGATGCGCAGGGCGTCGCCTATCGCGTCAGCACGGACGAAATCAAGCAGAAGGCCAACATCCACGCGATTGTCGGGCCGCAAGCCGCCGGCGGCGTCGCCTTGTCGGGCCATGTCGATACCGTGCCGGTCGAAGGCCAGGCCTGGAGCGCCGATCCGTTCACCCTGCGGCGCGACGGCGGAAATCTGTACGCACGCGGCGCCTGCGACATGAAGGGCTTCGTCGCCTCCTGCCTCGCCGCGGTGCCCGACTTCCAGGCGAAGCAACTGAAGCGCCCGCTGCACCTGTTCATCAGCTACGACGAAGAGACCGATTTCGGCGGCGTCGAGCGGTTGGTCGCCGATCTGCAAGAGTCCGATCTGAAGCCGGCGCTGTGCGTGGTCGGCGAACCGTCGGGCATGAAGCCGATCATCGCGCACAAGGGCCGGCTCAGCCTGAATGTGCGGGTGCGTGGCCGGCCCGGCCACTCCAGCGAGCCGGCCAAGGGCGTGAACGCCATCCATGCCGCCGGCGAGGCGATTGCCTGGGTGGCCGCGGAAGCCAGGCGGCTGGCCCAGGAGGGTCCGTTCGCCGAGGCGTTCGATCCGCCGCATACCACCATCCAGGTGGGCACCGTGCAAGGCGGCTCGATCCTCAACATCATTCCGGAACATGCCGAATTCAGCATGGAGTGGCGCAACGTTCCCAACGACGACGCGGAACGGCATCTCGCGCGGCTGAAGGCTTTCGTCGCCACGGCCATCGAGCCGGCAATGCACGCGGTGCATCCGGCGACCGGCTTCAGTTTCGAGATCATCAACCTGATGCCGCGCCTGGCGCTCGATCCGAATCACGAACTGGCGACGGTGGTGAAGCAACTCACCAACTCGAACAGCGCCGGCACGGTAAGCTACGGCACCGAGGGCGGATACTATCAGAATGCCGGCATCCCGACGATCATCTGCGGCCCGGGTTACATCGCGCAGGCGCACCAGCCTGACGAGTTCGTGGCGCAGAGCGAACTCGACGCCTGTGACGCGTTCATCCGCCGCCTGGCGGATCGTCTGCTGACCTGAACCGCGCGCGACATGGCCCCGTCCGCTTCGCCAACGCTGCCGCTCTTCGAGGTGCGCCTGGCCGCGCCCGACATCGGACACTGGGTCGAAGGCAATACCGGCATCCAAGGTTTTACCAGCCGTACCGCCCGCCGGCCCGGCCCGCATGTCATGCTGCTGGCGCTGTCGCACGGCAACGAGATCGCCGGAGCGATCGCGCTGGACCGCCTGCTGGCGGCGGACCTCGCGCCGACGCGCGGGCGGCTGACGTTCGGTTTCGTCAACCTCGCCGCGTTCGAGCGGTTCGATCCGCGCCAGCCCACCTTGTCGCGCTTCATCGACGAGGACATCAACCGGCTGTGGGAGGCCACGATGCTGGACGGCTCGCGCCGCTCCGTGGAGCTGGAGCGGGCGCGGGCGATCCGGCCGATGATCGACAGCGCCGACGTGGTGCTGGACCTGCATTCGATGCTGTGGCCGTCGGATCCGCTGATACTGTGCGGCGCCACGGCCAAGGGGCGGGCGCTGGCGGCGGGCATCGGCACACCGGAGTTGGTGGTGGCGGACCATGGTCACGCCAGCGGCCGGCGCTTGCTCGATTACGCCCGCTTCGCCGCGCCGGACACGCCGTTCGTCGCCAACCTGGTCGAGGCCGGACAGCATTGGCTGCCCACCACCGTCGATACCATGCTGGCCAGCATCGCCGGATTGCTGCGGCATTTCGGGATGGCGCCGGCGACGCACCCGGCGCTGCCGCCGCCGCAGACGAGGCGGCAACGTTTCGCCGAGGTCACCGACGCCGTCGCCGCCGCCACCAGCAGCTTCGCGTTCGTGCAGTCGTGGCGCGGGGGCGAAGTCATCCCCCACCGCAACACGCTGATCGCGCTGGACGGCACGACGGAGATCCGCACGCCGTACGACGACTGCCTGCTGGTCATGCCGAGCCTGCGTCCCAGCCGCGGCCACACTGCGGTACGGCTGGCGCGGTTCAATGCGGGGTAATGGCGCGTGGCCGAGAGATCGATCCTCTATCTGGTGCGCAGGGCCACGATCAGTGTCATGGCCGGCGCAGGCCGGCCACCTACGACTGTCCCGCGTAGCCCGCAGAAAAGACTTGGCTGGCCTGCGCCGGTCATGCCACTTGGCGCGCCCCCCTGCCGCGGCGTGTCAATCTCTCCGCCTGTCGGTATAAGGCGTCCCCAATGCCCGACGATGCACCATTGACCGAAGCCGTCCTGCAGCGCCGCGACGCGGACGGCGTTGCCTGGCTGACGCTGAACCACCCCGCCGCGCGCAATGCGTTGTCGATGGCGCTGATGCAGACGCTGGACGCCGAACTGGTGGCGATCGCCGACGATGCCACGGTGAAGGTCGTGGTGATCGGCGGCGCCGGCCCGGCCTTTTGCTCCGGCCACGATCTGCGCGAACTGCGCGCGCAGCCCGACCGCGGTGCATACCAGGCGGTGTTCGCGCAATGCTCCGCGCTGATGCAGCGGATCGTCGGGCTGCCGAAGCCGGTGATCGCCCGCGTGCACGGCGTGGCGACGGCGGCCGGCTGCCAGCTCGTCGCGAGCTGCGACCTCGCGGTGGCAGCGGATACCGCCCGTTTCGCCACGCCCGGCGTCAATCTCGGCCTGTTTTGCTCCACGCCGATGGTGGCGCTGTCACGCGCCGTCGGGCGCAAGGCGGCGATGGAAATGCTGCTGACTGGCGACATGATCGATGCAGCGCGGGCGTGCGCGCTGGGGCTGGTGAACCGGGTCGTGCCGGAGGCCGGTCTGCATGCCGCGGTGGCGGCGCTCGCCGGGCAGATCGCCGGCAAGAGTCCACTGACCCTGGCGATCGGCAAGGTGGCGTTCTACCGCCAGGCGGAGCTGCCGCTGGAGCAAGCCTATGCATACGCGTCGGAGGTGATGGTGCGGAACATGCTGGCGCGCGACGCGGCGGAGGGAATCGACGCCTTCCTGGACAAGCGCACCCCGGTCTGGACGGGCACCTGACGATTGGCCGGCACGGGTGGTCGGACGCGGTCGCCATACCTATCTGAGCACCACCCAATGATTGCTGGACTGTGATGAAAGACCCCTACGAAGTCCTGGGCGTGCAGAAGACCGCCAACGAGGCGGCGATCCGTGCCGCCTATCGCAAGCTGGCCAAGCGCTACCACCCCGACCTCAACCCCGGCAAACCCGAGGCGGCGGAACGGTTCAAGGAGATCAACGCCGCCAACGACATCCTGTCGGATGCGGACAAGCGCGCCCGGTTCGACCGCGGCGAGATCGATGCCGCCGGCAACGAGGTGCCGCCGGAGCGCCCGTTCTACCGCGACTTCGGCGACGCGCCCGGCCGCGAGAAGTACCACGCGAATATCGATCCCGAGGACCTGGAGAGCATCTTCGCCCACGCCTTCGGCGGCGCCGCTCACGGCCGACCGTCCGGCGCCGCCGGCGGCCGGCGGTTCTCCGCCCGCGGCTCGGACGCGCACTACACGCTGACCGTCGGCTTCCTCGATGCCGCCAACGGCACCACGCGCCGCATCACCCTGCCGGAAGGCCGCACGCTGGATGTGCGCATCCCCGCCGGCGTGCGCGACGGCCATCTGCTGCGGCTGAAGGGCCAGGGTATGCCGGGCCTCGGCGACGGTCCGCCGGGCGACGCGCTGGTCGAAATCGTCGTCGCGCCGCACCCGCTGTTCCGCCGCGAAGGCGACGACATCATCGTCGAGCTGCCCGTCACCATCCAGGAGGCGGTGCTGGGTACGTCGGTGGAAGTGCCGACCATCAAGGGCAAGGTGCGGCTGACCATCCCGCCCAATTCCGGCACCGGCACGCGGCTGCGGCTGCGCGGGCGAGGCATCCACCAGGGCCACCAGTTCGTGCAGTTGCACGTCGTGCTGCCGCCGGAGCACGAGCCGGCGTTGGCCGAGTTCCTCAAGTCATGGCAACCGAAGCACGCGTTCAATCCACGCGCGGGTCTGGAGGAAGCATGATGCTGCAGCTCACCGCCGTGACTGCGCTGTTCGTCGATTTGCCGGCGCAGGAGCTGACGGCATGGATCGAGCGCGGCTGGGTGCAGCCGGAACCTGCCGACTCCGGCTGGGTCTTCCAGGAGATCGACATCGCCCGGGTGCGATTGATCCACGACCTGCGCCACGGCATGGATGTCGGCGAGGACACCATTCCGCTGGTCCTGTCCCTGCTCGATCAGGTCTACGAACTGCGCGCCCTGTTGAAAGCGGTGTTGCGCGCGGTGGAGGCCCAGCCGGAAGCGGTGCAGGAAGCCATCCGAAGTCACCTCTCCCGCGGAAGCGGGAAAGATCGAGACGCGTAACCCTCGGGGGTGAGGTTTAGACCTCGCGAAATTCCAATACCGTGCCAAACGCCGCGCTCGGCGGCACAAGGATGCGATCGCTTTCACGCACCGCGCCGACAACCCCACCCGCTTCCAACGCCTGCGCTGCGGCCGCCAGCGACCTCGTGCGCAAGGTCAACCCCGCCATGAATTCCGAACGTCCCTCCCCGTCCGGCGCCGAGTCGCCGAACGCGCGTTGCAACGCGGCCGGCGTGATCACGTCGAACTGCGACAACCCGACCAGCAGCCGGCACCCGTCGGCGCTCTCGCGCACCGCCCCGGCGCCGAACATGCGCGCGAACAACCCACCCAGCGACGCCGGATCCTGCGCTGCGATCACCGCCCGCATCACCCCGATCACCCCGTTCGCGTGATGCCGCCACGCGTCGCGCCACACCAGGTCGCGCGTGAGGTGGTGACAGAAATACAGCCGCCCGGCCGGGGTCGTTCCCGTCGTCAGACGCACCGTGCGAAACGTCGCATCGCGCGGGCCATCCGGCAGTTCAACCGGGCGGGAGAACTGCTGCGGCGGCTCGATCGGCACGCCCGCGGCATGCAACGCGTCGTAGGTGCGGTTCGAATCCTCGGTGCCCCAGACCAGACCATTCAGTCCCTCCGGCGCGGCAAGGATCTCCTGCCGCCGCGTATCTCCGCGGGGCGCGGCGATCAACTCCAGGTATTCGGTGCCGAACATTGCGAGGTGGTTCATCGAACCCAGCGTGTGATAGCCGCGCGGCGTGAGGGTGAATCCCAGGCGACGATAGGTTTCGGCGCCTTCGTCGATGCGGTCGCGCACATTGACCACGACATGGTCCAGGGTCGGCACGGGCAATGGGTAAGACATGGCGGGACCCTCATTACGTCATGGTCGGGCTTGACCCGGCCATCTATCGCCGCACGGTGCCG
>JBEKNT010000207.1:0-11684 GCA_049522565.1 Acetobacteraceae bacterium
CGCCTCTCCTAACTCGCGGCATAGGCATTGCTCGTAGACGGATTCCAACAGGCCGGGGCCAGTATGGCGGTGCACCTCGATCGCCAGCCCGATCACCCGATCGGTCAATGGTTCCGCCAGAAGCACAACGCTGCCTCCGTGAACACCGTGTTCTCCGACTTTCTCCGTGCTGAATATCAACGAAACGTCAACGCACCGGCGCTGAGGGTCTGACCATAGAACCGCACCGCACCGGCAGCGACCGCTGTTCGGCGGCCTCAATTCGGGTTGCATCCACAAAGTTCGCAATAAGAGCCTTCGACATCCTGATCACCTGTGATCGGAACACCCCCTACCAGCAGAACCTGTCGGGACGCCGAATCGCCCTGATCGAGATGACGACGGGCGCCTGGCACGTCGTGAGGAACTACCTTGACCGGGTTGTCGTAGCGGTCGATGCCGCCGAGCCCGGCAGCTATACGACTGTGACGATCCCTCAACCAGCGCTCCGCCGTCGTCCTTACTCCCGGCCGGAGTCGTGATCATATCGACTCGTGATCAAGTGATCAGACCACCAACCAAGTGATAATGTGAATGGTGCGGCACGTGCTTTTAGCGCCGCTCGAAGCCGTATACGACCCCGCGCTGAATGCGATCTCGCCTGATCGGGTCGCGGCGGCACTGCGTGCACCGCTCGCGGCCGGTGTGGCCGGCGTCCTGGTGCCATCGGCATGCCTGGCCGGGGGCGTCAACCTTGTGCTGTGGCGTTGGAACGATAGCCCGGACCGGACGGTGATCCCGCTGGATCCACAACGCGATTTGCCGCGAGACCAATCGTCGCGGCCCGTCGCCCCGGCGGCCTCCCTCCGATAGGGTCCGCCTGGGGGCTGCCGGCCGCGTATACGTGCATAATTCAAGAATTTCGCAACAAAGCCACTCTCCTGAAAACCTGGAACGTTCCTGTTGCATAAATCCGGTGCGAAAGGGTTGATCCGGCATGACGTAAGCCTTGCCGGGCACCTACTGGATGTGGCGGCTAACCCTGGGCCGACGCGCAGGGGGGCGTCCCTCCGGCCGGCTCCCCTCCAGCTCATTCGGTTGCCTGGGACGTACCGTTCATGTTAAGAACAAATCAAGGACATAAGGCCCGCCATGGCCTTCCCTGCCGAAACATCCGCCGCCCAAGCGACTGGTCCCGTCGGAACCCCGTCGTGTGGTGCCGACCGTTCTGCCGCCTCCCACACGCAGCGGCGTCGATGGCTGGAAAACACCGCCGGCTCGTCCGGAGTGATCCCGTCGCCATCCCTCGCGCCGGTCCTGCCGGAACCAGACTACGCCAGGATCGCCGCGCTCCCTACCTTCGAGGCCAGGGTGCAAGCGCTCATCGCCGAAACACACGCCTGCCTGGCGCTGGTGGCCGGGATGTCGATCGGTCGGCCCGTGGAAGCGGCCGCGGCACAATAGCAGGGATCGGAGGACCCGATGCGGGCCGTGCCAGCGACGCCCCAACCCGAGACACAAGATGCCAGGCTGGAAGCGACCGCCGCACTCGCCGATCGCGGAGCCGGTCACGCCGCCATGGCGATGACACCCCATGCCCAGCGGGCGGCGACCCCTGGACCGCGCCGCGCTGCGGCGCTCGCACCCGCGCGGGCGGGTCCTGCTGTCAGCCCGCCATGCCGAACGGCCGCTGCCGGCTGCATGGCGGCAAGAGCACCGGAGCCCGCACCAAGGCGGGGATGGACCGCATCCGGACCGCCGCCACGAAGCACGGTGGATGGTCGGCGGAAAGCCGCGCCGCCATGCGCGCCACCGACGATCTGATCCGCGCTACCCGCGCCGACCTCGCGGCCATCAAGTGCGCGTTCGATCCAATGCGCGCCGCGCCGCACAGCCAATCGCCCCGGCCGGTTGCCCCCCTGACCACGCTCCGATAGGTTCCGCCGCCGCGCTAACCGGGAACCCTTTCCATGGCCCTCACCGCCGAACGCCTCGACCGCATCCAGCCCAGCCTGACCATCGCCATTGCCACCAAGGCGCGTCACATGATCGCCGCCGGCAAGAACGTGATCAGCCTGTCGCAGGGCGAGCCGGACTTCGACACGCCGCGCAACGTCAAGGACGCCGCGATCCGCGCCATCGAAGCCAACGAGACGCACTACACCGACGTCGCCGGCACGCCGGCGCTGCGCCAGGCGGTGGCGCAAAAGTTCAAGCGCGACAGCGGCCTGGACTACAAGCCGGAGGAGATCATCATCTCCACCGGCGGCAAGCAGGTGATCTTCAACGCCTTCCTGGCGACCTTGAACGCCGGCGACGAGGTGATCATTCCCAGCCCGTGCTGGGTCAGCTATCCGGACATCGTCAGCCTGGCCGACGGCACGCCGGTGCTGGTGCCGTGCGGCCAGAACAACGGCTTCAAGCTGCGTGCCGAGGATCTGGAAGCGGCGATCACGCCGAAGACCAAGTGGTTCATGCTGAACAACCCGTGCAACCCCACCGGCGCCGCGTACAACGCCGAGGAGCTGCGGGCGATCTGCGACGTGCTGCTGCGCCATCCCAACGTGTGGGTGTTCACCGACGACATCTACGAGAAGCTGGCGTATGACGGCTTCAAGCCGGCCACCATCGTGCAGGTGGAACCCAAGTTGCGCGACCGCACGGTGACGATGAACGGGTGCTCGAAGGCCTATGCGATGACCGGCTGGCGCATCGGTTTCGCCGGCGCTCCGGTGGCGCTGATCAAGGCGATGGACAAGCTGCAAAGCCAGTCCACGTCGAACACCAACTCGATCGCGCAGGCGGCCGCGGTGGAGGCACTGACCGGCCCGCAGGACTCCATCGAAGCGATGCGCAAGATCTTCGAGGAGCGGCGCAACCTGGTGGTCGCCGCGCTGAACAAGGCACCGGGCCTGAACTGCCACAAGCCGGAAGGCGCGTTCTACGTGTATCCGTCGATCCATGGCTGCATCGGCAAGACCAGCCGCGGCGGCAAGCAGATCACCGATGACGAGAGCTTCGTGCTGACGCTGTTGGAGGAGGAAGGCGTCGCGGCAGTACACGGCTCGGCGTTCTGCTACCCGGGGCATTTCCGCATCGCCTATGCCAACTCCACCGAGGAGCTGGAGGATGCCTGCCGCCGCATCCAGCATTTCTGCGAAGGGTTGCACTGATGCCAGGGCTTTCCCAACGTCTGAGCAGGGTCGAGGTCGCCGCCAGTGTGCAGATGACGATCAAGGCGCGTGAGTTGCGCGCCGCCGGCAAGGACGTGATCACGCTGACCACCGGCGAGCCGAATTTCGACAGCCCGCCGCACGCGATCGCGGCGGCGCATCAGGCGGCGCTGCGGGGGGACACGAAATACCCGCCGCAGGACGGCACGCGCGAGTTGAAGACGGCGATCCAGCGCAAGTTCAAGCGCGATTCCGGTATCGACTACGCGCTGGACGAGATCTGCGTGGGCAACGGCGGCAAGCAGTGCCTGTTCAATGCGATCATGGCGACGGTCGATCCGGGCGACGAGGTGGTGATCCCGGTGCCGTCCTGGATCGCCTATTCGCAGATGGTGCAGCTCTGCGAGGGCACGCCGGTTTACGTCAACTGTCCGCAGAACAACGGCTTCAAGCCGCGCGCCGAGGACATCGACGCCGCGATCACGCCGAAGACCAAGTGGCTGATCCTCAACAACCCGAACAACCCGACCGGCGCCTGTTGCTCTGCCGAGGAAATACGTGCCATCGCCGACGTCATGCTGAAGCATCCGCATGTCTGGATTCTGTCCGACGACATGTACGAGCACCTGGTGTTCGGCGGCTTCCAGCATGCCACCATCGCGCAGGTGGCGCCGGAGCTGAAGGATCGCACGCTGACGGTGAGCGGGGTGTCGAAGACCTATGCGATGACCGGCTGGCGCATCGGCTTTGCCGGCGGACCGCGTCCGCTGATCAAGGCGATGGTGAACATGCAGGGCCAGGCGACCGCGGGCATCTCCACCGTCGGCCAGGCGGCGGCGGCGGCGGCGCTGGACGGGCCGCAGGACGGCGTGCAGGTGCAGATCGAAGCCTATCAGCGCCGGCGTGACATCGCGGTGGAGATGCTGAACGCTTGCAAGCAGATCACCTGCCACAAGCCGGAAGGCGCGTTCTACGTATTCCCGAACGTCGCCGGCTGCCTGGGCCAGACCACGGCCGGCGGCCGGCTGCTGCGCAACGACGAAGACATTTGCCTCGCTTTGCTCGAGGAGAAGTATGTCGCGACGGTGCACGGGGCGGCGTACCACATGAGCCCGTATCTTCGCATCAGCACTGCCACCGATGACGCGTCGCTGGTCGAGGGTTGCAAGCGCATCGCCGCGTTCTGCGCGGAGCTGCGTTAAAGCCTCTCCCGCTTCGCGGGAGAGGTCGAGGCGCGAGAGCGGCGAGGGTGAGGGTGGAGCGGGGCGCACGTCGCACCCTCACCCTACCCTCTCCCGCTTCGCGGGCGAGGATTCGCATTGACGAATCGCTCATATCCGTTCCTTCTATCGTAATGCAGCCTGCCTCGATCGAGACTCTGGCACTCCCGCGTGGGTCCGCGCGCGTCGAATGGCGACGCAGTGCGCGCGCACGACGCATCAGCCTGCGCATCGATCCGCGTGGTGGCAGTGTCGTCGTTACCCTGCCGCCGCGGGCGGGGCGCAACGCCGGCATGGCGCTGCTGATGAGCCATGCCGACTGGGTGTCGGACCGGCTTGCCGCGCTGCCGGAGCATGTGGTGTTCGCCGACGGCGCGACGGTGCCGATTTGCGGTGTCCCGCACCGCATCCGCCATGTGCCGCAACATCGTGGTGCGGCCTGGATCCTCGACGGGGAGCTGTTCGTCACCGGCGCGCCCGAATTCCTGCGTCGCCGGGTGATGGACTTCCTGCGCGCCGAAGCGGGCCGCAGGCTGTCGGCGCTGGTTGCGGCGAAAGCGGCATTGCTCGAGCACCAGCCGCGGCGGTTGGTCGTCAAGGATACCCAGAGCAGATGGGGAAGCTGCGCGCCGGATGGGTCGCTGGCGTTCAGTTGGCGGTTGGTGATGGCGCCGGAGTTTGTGCAGGACTATGTCGCGGCGCACGAGGTGACGCACCTGAAGCACATGAATCACGGCAAGCGGTTCTGGGCGCAGGTTGAGTTGTTGACGCCGCATACCAACGCCGCGATTCCCTGGCTACGCCGCGAAGGCGCGCGCCTGA
This sequence comes from Acetobacteraceae bacterium, assembly GCA_049522565.1. Classification (GTDB taxonomy): domain Bacteria; phylum Pseudomonadota; class Alphaproteobacteria; order Acetobacterales; family Acetobacteraceae; genus JASHVB01. The sequence continues at coordinate 5,195 of JBEKNT010000207.1, forward strand.
TGCGGATCGGCTGACCGCGTCAGACGCTGATGGTGTCGCGTTCCTGGCCGGCATGCTCTGGGGTGAATGCCCAGGTCCCCGCTGTCATCAGCAGCATTGCTGCCGGAATAGCCAGGAACGCCGCGGCGACCGAGCCGGTGCGGTGCTGCCGACGACGATGCCGCCAGGTGGCGCAAGACCGCTGGCGCTCATGTCTTGGCGTTTCCTCTTGGGCGTTGCGACGCGCCGTGCTTCCGTCCCGGAAGGCCGGCGGGGGCTCGAGGCGTTTTGTTACCGGGCGATGCCAGGCGGCCGCCCGCCATTGGACAATTGCCAAGTTTCGTCGGGTCGCCGCCTATGCCGCCAGGTCGCGCATGATCGCGTACAGGTCGGACTTACCCTCGAAGCCAATGCCGGGCAGTTCCGGCAGGGTGACGACCGAATTCTCCACCCGCGTACCGTCCGGGAACCCGCCATAAGGCTGGAATACGTCTGGGTAGCTCTCGTTACCGCCGAGCCCGAGCCCAGCGGCAATGGCCAGCGACATCTGGTGCCCGCCATGCGGAACGCAACGCTTCCAGCTCCAGCCTGCATCCTTCAACATCTGCAAGGTTCGCTGATATTCGCACAGCCCGTACGACAACGCGCAGTCGAATTGCAGCCAGTCGCGATCCGGCCGCATCCCGCCGTAGCGCACCAGATTGCGCGCATCCTGATGGCTGAACAGGTTTTCGCCGGTGGCCATCGGGCCCGGATAGAATTCCGCCAGGGCCGCCTGCAACTGGTAATCCAGCGGATCGCCGGCCTCCTCGTACCAGAACAGGTCGTAATCGCGCAGCATTTTCGCGTAGGCGATCGCGGTTTCCAGGTCGAAGCGGCCATTCGCATCCACCGCGAGCCGTGCCTTGCCGTCGAGTTCGGCCAGCACGGCCTCGATGCGCCGCCGATCGACGTCGATCGGATCGCCGCCGATCTTCATCTTCACCACCGTGTAGCCGCGATCGAGATAGGACCGCATCTCGGCGCGCAACGCGGCGTCATCCTTGCCGGGATAGTAGTAGCCGCCCGCGGCATAGACGAAGACGCGCGGATCGGCGGCAATGCCGTGCCGTTCGGCCAGCAGCCGGAACAGCGGCTTGCCGGCGAGCTTCGCCACCACGTCCCACACCGCCATGTCGATGGTGCCGACCGCCACCGAGCGGTCGCCGTGTCCGCCGGGCTTTTCGTTGCGCATCATGCAGGTCCAGACGCGGTCTGGATCGAGGTTTTCCCCGGTCGGGTCCAGCAGCGACGCGGGATCGGCTTCCAGGACGCGAGGCGCGAAGCGCTCGCGGATCAGTCCGCCCTGGCCGTAGCGGCCGTTGGAGTTGAAGCCGTAGCCCACCACGCGCCGGCCGTTGCGCTCCACATTGGTCACCACCGCGACCAGGCTGGAGGTCATCTTGGAAAAGTCGATATAGGCGTTGCGGATCGGCGAGCTGATCGGCTTGGTGATCTCCCGCACGTCGACAATGCGCAGTGGCATGGCGGTTCCTTTCGCGGCGCGGCCGCCGCGGTTTCAGCGCAGTTCCGCCACCAGCGCAACCGGGTGGGCCGATCGGCGGCGGTTTTTCGTTGCCCCCAACGCCCAGGCTGGTACATGGTTACGGCGTGACGGCTGCCGACAGGGAGGGACCATGCCTCAGGAATGTGTGACCGGTGCGATGATGATGTGCACGTTCGGCGCGGCGCCGGCGTCGCTCATCGCGACGAGCGCCCCCACCACGATGGTCAGCAGCATGCCCGCGGCGACCATCATGGACTTCGCGCCGATTACCAACATCCCGACCTTCGGCATGTGCATGAGCATCGCCAACCCCGAAGTCGCCTCGGCGACGGCGGCGGCGCTTGGCGTGCTGACACCGATGCCCTGCGTTCCGGCGACGGCCGCCCCATGGGTGCCCGGCGCGCCGACCGTGTTGATCAGCAACTTCCCGGCGCTGGACAACACGTCCAAGTGCATGTGCAGCTACGCCGGCGTGATCAGCATCACCATGCCCGGCCAGATGACCACGATGATTCCGTGAGTCGCGGCGGTCAGCGCGACAGCAGCGCCGAGACCCGTTCGACCAGTCCCTGCGCATCCACGGGCGCGCGCACTTTCGCGTCGTTGTCGAAGTACACGAATACGTCGCGTCGGTTCGGCCGCGCCCTGGGGCCGATGCGTTCCGCGTCGTCCGGCTCGCGCCCGCGCGCCCAGGCCGCCACGCGGCGCGCCCAGTCATCCAGCGCCGCGGCGTCGTAGCCGCTGGCATACAGCTCTTCCGAGCCGTGCAGCCGGCAATAGACGAAGTCCGAGGTCACATCCATCAGCCGCGGCCATTCCACCGTGTCGGCGCAAACCAGAGCGACATCGTAGTGCCGCAACAGATCGACGAACGCGCGACTGCGAAACGTTTCATGACGGATTTCGAACGCGTGGCGCATCTGGCGTTCCGCATCGACCTTGAGCCAGGCCGGCGCCTTCAGCCGGTCGTCGTGCCGACGGCCGAAACGCGCGGCGGCTTTGGTATCGTGTGGCAGCAGCCGCAGGAACGCCTCGATGCGCTCGGGATCGAAGCGGAAATTCGGCGGGAACTGCCACAGGATCGGCCCCAATTTCCGCCCCAGCCGCAACAGCCCGGACGCGATGAAGTTCGCCAGCGGCGTCTCCGCCTCCCGCAGCCGCTTCATGTGGGTGATGAAGCGTGGTGCCTTCACGGCGAACACGAAGTCGTCCGGCGTCTGCGTTGCCCAGGAGGCGAATGCGTCCGGCCGCTGCATGCCGTAGAACGTGCCGTTGATCTCGATCGAACGAAACTGCCGGGCGGCGTATTCCAGCTCGCGTTTCTGCGGCAATCCTTGCGGATAGAAAACGCCGCGCCAGGGCGCATAGGTCCAGCCGGAAATACCGATGCGAACCCCGGAGTCGATCCCGATGGCAGGCTTCCCGGTGGGCGTCACGCCGCGAAGGCGGGCAGCGTCACGGCCTCCCATCCGGACAGGTGCTCGATCGCACGTCCGATGCGGAACACCATGGCCTCGTCGAACGGCCGGCCGACGATCTGCACCGAGATCGGCAGCCCGTTCGGCGCCAACCCGACCGGCACGCTCATTGCCGGATGGCCGGTGACGTTGAACGGAATGGTCTGCATCGGCGACGCGGAAGCGAGCGCGTCCACCGGCGCGTCGAAGCGCGGTGCGGTGGTCAGTGCCGATGCGGTCAGCAATGCGTCATGGCGGCCGAGTGCGCTGTTCACGGCATCCGTCAGTTCGCGGCGGGCACGCAGCGCGTTGATGTAGTCCGCCGCCGTGATTGCCGCGCCAAGCACGAACCGGTTGGCGGTAATCTCGCCGTAGTCCAACAAGCGGCTCTGCATATCGGCCTGGTGGATGGCGAAGGCCTCGGCCATCATGATCACCCGCCCGGCGGCGGAGAACAGTGCGTAGTCGGGCAACGTAACGTCTTCCACGCTGGCGCCGGCGTCGCGCAGCAGTGCGGCGGTGCGATCGATGCCGGCGGCGACTTCCGGCGCGGTCATCGACGCGGCTGCGAAGAAGCCGCGTGGCACCCCGATACGCAACCCGCCGACGCCCTGCGCCAGTCCGGCGCGATAATCCGTCACCGGAACGTCAGCGCTGGCCGCGTCTTCCGGGTCGTGACCGGCGAGCACCTGCAAGGCGATCGCGGAGTCTTCCACGCTGCGGCTGAGTGGTCCGCAATGATCCAGCGTCCAGGACAGCGGAAACACGCCGCGCCGCGAGACGCGGCCGTAGGTCGGCTTGATTCCTACCAGTCCGCACCACGCCGCCGGGCCGCGGATCGAGCCGCCGGTATCGGACCCCATCGCCATGCGCACCATGCGTGCGGCGATCGCCGTGGCGGAGCCGGAGGAAGAACCGCCGGTGATGTGCGCGGTATTCCACGGGTTGCGTGACGGCGGAAACGGCAGATCGAAACTCGGCCCGCCGATGGCGAATTCATGCGTCGCCAGCTTGCCCAGCAGCACGCCGCCTGCCTCGGTCAGCTTTGCCGCCACCACGCTGTCCGCCACCGGCACGTGATCGACGCGCAGTTTGGAATGGCACGTCGTGCGGATGCCAGCGGTGTCGTAGATGTCCTTCAGCGCATAGGGAATGCCGTGCAGCGGCCCTCGGTCGCGGCCGGCTTGCAGCTCGTCGTCGGCGCGGCGCGCTTCTTCCAGCGCGCGCGTTTCAGTCACCAGCAGAAACGCCTGCAATGCGGGATCGCGCGCGGCGATGCGGGCCAGCGCGTCGCGTGCAAGCTGTTGCGCGGTGACTGTGCCGGCGCGCAGCGCCTGCCCCATTGCGGCGATCGACAGGTCCTGCGTGTCCATCACTGGCGCTCCACCGGTGACAGGCGGAATACGTTGGACGGCTCGGCCGCTGCGCCATAACGCCCGTGCAACAGCGCGATCTGGCCGCGCAGATCGGCATAGGCGGCCAGCACGGTTTTCCGGCGTGCTTCCGGAACGGTGATGCCGGCGCGGGCCATCAGGCAGTCGAACTCGGCTGCCAGCGCCTCGGATGGTGGGGTGTCGGGCATGACGGTGCCTCCAGTCTGGTGCACCGGATTATGCACCGGTCGCGGGCCCGGGATATACTCCCGGAGGTCACAGGAGGACGCGACACGATGCGCACCCAGATCGGTATCGTCGGTGCCGGACCGGCCGGGCTGTTGCTGTCGCATCTGTTGCACCTGAACGGCATCGATTCCGTCGTGCTGGAGGCACGGTCGCGCGACTACGTGGAGAACCGTATTCGCGCCGGCGTGCTGGAACACCCGGTGGAGCAATTGTTGATCGACTCCGGCGTGGGATCGCGCATGCAGGCGGAAGGTCTGCCGCACGACGGCGTCAACCTGCGCGTCGGCGGCCAGGACCACCGCATCGATTTCAAGGCGCTGACCGGCAAGCACGTGATGGTCTACAGCCAACACAAGGTGGTGCAGGACCTGATCGCCGCACGGCTGGCCGCGGGGGGAAAAATCGTGTTCGAGGCGGAGAACGTCAGCGTGCACGGATTCCAATCCGGTACGCCGCACATCCTGTACCAGCATGAGGGCCGGCAGCAGCAGTTGGATTGCGACTTCATCGCCGGTTGCGACGGCTATCACGGCGTGTGCCGCGACGCGATCCCGGCCGGCGTACTGCGCGTGTTCGAACGTGATTATCCGTTTGGCTGGCTCGGCATCCTGGCCGACGCGCCGCCCGCTTCGGAGGAACTGGTGTATTCCAGCCATGCGCGCGGCTTTGCGTTGCTGTCGATGCGCTCACCCACCGTCAGCCGGCTGTATCTGCAATGCGCGCCGGACGAGGATATCGAGGCGTGGTCGGACGACCGCATCTGGTCGGAATTGCAGATCCGGCTGGCGCGCGACGGTTTCACCCTGACAGAGGGGCCGATCACCCAGAAGGGCGTCACCCAGATGCGCAGCTTCGTGGTCGAGCCGATGCAGTGTGGCCGGCTGTTCCTGCTGGGCGACGCGGCGCATATCGTGCCGCCGACCGGCGCCAAGGGGCTGAACCTGGCCGCGGCCGACGTTGCGGTACTGACCCGGGCGCTGGTGGCCTATGTGCGGCGCGGCGATACCGTGGGGCTGAACACTTATTCCGAGACCGCGTTGCGCCGGGTGTGGAAGGCGCAGCGCTTCTCCTGGTGGATGACGTCGCTGCTGCACCGCTTCGCCAGCCATACGCCGTTCGAGCAGCGGGTGCAGCGGGCGGAACTGGAGTTTCTGTTCGAGTCGGTGGCGGCTTCCACGGCGCTGGCGGAGAATTACGTGGGGTTGCCGCTGGTGCTGTAGGGAGTCACGTGGTCGGCCGGTGCGAGCCGCGCCTGCGTTAAAGTTTTAACACGGAGAAGTCCGAGAGCCACGGTGGGCCACGGAGGCATCTTACGCCACGCAGCGGCGAAGGCCATCTTTCAGGCCTGGAGCATAGAAGTTCAGCAGCAGGCAGACTCGGATTCTGCTCATCCGCAGATAGGTTTATAACTGCGCTTCATGGGCTTGCGGTATCGTTGCGACAGCCTTGATCTCAGGAATGACCTGGTCGGCAACCAGGATGTCGGCGCGGAATCCTTAATCAAGCCGCCGGACCTTGTAAATTACCGGGATTCCCACCTGCCGCTTGAACGCTATACCCGCAAGCTCAAACTCATGGCACAGACGACCCCCACACACTGCTTCCAGCAAGCCTGGGCCGGTCTGCCAGTGCACCTCGATTGCCAACCCAATCACACGCTCGGTCAGCAATATGAAAGAAGCCTCCGTTGCCCACCGTGGCTCTCGGACTTTTCCGTGTTCAAAGCTTATGGAACCGTGAAACCGCACAGACGCCAGAGTGAACCTCCGGCGTCCGAGCCACGTCGTCAGCGTTATAACAACCGTCCGAAAGATGGACGTACGGCACGGCCCGCCGCAACCGTCATGGCCGGGCTTGACCCGGCCATCTATGCAGCCGCAGTGCCG
>JBEKNT010000208.1:0-11682 GCA_049522565.1 Acetobacteraceae bacterium
GCTGCGCTGGGGCGCGCTGCCGCCCGGACTGAAAATCGCGCGTATCGACATCGATCCGGCGGAGATGCGCCGGCTGAAAGTGGATATCGGCATCGTCGCCGATACCGCCGATGCCGCCCGCGCCTTGATGGATGCCGTGACGCCGCGCGAGGACGCCGCCCACGCCGCCGCGATCGCCCGCGCCAAGGCAGACGCCGCGCAGTCGATCCGCAAGGTGCAGCCGCAGATGTCGTTCCTCGAAGCGATCCGCGACGTGCTGCCGGAAGACGGCATCTTCTGCGACGAGATGACGCAGGTCGGCTACGTCTCCTGGTTCGGCTTCCCGTTCCATGCGCCGCGCACGCTGATCACCTCGGGTTTCTCCGGCACGTTGGGCGCCGGCTTTCCGATGGCGCTGGGCGTCAAGGTGGCGCACCCGGACAAGCCGGTGGTGGCGGTAACCGGCGACGGCGGCTTCATGTTCGGCAGTTCGGAACTCGCCACCGCGGTGCAGCACGGCATCAACCTGGTCACCGTGCTGTTCAACAACTCGTCGTACGGCAACGTGCTGCGCGACCAGCACCGGATGTTCGAGGGACGCGACTCAGGATCGCGGCTGCGCAACCCGGACTTCCAGTTGTACGCAAAGAGTTTCGGCGTGCCGTCCTGGCGTGTGACCGATGCCGACGGGCTGCGCGGTGCGTTGCGCCAGGCACTGGCGGCGAACGCGCCGGCACTGATCGAGGTGATGACCGACATCAAGCAGGAGTATCAGCCCTGGGAGTTCATCTCGCCCGGGCGGGGATGATGTCGCGCGCCCGGTAACCGTTGGCGTCTGATACCAGGCGCCCGAAACACTGCCTCTCGCATGGTTGGCACGGTCCGTCCCGACCGTCTTGGCCGGGCCTGACCCAGCCATCTATCGCGGCACCGCGGCTGCATGGATGGCCGGGTCAAGCGGGCCATGACGGTTGGGGTCGGACCGTGCCTTACGTCAATCGTTCGGACGGTTGGCCTGACTCGCCACGCTTGACTCGTCCTCGCCACGATGGTCACGATCCAAACCAATAAGAACGCGGCCCACACGGCCGTGACAATTGGGGAGGAACTGCCAATGTCGTCGAGGGCGCTCTCGCGCAGGACGCTGATGTCGCGTGGCGGTGCCGCCGCCGCGGTCGGGATCAGCGCGGCCAGCATCCTGCACTGGCCCGCCGATGCGGCGGAGTTCAGCTACAAGCTCGGCTCCTCCAGTCCGATGGAGCATCCGGCGATGGCGCGCTCGGCCGAAGCCGCCAGCAAGATCAAGGAACAGTCGAACGGGCGGCTGGACATCTCGATCTATCCGAACAGCGTGCTCGGTGGCGACACGGCGATGATCGCGCAGGTGATCTCCGGTGCCTTGCAGATGTACATCCTGCCGGTCGACTTGCTGGCGCCGCGCAATCCGGCCTGCGGCATCTTCGGCGTCGGCTTCGTCTTCCCCGACTACGACCACGTCTGGGCAGCGGTGGACGGCGATCTGGGCAATATGATTCGCGGCGCGGCAGAGCAGATCGGGCTGCATTGCCTGGACAAGGCGTATGACCACGGCTACCGGCAGATCACCACGCGCACCAAGCCGATCGTCTCGCCGGACGACCTGCACGGGTTCAAGATCCGCCTGCCCGTCGCACCCTATCTCATCTCGTTGTTCCGCCACCTCGGCGCGTCGCCGACCGCGATCAACTTCAACGAGGTCTACAGCGCTTTGCAGACCGGCGTCGTCGATGGCCAGGAAAATCCGCTGGTGCTGATCGACACGGCAAAGCTGTTCGAGGTGCAGAAATATTGCAGCATCACCAACCACGTCTGGTCGGGTTTCCACGTCTCGTTCAGCATCCCGGCGTGGCAGAAGCTGCCGCCCGATCTGCAAGAGATCGCGCACCGGAACTTCACCGAGGCGGCCATCGCGCAACGCGGCGACTTCGTGAAGATGACGCAGTCGGAGCAGCAGAATCTGACCGCCAAGGGGCTGACGTTCAATACGGTTGATACCAAGCCGTTCCGCGACGTGCTGAGCAAGAACGGCTTCTATCCGGAGATGAAGAAGGCGTCGGGCGATCAGGCCTGGGCGCTGTTGGAGAAATACGTCGGCCCGCTGGCATGAGGCCGCTCGCGACCGGCATGGCCGTCTGCTCCCTCGTCATGGCCGGGCTTGACCCCTGACATGGCGGTCGAGGCGCACGGGCTGGCCCAACCTATCGGCGGAGCACCGGGCTGGTCGGGCCTGCGACGCGCCGCGCGCGGCCTCGACGAAGCGATCGGCACGGTCTGCGAAGCCATCGGCGCCATGCTGGTGCTGGCCGAGGTGACGATCCTGTTCGCCGGCGTCACCTCGCGCTACGTGTTCGACAGCCCGATCTTCTGGACCGACGAGCTGGCCAATTTCCTGTTTCTCTGGCTGGCGATGCTGGGCGTCGTCATCGCGCTGCGCAACGACGCGCATATGCGGCTGACCACGCTGGTCGCCTGGGCACCGCCGCTATGGGGCCGCCGCTTTTCCGCCGTCGCCGCCCTGGTGGTGATCGCCTTCGTGCTGGAGATCCTGCTGCCGGCTACGCAGTATTTCAGCCAGCAGCACTTCGTCACGCTGATCTCATTGCAGATCTCCGACGGCTACCGGGTCGCCGCGATCCTGGTCGGCATGACGCTGTCCGCGGTCATTGCGTTGATGCGCTTGCTCGAGACCACGACGCCGAAAATGTTTGCCCTCGCGGTCGTGGTGGTGGGCGGGATCGCCGCTTTGCTGTGGCTGGCACAGCCGGTGCTGATGGCGATGGGCTTCGGCGCCCTGGTGGTGTTCTTCGTGGTGATGATCGCGGTCTGCGTGGGGATCGGCGTACCGATCGCCTTCGCCTTCGGCATCGCCACGCTGTCCTATCTCGGGCTGGCCAGCGACATGCCGCTGTCCATCGTGGTCAACCGGATGGACGAGGGCATCTCCAACCTGCTGCTGCTGTCGGTGCCGATGTTCGTCTTCCTCGGCCTGCTGATGGAGATGACCGGCATCGCGCGAGTGATGGTGGCGTTTCTTGCAGCATTGGTCGGCCATGTGCGCGGCGGGCTGTCGTACGTGTTGCTCGGCGCGATGTACCTGGTGTCCGGCATCTCGGGTTCGAAGGCGGCCGACATGGCGGCGGTCGCGCCGGTGCTGTTTCCCGAAATGCGCCGCCGTGGCGCACATCCCGGCGAGTTGGCCTCGCTGCTGGCGACCTCCAGCGCGATGTCGGAGACGATCCCGCCGAGCCTGGTGCTGATCACTATCGGTTCGGTCACCAACGTGTCGATTGCCGCGTTGTTCAATGGCGGATTGCTGCCCGCCGCGGTCGCCGCGCTGGGGCTTGTCGCGGTGTGCTGGTACCGCTCGCGCCGCACCGACGCGATCGGCGGCACGCGGGCCCCCGCCGCGCAAATCCTGCGCAGCTTCGTCATCGCGGTGCCGGGCCTGACGCTGCCCTTCGTCATTCGCTACGCGGTCATCGACGGCATCGCCACTGCCACCGAGGTTTCCACCGTCGGCGTCGTCTATACCGCCGCGCTTGGGCTGCTGGTATACCGCCAGTTCGACTGGCGGCGGATCTATCCGATCCTGGTGGACACAGTGTCGTTGACCGGCGCGGTGATGCTGATCATCGGCACGGCGACGGGGATGGCGTGGGCGCTGACCCAGTCTGGGTTTTCGCAATGGCTGGTGGCCAGCATGGCGGCGGTGCCCGGTGGCAAGGGAGGTTTCCTCGCCATCACCATCGTCGCGTTCATCATCCTCGGCAGCGTGCTGGAAGGCATTCCGGCGATCGTGCTGTTCGGACCGCTGCTGTTTCCGGTGGCGCGGGCGATCGGCGTGAACGAGGTGCACTACGCGATCGTGGTGATCCTGGCGATGGGCATTGGGCTGTTCGCGCCACCGTTCGGTGTCGGGTTCTACGGCGCCTGCGCGATTGGCCGCGTCTCGCCGGACGACGCGTTGTGGCGCATCTGGCCGTATATCGCCGCGCTGGTGGTGGCACTGATTGTCGTTGCCGCGTTTCCCTGGCTGTCGATCGGGTTTTTGTAAGGGCGCTGCGTGGAAAGCGACCATGCCCAGCCAAACAGGCACGCCTTAGGCTGAGGCTGACGTGAGAGCGGTGAACAACCCCGCGGGGAGAACCGAGATGACGCCGTCGCGGAAACACGTCCACGCCTTTGGGGTGCGGGTGGGATAGCTGGGATCCGGCTGATCCCGATTGCAGGCAATGCATGCAGGCTGTAAAACACACGGCGTGGCATCGGAGGATCGGCCGCGCATGACCACTCTCACCATCCGCAACGTGGAGCCGCGTCTGCGTGACCAGTTGCGGCTGCGCGCCGCGCGCCATGGACAATCCATGGAAGCCGAGTTGCGAGACATTCTGCGGGTCACGCTCGCCATGGACCAGGCGCCGGAGGTCAATCTGGCGGAGGCGATTCGCCGCCGCTTCGCGCCGTTTGGCGGTGTCGATCTCCCGGAGTTTCCGGACGTCGAGGCGCTGGAACCGCCCGCCTTCGGCTGATGATCGTCCTCGATACGAATGTGATCGCGGAGCTGATGCGGGCCGTGCCCGCGCCGGCCGTATCGCCATGGGTGTCGCGGCAGGTTCGCGACGCGTTATATACGACGACCGTCAATAAGGCGGAGATCCTGTTCGGTATCGCCAATATGCAAGATGGCTCAAGGCAGCGCCCTGAGTGCTGCGGGCCGCGCAGAAATCTTGAATTTTACATAACTATCCGAACGTGCGCTTTGGCAACGGGGGCGTGGGATAGCGGCCCATTTTGTTATTCCAGTAGGCCCATGAGCGCGGGTCGATGATGCCGGGCGGCGCTTTGTCGAGCGCTTCGTGGAAATCCTCGTTCGACACGTAGCGGCGCAGCACCGTCATATCCTCATGCGTGGCGTGCTTCATTGCGTAGGCCATGAAGCGGATCGGGTCTTCGAGCGCTTCGGCGGGTTCCTCGAACCACACAACCCGACGCGCAACCGCTTCCGTCTCGGGGTTGAGCGGGATCGGCTTCATTGGGATGGCCCGGTGCTTGTGCCGCGCGGGTGGGCGGCGCCGGCAATCGTCGGCAAGCGGTCGAGATCAACCTCGCGAACCGCCTTGGCGAGACGGTCTTTGGTTCCCTTCGAAAGGCGGCGAAGGTTCCCTTCGTCGAAGAATGACAGCGCCTTGAGCGCAATCTGTGGATTGAATTGCGGGCCGTAAAGTGCCTGCGCGCTTGCCAGCGCAGTCGAAAGGTCTATCCGCCCGTCGCGAAGGATGGCGTCGATGTCTCGATAGTCCTTGGCTTCGGCGCGGAGTTGCACCACGTTTGCCTTTGTTCCGGCAAGGTCGAGCAGGGATGCGATCTGCAAGCCATTGTCAGACGCGATATGAGGCGGCGCAAGGCGCGGCAAGCCCGGCACTCCGAAAAAGGAAAGCTTCACCGGGCCGCCCCGGTCAACGATGCCGCTCAAGGTGTTCGGCTCGCGCTGCGTGATCGTCGCGGCGGCCATGAAGGGAATGGATGCCGTCAGCTTCGCCGGGTCGAATGGACGGCTGCCGAAAAAGTCGAAGTCCGCAGAGTGGCGGTGGCCGAGATGCAGCGCAACCGCAGTGCCGCCATACAGCACGAATTCCGGGGGAACGGCGGCAAGCTCGTCCCAAAGCCGCCGCTGCGGCTTCGGGAGTATGTCGAGGTGGGGCGCAAAATCGTCAGTCATGCTGCCATATTATAGCATGGACAGGACGGGAAGCGACTAGCTCCCGCAAGGTTAACGCCTGCTCAAGGCCGCATAATAGGCCGAGCGCGCCGCGACTTTGGCCAGGCCGATCCGGATGATTTGTCGTGCGTCGTCGAGGTCTTCCCGCGCCTTGGCAAGACAATCCGCGGCCTCCGGCTTCACAGGTCAACCCCGTCGCGCCGTACCTCGGCCATGAACCCCGTTCGCTTCTGGTAGCCGCCGGCATGAAAGGGCAGCGCATCGATGACCGCGCCCGTGTCATCTCACAATGACAATAGGGGATGCGGCGCGCGCTCCTCGCCGCGCCTCAATCGCGATCCACGATGCCCGCATCGGCGGTTCCCTCGCGCCACAACAGGATCAGCGCCGCCATCAGCGCGGGGCCGACGAACAGCCCGAGCAATCCCCACTCACCGACACCGCCGAGAATCCCCAGCAACACCCAGATGAACGGCAACCGCGTCGTGCCGCCGATCAGCGTGGGGCGCACGAAGTGGTCGGCGGCAAAGCTCACCACCATACCAAAGCCGAATACGGCGATGGCGGCCAGCATCGATCCTTGCGCCAACAGCAACAGCGCCGCGATGCCGAACAGCAGTGGCGCACCGAACGGGATCATCGCGGCAATGGCGGTCAGCAGGCCCAACAAGGTCGGATGCGGCACGCCGGCGAACGCATAGGCGATGCCGAGCAAGACGCCCTCGCCGAGCCCGACCAGCACCAGCCCGTCCACCGTGCCATGCACCGAGGCGACCATCTGCTCGCCGATCCGTTCGCCGCCCGGCCCGAACAGACGACGGCTGGCGCGGCGCATTTGCCTGGAGAGCCGCTCGCCATCGCGAAACAGGAAGAACAGCGTCAGCAGGGTGAAGCCGAACAGCACGACGCGATGCACAAGCATCGCACCGAACTCGCGGCTTTTGGCGAACAGGTCGCCTTGCCCGACGCGTTGCAGCAACGCCGATGCGCCCACGGGATCGCCGAGATTGCTCGCCCACCACGCTGTCGCCTGCGGGCCCACCAGTGGCAGGCTGGAAAGAAATTCCGGTGGCGGAATGCCGTTGTGGCGCGCCTGTTGGATCCAGGTGAACACGCCGTGCGCGTCGCGGCCCAACGGTACCGCCACCAGCACCAGAGGCAGCAGGAACACCAGTGCGATACCCAGGGTGAACAGCGACGGCATCAGCAGGTTGTGTCGCCCGGGTGGGAAGCGCGTGCAGGCGCGGCGATACAGCGGCCAGAGCGCGATGGCGAAGATGCCGGCCCAGACCAGAGCCGGCAGGAACTCGTGCAGTGTCCACAGACCGAGCAGAAGCAGGACAAGGGTCAGAGCGGCGGCGGCGATGCGATGCGCCGGTGTCGCGGCGGGTTCCTGGGTGGACTGCTCCATGTCAGCGCCTCTCGACGGCCATCAGCGGAAATCCCGTGTCGGCACCTTGATAGCCTTGGTCTCGCGCGGATCCGGGCCGCCCGGATGCTTGACATGATCTGCTCTGGTGAAGGGCACCGGGAAATCGTCCCCCCGCTGCCCGACACTGCGCAACAGGGGGGAAAAATCGGTCAAATGGTCGGCGATGACGTGGATCACCTCGCCTTCCCGTTGCAGCTTGCCGCGGCAGGCCAGCATGCTGGCGGTCAGCACCAGACGGCGCTGACGGTCGAACACCGACGGCCAGACGATGAGATTGGCATGACCGGTTTCGTCCTCGATGGTGATGAACAACACGCCGCGGGCGCTGCCGGGACGTTGGCGTACCAGCACGATGCCGGCAACCGTCAGGTGCTGGCCATCGCGCGCATTGGCAAGATCGGCGCAACGCACGATGCGTTGTGCGTTGAGGTCGGCGCGCAGGAACGCCACCGGATGGCGGCGCAGGCTGAGGCCGGTGCTGCGGTAATCTTCCACGACCTCGCGGCCGGCGGTCATGGGGGGAAGGGTGACCCCATCGCCGGTGAGGGTGACCCCATCGTCATGGCCGGGCTTGACCCGGCCATCTATCGCGGCACCGGTGCCGGTATAGATGGCCGGATCGAGCCCTGCCATGACGATGGGAGGCGCATCGAACAACGGCAACCTTGCATCCGACAGCCCGCGGATCGCCCACAAGGCCCGCCGCCGATCCAGCCCCAACGCGCCGAACGCATCCGCCTCGGCCAGACGTTCCAGCGCCGCCACCGGCACGTGTGCGCGCCGCCACACATCTTCGACCGAGCGATACGGCACGGCACCACGCCGCGAGACGATCTCGTCGGCATGCGCGCGCGCCAGGCCCTTCGCCATGCGCAGCCCCAGCCGCACCGCAAGGTACCGCCCCTCCGCCAGTTCCAAAGCGCAATCCCATCCAGACGCGTTGACGCACACGGCCCGCACCTCCACCCCGTGCAGCCGCGCATCGCGCACGATCTGCGCCGGCGCATAGAACCCCATCGGCTGCGCATTCAGCAGCGCGCAGCAGAGCACGTCCGGATGGTGGCATTTCAGCCAGGCCGACGCATATGCGATCAGAGCGAAACTCGCTGCGTGGCTCTCGGGAAAACCATAGCTGCCGAAGCCCTCGATCTGGCTGAACGTCTTCTCGGCAAACTCCCGTGTGTAGCCGCGTTCCACCATCCCGGCGATCATCTTGTCGTGGAAATGATGCACCCCGCCGGTGAACTTGAACGTCGCCATGCTGCGGCGGAGCGCATCCGCCTCGCTGGGCGTGAACCCGGCGCAGACGATCGCCACCTGCATCGCCTGTTCCTGAAACAGCGGCACGCCCAGCGTCTTTTCCAAAACCCGGCGCAGTTCCGGCGTCGGATACTCGACCTTTTCGATGCCCTCACGGCGGCGCAGATAGGGATGCACCATGTCGCCCTGGATCGGCCCCGGCCGCACGATCGCCACCTGGATGACGATGTCGTAGAAGGTACGCGGCTTCAGCCGCGGCAGCATCGACATCTGCGCGCGCGATTCGATCTGAAAGGTGCCCAGCGTGTCGGCGTGCCGGATCATTTCGTAGGTGTCCGGGTCCTCGGCCGGAATGCGCGCCAGGTCGAGCGACAGGCCACGATGCTGCACTAACAAATCGAAAGCGCGGCGCAGGCAGCCGAGCATGCCCAGTCCCAGCACGTCCACCTTCATGAAGCGCAGCGCGTCGATATCGTCCTTGTCCCACTCGATGACCTGGCGGTTTTCCATGCGCGCCGGCTCGATCGGGACAAGGTCGTCCAGCCGCTCCTCGGTCAGCACGAAGCCGCCGGGATGCTGCGACAGATGCCGCGGAAACCCGACCAGCGTGCGCGCCAGGTCCAGCGTCAGGCGCAGTCTTCGATCTTGCATGTTGAAATTCAGTTTGGCGGCGAGGTCTTCCTCCACGCCGTCATCGCCCCAATGCGAAATTTGCGTGGCCAACGCGCCGGTGACGTCCTCGGTGAGGCCCATCGCCTTACCCACGTCGCGGATCGCGCCGCGGCCGCGATAGCGGATCACCACGGCGGTGATCGCCGCGCGATGCCGTCCGTAGGTGTTGAACACCCACTGGATGACCTCCTCGCGCCGTTCATGCTCGAAATCGACGTCGATGTCGGGCGGTTCCTTGCGCTCGGCACTGACGAAACGTTCGAACAGCAGGCCGGTGCGCGTGGGGTCGATCGAGGTGATGCCCAGCACGTAGCACACCGCCGAATTGGCGGCGGAACCGCGGCCCTGGCACAGGATGCCGCGCGAGCGGGCAAACCGGACGATGCTGTCCACCGTGAGGAAATACGGCGCATATTCCAGCGCAGCGATCAGGTCGAGTTCGTGCCGGAGTTGGCGTGTCACAGCATCCGGCACGCCGTCCGGATAGCGCTGTTTCGCCCCCTCCATGGTTAATTGCTCCAGGGTCTGCTGCGCGGTCAGACCGGGGAAACGCACCTCATGCGGATACTGGTAGCGCAATTCGTCGAGCGAGAAGCGGCACCGCTCGGCGATCTCCCGGGTGCGTGCGACGGCGTCCGGATGCTGCGCGAACAGCCGCGCCATTTCCGCCGGCGATTTCAGGTGGCGATCGGCGGAGCGTTCTCGGCGGAAACCGGCATCGTCGATGGTGCAGCCCTCGCGAATGCAGGTCAGCACGTCCTGCAGGATGCGGCGCTGCAGCACGTGATACAGCACGTCGCCGGTGGCAACGGTGGGGACACGGGCCTGCCGCGCCAGATCGGTAATTTTCTGGAGGCGGACCGCGTCGTTAGGGCGGCGTTGCAAGGTGAGGGCGACATAGGCGCGATCGGCGAAGTCGGCTTTGAAGCGCTGGAGTTTTTCGGGTGTGGGTGGGCTGCACAGGGTGGCGATCAGCCCGTCGCCATGCGCTGCAAGATCATCCCAGTCGAGTTGGCATGCACCTTTCCCGGCACGGCTCTTGCCGATGGAAAGCAGGCGGCAGAGGCGGGAATAGGCGGGGCGGTCGGTGGGGTAGACCAGGACAGACGTGCCGTCGGTCAGATCCAGCCGGCAACCGACCACCAGGCGGACGCGGGCCTCTTGTGCTCGTTGATGCGCCCGGACGATGCCGGCGAGCGAATTGCGATCGGTGATGCCGAGCGCTGGCAGTCCGAGCATAGCAGCCTGCGCGCACAGTTCCTCGATGTGCGAGGCGCCGCGCAGGAAGGAGTAGTTGGTGGTGACTTGCAGTTCGGCGTAGCTGGTCATTCAGTAAGCAAGCAAGAATCAACACAGATTTTCACAGATTAAGGCACAGATTAAGGCACAGAAGGTTATTTATAAATATCTCATTTCTGGCGCACGGCGCATTCGAACGTCTATAATCATATCGTATTGCGAAGTGAATTATTTCTGTTTCATCTGTGACTTAATCTGTGCCTTAATCTGTGAAAATCTGTGTTGATTCTTGCTTCTCCCTTCTCTCCATTTCAGAAAAACCCGTGCAGGAACCAGCGCAGGTCGCCGGTCGCCGCGTCCTCCCCATCGCCCCGCCGGAACAGCCAGAAGCGCCGCCCCTCCTCATCCTCCACCTGGAAATAGTCGCGTACCGAGCGCATCTCCCCTGCCCGCTTCCACCATTCGCCGGCGATGCGTTCCGGTCCGTCGGCGCGGCGCACGCGGTGGCGCACGCGGCGCCAGGTGAACGCCACCGGCGCCTGGTCCGGCAGCAGCGCCATCGCGTCCACCGGCTGCGGCGGGTCCAGCAGCCGCACCGGCCGCGGCAGGTAGGCCGGCCAGGTACCGCGGCGCGGCGGCCCCAGGGCCGGCACCCGGCGCACCGAGCGTTCCGGTACGTCGCTTTCCACCGCCGCGGCACGCCACACCCGCGTCGTCCCCAGCCGGTTTTCCAGCCGGTCCACCAGCGTCGATACGTCCTCCACCACCGGTTCGGCCTCGGACAGCGCCGCACTGGCCTGCGCGTAGGCCAGCGGCTCGGCCAGCGGCACCACCAGCCGCATCGCTTCGACGCCCAGGCCGGGATCGACCCGCTCCAGCTTCTCCCCCAACAGCCGCGCCAGGTGCGGCGCGTCGCGCGAGGGCCGCGCGGTACCGCTGCGCAGGCACTGCACCGAACCGTCCACCCGCTCGAACAGCAGATCCAGCCGGCACGCGCCCTGCCCAACTTTCTCCAGGTCGGCGCAGACCGTGCCGGTCAGCCGGGCGATCACCGCGGCGAAGGATTCGGCGGTCAGCAGCGGCTCGACGAAGCTCAGCCGCGCCTGGGGCAGACCCGGAGGGAAGACCGGCGCGATCGGCTCGAACACCACGCCCAGCGCCTGGTCCAGCCGGGTCACGACCAGCGGCCCGAAGCGGCGGGTCAGCGGTGCGCGCGGTGTGGCGGCCAGTTGGGCTACGGTCTCGAAGCCGAGCAAGCGCAGGCCGTCGGCAATGGCGGGCGGCAGGCGCAGGGCTTCGATCGGCAGGGGGGCGAGGGCGGCTGCTCCCTCACCGGTCGGGA
>JBEKNT010000209.1:0-11575 GCA_049522565.1 Acetobacteraceae bacterium
AGAGATACTCCCCCTCCCTCACGTGGAGGGGGAGAACCTTGCGTAGAGGACTAAGCCCATGTCAGTCGCCCTCGAAATTGTCAGTCCGGAGAAGCTGCTGCTGTCGCGGCCGGTGGACATGGTGGTGATCCCCGCGTCCGAGGGCGACATGGGCGTGCTGGAGGGCCACGCGCCGATGATCGTCATGCTGCGCGGTGGGCTGATCTCGCTGTACGAGGGCGATCGCGTCACCGATACGCTGTTCGTCGCCGGCGGTTTCGCCGAGGTGACGCCGGAGCGCTGCACCGTGCTGGCCAACGAAGTGTCGCCCGTGGCGGAGCTGGACAAGACAGTGGGCGAGCAGCGCCTGGCTGAGGCGGAAAAGACGTTGGCGGAACTGGACCCGGCGGATCTCGTCGCCGAGGAGCTGGCGCTGGAGCGCGCCCAGTCGGCACGCGCGCTGATCGAGGCGGTGGACGGGCTGTTGACTGGATCGCGGTAGGCGGCCACCCCGAGTCAGGGGCTCTCGATAGCGATCAGGTCGGCGAACCGGCGAAAATCGGCAATGTTGAATGTCAGCAGGCGCGTAATGCCGTTCGCCAGCATGGTGGCCACGATGTTGGCGTCATGCACCTGCTTGCCGGCGACGGGATAGGTTGCGAGCAATGACAGCAGCCGTTCGCGAACGGTGGGGCCGTCCTCTGCCAAATCGAAGCGCTGAGCGAAGAACCGGACGCGCTCGATTGCCTCGGTCAGGGGAACTGCCGGGCGGCCCTGCTGTTCGCGCGTGACGGTAGCAAGATACTCGCGCAGGATCTGACCGCTGATCCAGAGCGCGGCGCCCGCGGCTTCGGCGTCTCGGAGTCCGGTCTCTGCTCTGGCGTGCCAGGGCGAGTCAATCTGCGACGTATAGACCAGGACATTGGTGTCGACGAACCAGTCCTCAGCGCCCGTCATCGCCATACATATCTTCGCGGCGCAACGAGGTACTGTCGTCCCACGGGCGGTCATCCATGGGGAAGCCCTCGAAGCGGAACGGCTTGCCGCGACGCACCGGAGTGCCCGTTTCGACGGTCACCTCGTGCTCGCCCGGGGGCAGGTCGGCCGGGGCGACACCGCTGATCGTGTGGTCGGGTGCGACGTGGATGTGTAGTCTGATCGTGCTCATGGCAGCTCCTGAGACGGCACCTGCTCGTGTGACAGTATAACCTGAAACTGGCGCCCGGTCTGCCCACGATCAAGCACCGCCGGCAGTGTGGCCTCGTGCGAGGGAGCCGTGGCAAAATATCGGCCACCTCGCTGCGCTCGGCGTTCCTTCGCTGGGCGCTCCGCGAGGGTGGCCGGGCTGGCAGCCCGGGCGGCGGGGGGCGCTCCGCGCCTTCCCGGCTCGCCCGGGCCGCCTGCCCCGCCACCTCGCTCCGCTCAATCCGCAGTCGCTCAGTCCTGAACTCGGGCACAGCGAAAGCCGACGTCGCCACCGCGATTCGCCGGGCCGCGGTAGCTACGGTAGCCTGCGCGCACAACGCGAGCGTCGACGAGCCACGACCCGCCGCGGAAGACGCGGTGCGCTGCACCAGCATCCGCGCCGGTGTCCAGCCACGCGGAGGTTCACGATGGTCTACCAGTCGCTGGCGATCCACTCCCAGTACGATTGGACGCACGCGGTCGCCTATGGCGCCGGGCGGTTCTGGCAATTACGCTCGCGGCCTGCGCGGCGCCGATGAACTGAGTGTCACCGGCGCTTGGCTACCCTGGCAGTCCGTGCGGAAAAGCGTCGCGGCGCAGAGCGTCGGACGCGTAGTCGATTTCCTCCGGCCAGGTCAGTCCGGCGCCGCCGACCAGGATGATCATGGTGGCGGCAAAATAGTCGCCGTCGCGGAGCGGGGTGAACCAGCCGCCCCGATCGATGATCGGCAGGAAATCGACAACGCCGCGCGCGCCATCCGACCAGGTGATGGTCACGGTGTGGTCGGGATGGGCGATTGCGTCGACGATTTCGAATAACATGGCGGGGTCCGAGTCCTGCGGTGGCGTCCGACACTGGGGGTGGCGCCCGTTGCCGTATCGCGCATCCCGACGTTTTTGTCTCCAACCCACCAGCGGCACGGACGTCAGCGCGCAATGAAGCAAGGCCGCTGCTGGCGTGCCCAGAAAGCACTTGTTCCACATTTGGGAACGGCCTATATCCGCTCCGGTGCAGATCATCGCCAAACGGACCTTGAAGCTCTTCTGGGTTCGGCATCCGCAAGCGGAAGCTCCCCTCCGCGCATGGCATGCCGCAGTCAGCAGGTCTTCATGGTCCGGTCCGGCGGCGGTGAAGGCAGAATTTGGCGCCACGGTCGATTTCGTCGCTGACAACCGCCTGATATTCGACGTGGCCGGCAACAGATACCGCGTGATCGTGCACGTTGCCTATGCCTACAAGCGGGTGCTGATCAAGTTCATCGGCACCCATGCGGAATACGACAGGATCAATCCGGAGACGGTATGATGAACATGGATATCCGGCCCCTGCGGACCGAAGCCGACTACGACTGGGCCCTCGCCGAGATTGAGCAGTACTTCAGGCATCAGCCCCCGCCCGGCACACAAGAAGCGGAGCGATTCGACGTGCTCGCTGCATTGATCGAGAACTACGAGACCAAATACTGGCCGATAGAAGCCCCTGATCCGGTCGAGGCGATCCGAATCCGCATGGAGCAATCGGGTTACACGCAAGCCGACCTGGCAAAGCTGCTCGGCTCGCGCTCGCGGGCATCGGAAATCCTTGCGGGGCGCCGAGGCCTGACCATGGAGCAAGCCTATCGCTTGTATCGGGAATGGCACATCCCGGCGGAAGCGTTGATCCGGCCGCTACACGCTCGTGCCGAATAGGCGCGGGACGGCTGACCGGTTCCGAACAGCCCGCCCCGGTTTCTCGCCCCCGGCCCGCACCGCGCGGACCGGGAGCCGGCAACCAACCTTCAGCGCGTGAAGCCTTCCAGTTCGTCCTTCGCCCAGGCGATCGACTGCTTGATCGTCTGCCCGGACAGCAGCCGCGACACCATCCCGGGGTACAGGTAGCGGTTCCAGATCTGCGTGGCGATTTCCGGCGGCGCCGACGAGCCGGGCACATAGTATTCCGCCTTGTGCCACGGCCGCACCGGATAGTTGTAGATCGTGCCCTTCGGCGGTTCGACCTCGCTCCAGATCTTCAAATCCGACATCGATTCGAACGGCGGAATGTCATACCCCGAAACCGCCGCCGCCAGTGCCTCCACCTGCTCGCGCTGCGACAGGTATTCGATGATCTCCTTCGCCGCGGTCTGGTTCGTCGAGAACGACCAGACGCCCCAGAAATACGGCCGGTGCGGCACCAGCCGCCCCTTCGGTCCCAACGGATTGGGGAAGGTCCAGCAATCCGCCGCCACGTCCGGCGCATCGCGCTTCGCCACCGCCCAGGCCGACGGCGGATTCCAGATCAGCGCCGCCTTGCCGGAAATCAGCGCGCGGTTGTTCGAAGCGTCGTCCCAGCTCACCGCATCCGGTGGCATGAACTTCACCATCTTGGCGCAGTATTCCATGCAGGCCATCACGTTGTCGGAGTCGATGACGATGTTGCCCTTGGCGTCCACCAGGTCGGCGCCGAACGCGCCGAACGTCGCGCCCCAGGTCTGGTTCGCATCGGTGCTGCCCGAGCCGCAGCCGAACCCGATCGGCATGC
Source organism: Acetobacteraceae bacterium (assembly GCA_049522565.1). Classification (GTDB taxonomy): domain Bacteria; phylum Pseudomonadota; class Alphaproteobacteria; order Acetobacterales; family Acetobacteraceae; genus JASHVB01. Next base: position 3,683 of record JBEKNT010000209.1, read on the forward strand.
CGTTCTTCAGCGAAGCCTCGGCGAACTTCAACTGCGTGTCATAGGTCCAATCTTTCGCCGCGTCCGGCGTCGACTCGTGCGCCGGATACCATGCCTGCACGTCGATATTGGCGAACTTCTTCAGCAGGCTGATGCGCGCGCACGGCGTCAGCGGCGCCGAGCCCCAGCCCACCGGCACCGCCAGCCAATGCCCCTTGGAAACGCCGAGATATTCATAGGCGTGACCCAGCTTGCCGTATTTGGCGATGAGACGCTGCATCACGTCGTCCATCGGCACCAGGCTTTCGCCATATTGCTGCACGGTCCACGAATCGAACGCGTATACGTCGTGCCCGGTCTTGGCCTGCGCCTCGGCCGCCATGGTGATGTTGATCTTGTTGCCGATCGCGGTGAGGAAATCGAGTTCCACCTCGACCTTGTTCTTCTCGGCCCAGGCATCGACCAGTTGCTTCATCGCGGCGTCGCCGGTGGGCACCCAATGGTCCCACAGCGCCAGCTTCAACTTGCCCGCGGCGCCGGCGGTGCGGATATGCACCAACGGCAACGCGCCGGCGGCGGCGGCCAACTTCAACGCGCCGCGCCGCGAAATCTTCTTGCTCATGACGTGAACCACTCCCTGTGCGGGTAGCGGCACCGCCACCCGTCCTTGAACTGTTGCAGCAATAGTGCCGGCCCGGGCCGGCTCCGCCCGCCGTCCGACGCCGCCGCAGTATCAGCCCAACCGGCCTCCTGAAACAATACGTTGCCCGCCGACCCGGTATGCCGGGCAGCCCCCTTCGGCTATAGGGGCGGCATGGCCGCGGCACGCTCGCTGATCAGGATCGCCGTCAACGTCGCCCTGGACGGCATGCTCTCCGCGGCCGCCGTGCCGGTGGCGCGCTGGATCGCCGACCCGTCCGGCGCCGCCTTCTCGCCGCTCTGGCTGCTGCCGCTCGGCGCCGCGACGCTGTTGCTGGCCGGCCTGCCCTTCCGCCTCTCGCTGCAATACTGGCGCTTCGCCGGCATCGACGACCTGCTGACCGTGGTGGCCTCCTGCGCGGTCGGTGCGGTGCTGTTCGCCGCGGTGCTGGCTCTGGCCGGGCTCAGCCCACCCAATCCGGCGTTTGCCATCGTCTATGCCCTGACCCTGCTGGTGATGCTCGGCGTCCCCCGCGTCGCCTACCGCCGCTCGCTCAACCGCGCCGCCAGCCGGCCGCGCGAGGACGCGACGCGCTCGGTGCTGCTGGTCGGCTCCGGCGAGGACGCCGACCTGTTCCTGCGCGCGATGGCGCATGACCGCCGCCAGGGCTTCCGGGTCGAGGGATTGCTGGGGATCGGGTCGCGGCAAACCGGACGACGCATCCAGGGCCAGCCGATCCTCGGCTCGCACGCCGACGCCGCCGCGGTGTTGGAGCGGCTCGCCGCCGAGGGCCGTTTGCCCGACATACTGGTGATCACCACGCCCGACCTGTCGGGTGCCGACCTTGCCGCCCTGGTGACCCAGGCCGAACGCTTCGGACTGACCGTGCGCCGCGCGCCGCGTCCGACCGCCTTGAGCCCCGCCGGCGCCACCACCGCGGGTCCCCTGCTGGAACTGCGGCCGGTGGCCATCGAGGACTTGCTCAACCGCCCGCAGGTACCGCTGGATCGCGACGGCATGGCGCGGCTGATCCAGGGCCGCCGCGTCATCGTCACCGGCGCCGGCGGCACCATCGGCAGCGAACTCGCCCGCCAGGTGGCCGCGTTCGGCCCGGAGACGCTGATCCTGCTGGACAACGGCGAATACGCGCTGTGGCAGATCGACCTGGAGCTGGCGGAGACCCATCCGCAGGTGCGCCGCCACGCGCTGATCGCCGACATCCGCGACGAGGCACGCATCCGCGCCGTGTTCGAGGCGCTGCGGCCGGAACTGGTGTTCCACGCCGCCGCACTGAAACACGTGCCGATCGTCGAGGACAACCCGCTGGAGGGGCTGCTGACCAACGCCGCCGGCACCCGCCACGTCGCCGACGCGGCGCGCGCGGTCGGCGCGCAGGCGATGGTGCTGATCTCCACCGACAAGGCGGTGAACCCGACCTCGGTGATGGGCGCGTCCAAGCGGCTGGCGGAAATGTATTGCCAGGCGCTGGATATCGATGCTCGCGCGCATTCGCGCGACGCTGCCCGCACCACCGGCCAGGGCATGCGCTGCATCACCGTGCGGTTCGGCAACGTGCTGGGCAGCACCGGCTCGGTGGTGCCGCTGTTCCAGCGCCAGCTTGCGCGCGGCGGCCCGCTGACCGTCACGCATCCGGACATGCGCCGCTATTTCATGACGGTGCGCGAGGCGGTGGGGCTGGTGTTGCAGGCCAGCGTGCTGGGCGTCGGCGACGCCGATCTGCCGGCCGCGCGCGAGGGCGGCATTTTCGTGCTCGACATGGGCGAGCCGGTGAAGATCGTCGACCTGGCGCGGCAGATCATCCGGCTGGCCGGGTTGCAGCCGGAGCAGGATGTGGAGATTCGGTTCACCGGGCTGCGGCCGGGGGAAAAGCTGCACGAGGAGTTGTTCCACGGCCACGAGCCGCCGGTGCCGACGGGGCACGCCGGGCTGCTGATGGCGACCCCGCGCACCGCCGATCCGGCGATCGTCGGCCGCGCGGTGGACGAGATCGCGACGGCCTGCCGCGGTGGCCAGGCGCGGTTGGCGCTGACCTTGCTCGGCCGGCTGGTTCCCGAGTTCGCCCACAATGCCGATGGGGCGAGCGGTGACACGCGTGCCGAAGGTGCGGCGATCCGATGAGCAGGGGTGTGATGTCCGGTGGTCGGCGGGTCGCCCCGCGGCGGGTGCACGCGGGCGGCACCGCAAGGTTTTTAACACGGAGACAGAACGAGAGCCACGGAGGGCCACGGAGAAGCGATTCCTGCTCCGCGGCACCGAAATTCACCTCCGTGGCCCTCCGTGGCTCTCGTTCTGTCTCCGTGTTAAATTCTTGCTTTGCCGCGCGCAGGCGCTTGCCCAGCGGTGGGAGCCTCACTCCCACCACACACTCGAATTGCCAAGCGAGTTACCCGAATGACTGAGTCCGCACATCGCGCCGTACCGTTCCTCGACCTCAAGGCGCAGCAGGCGCGCATCGCCGCCGATCTGCGCACGCGGCTGGATCGGGTGCTGGCGCATTGCCAGTTCATCCTCGGACCGGAGGTGGCGGAACTGGAAGCCGCCCTGGCGAAGTTCTGCGGCGCACGGCATTGCATCGGCGTCAGTTCCGGCACCGACGCGATCCAGATCGCGCTGATGGCGGAAGGCATCGGGCGCGGCGACGCGGTGTTCCTGCCGGCCTTCACCTATACCGCGACCGCCGAGGTGCCACTGGTGCTCGGCGCCACGCCGGTGTTCGTGGATGTCGATCCGCGCACGTTCCAGATCGATCCGGCGCATTTGGAACGGCGTATTGCCGATGTGCGGGCGGCAGGGAAATTGCGGCCGCGCGCGCTGATCGGGGTGGATCTGTTCGGCCAGCCGGCGGACTGGCCGGCCTTGCGCGACATCGCCGCGCGCGAGGGGCTGTTCACGCTGGACGACCTGGCGCAGAGCTTCGGCTGTACGTTGGGCGGCCGCGCGCTGGGCGCCGCGGCCGACGCGACCGCCACGAGTTTTTTCCCGTCCAAGCCGCTCGGTGCGTACGGCGACGGCGGCGCGCTGTTCACCGAGAGCGACGAGCGCGCGGCGCTGTATCGCAGCCTGCGCACCCACGGCGAGGGCACCACGCGCTACGAAGTGCTGCGCACCGGGATGAACGGGCGGCTCGATACGATGCAGGCGGCGGTGCTGCTGGCCAAGTTGACGGTGTTTCCCGAGGAGCTTGCCGCCCGCGAGCGGATCGCCCGCATCTACGATTCGCGGCTGGGCAACGCGGTGGTGACGCCGGCGCGCGTGCCGCACAGCACCTGCGCATGGGCGATCTACGCGATCCTGCTGCGCGACGCGGCCGAGCGCGAACTGGTGCAGGCGTCGTTGAAAACGGCGGGCGTGCCGACAGCGATCTACTATCCGCGTCCGCTGCATCGCCAGCCCGCGTATCGCGACCAGCACGACGGGGTGACGCTGCCGGTGTCGGAAGACCTGGCGGAGCGGATTCTCGCATTGCCGATCCATCCCGACCTGACCGCGGCGGATGTCGCGCATATCTGCGATTCGCTGCTGGCGGCCGTGGCCGCATGATGCGCGTTTTCAAAAACCTCTCCGGCGGGAGAGGGAGAGGTATATTTATCGTACTTCTCGCCCTGCTGCTTGCAACGCCCGCCGCGGATTCGCGTGGCGTCCTCGCCGCGACGCCGATCAGCCGCATGGACCTGTCATGGTGGCGCGAACGCTTTGACGCCAAGCAGGCGGAACTGCGCGACCGCCACCCGGCGCTGGTGTTCTACGGCGATTCCATCACCCAGGACTGGGAACGCTCCGGACCGCCGCCCTGGATGGATTTTTCCCCGGTCTGGCAACGCTTCTACGGCGACCGCAACGCGGTGAACCTGGGCTTCGTCGGCGACACCACCGCCAGCCTGCTGTGGCGCATCGACCATGGCGAGGCGAGCGACATTGCCCCCAAGGTCGCGGTGATCCTGATCGGCGCCAACAATCTCGGGCGCGTGCACTGGTCCACCGACGACACGATGCTCGGCATCGACGCCATCGTGAGCGAGTTGCGCCATCGGCTACCCACCACCAAACTGTTATTGCTTGGCATCCTGCCGTCACAGCGCTCCGACTGGGTCACCGAGACGGCGCTCGCGGTGAATCGCCGACTGGCGCAGGAATATCCGCATGGCGGCGCGGTGACCTTCCTGGACGTCGGCCACGTCTTCATGCGGGGGGACAAACTGGATCGCGACCTGTTTTTCGATCCCAGGCACACGCCGCCCGATCCGCCGCTGCATCCTACCGCGCAGGGCCAGGCCTTGCTGGCGGCAGCGATGGAACCGACTCTCGCGGCGTTGCTGGGCGACCGCGTGCATCAATAGGGGAGGCAAGCCATGGCCAAGGGCTACTGGATCGCCGGCGTCGATGTGACCGATCCCGAAGGCTACAAGGACTACGTTGCGGCCAACGCCGCGGCATTTCAGAAATACGGCGCCCGCTTCATCGTGCGCGGCGGGCGGTTCGAGGCACCGGAAGGCAAGCCGCGATCACGCAACATTGTGCTGGAGTTCAAGGACTACGACACCGCCCTGGCGTGCTACCACTCGCCGGAATATGCGGCGGCAAAAGCGCTGCGCGACGGCCGCGCGGAAGCCAACCTGATCATCATCGAGGGCTACGACGCCTGATTTTCCGTTAGGAACCGCCGCGCCGTCCGTTGCCTCCGGTGTCGTTACAGGTTGAACATGCGGAGTTGATGGCGACCCGCCTCGCAGACCCCATCGCCGCCGCCTAGGTTGCCCTACCAAACAAAGGAGGTTCTCGTGCGATCTTCGATGAGTGCGCTGATGATTGCCGGGGCGATTCTGGCATTGCTGGGGATTGTCGGGCTGGCAATTCCCGAATTCACCACGCAACACACCGAGCAGGTGGCGAAGGTCGGGCCGGTGCAGGTGAATTCCACCGAACATGAATCGCACTTCGTTCCGCCGGTCGTCGCCGGCGGCGCGCTGGTGCTGGGTGTCGTGCTGCTCGGCGCGGGTTTCATGCGACGGCGGTGACATGGCGAGCGAGCTGGCTCGCCGCACCCTCACCCTCCGGTTAGGCCGCGCGGGGCTCGACCCCATAGGCGTCAGGATAAGGTCGCGCGGTGGCGATATCAGCCTCCCCCTCCCCTTGAGGGAGGGGGAGTTTTCTTCTCCGCGTCCCGGTTAACCTGACGCCTATGGGGCACGACTCCGTACAGCGGGACAGGCAGTCACAGCACCGGCTGCATCGCCTGCATGTCCTTCGGCCACACCGTATGTGCATTGCCCTGGCTCCATTCCGTCAGGATCAGGGCCGCGTACTTGTTCAACCCGGTCTCATCGAACGCCGCACGCTTGCCGGGAATCGGCAGGTCGGTGAAGTCGCCCTCGGCCAGGGCGTCGCGGATCTTGGTGCTGTCGCGGCTCGCCGCCTTCTCCAGCGCCTGGCGTAGAATGATCCCGGCCGCGTAGCCCATTCCAAGTTGCTCGTTGTTCGGCGGATACGGCGCGTCCGCGTGCGCCTGCTTGTACATCTCGACCAACGGCCCCTCGCCCGGCACCGGCAGGTCCCAGTTCCAGCTCCACGGCATGAACACCTGGTCAGCCGCCGCACCCAGCGTCTTGCCGGCGGAGTCCGACGATACGCCGCCCGCCGCCACCACCGGCGTCTTCACACCAAGCCCGCGCAGCGTCCGCAGGATCAGCACCGCGTCGTCGAGGAAGGCGCTGAGGAAAATCACGTCCGGCTTCTTCTGCATGATCGGCGAGACGACCACCGAGGGATCGCTCAAATTGCCCTGGAAATCGACATGCGTGACGATCGGCAGGCCGATGCGCTGCGCCTCCAGCGGCAGTGCCTTCGATACCGCCACGCTCACCGCATCCGGACCCATGAAGATCGCGCCGGATGACGGCGGCTTGCCGTTTTGCGCCTTCAGCATGTCGCACACCGCGTCCATGGCGAAATTCCAGATCGCGCTGCCCGGTGCGGTCATCTTGAAGGTGTATTTCATGCCGCGCTTCACCAGCGGATCGGCATAGGACGAGGTAACGATCGGCACGCGCGCCTTCTCGGCCTCCACCTGCGCCGCCATGGTAATGGCGCTGGCTGTGGACCCGTACAGGGCCACCGCGCCGTCCTGATCCAGCATGCGCCGCGTCACGCTGGCGCCCTGCGTCGGGTTTTCCGTGGTGGTGTCCGCGACGATGACCTTCAGCTTCGCACCGCCGAGCGCCTTGATGCCGCCCTCGCGATTGATCTGATCGGCCGCGATCAGGAAACCCCACACACCGCGCTGGCCGTTCTCGCCGAAGCCGCCGGTGAGCGAGTTCGGCGCGCCGATGACGATCTCCGCCTCCGCGCCGCGTCCGATGCGCGGCGCGCCAACCATGGCCGCCGCGGTCAGCAACGCGGCGAGACTCTCCCGACGTGATATCCGCATAGTCGTTTCCTCCAACGTTCGCGCGGTATTGCGCGTTGTTCTTGTCGTCTGCCTATACCCCGAGATAAGCCCGGCGCACGAATTCGGAATCCTGCAAGGCGGCCTGGCCGCCGACCATCAGCACCCGGCCAGTCTGCAAGATCACGCCATGCGTCGCCAGTTCCAGGCAAGTGGCATTCTGCTCCACCAGCAAGATCGTGGTGCCGTGTGCGCGGATCGTCGCCAGCCGTTCGAACACCAGATCGGCCATCACCGGCGACAGGCCGAGCGACGGCTCATCCAACATCAGCAGCCCGGGAAAATTCATCATCGCCCGGCCGATGGCCAGCATCTGCTGCTCGCCACCCGACAACGTGCCGCCAAGCTGGCGTCGCCGCTCGCGCAGGCGCGGAAACGTCTCGTACACGGCGTCGAGCGCCGTTGCGATCGGATCCTGCGTGCGGGCGCGGATGAAGCTGACGACCAGGTTCTCCTCGACCGACAGGTTGGGAAATACGCGGCGTCCTTCCGGCACGTGGGCGATGCCGGTGCGCGCCACCTCATGCGGCCGCTTGCCTTGCAGCGATCGCCCCTCGAACGCGACACCGCCGGAGCGCGCCGGCACCAGTCCGGAGATGCAACGCAGGATGCTGGTCTTGCCGGCGCCGTTCGCGCCCAGCAGCACGAACACCTCGCCGGAGTCGAACGAGAACGACACGTCGTGCACGGCGAGCATATCGCCATACGCCACGCTCAGGTTTTCGACCGACAGCAGGGTCATTGGTTGGGTTCCGCAGTCCACCCCCTCCCCTTGAGGGTGGGGGTTGGGGGGAGGGGTCGGTGGCGCACG
>JBEKNT010000210.1:0-11558 GCA_049522565.1 Acetobacteraceae bacterium
GGTGGCGGCCGGCTGCGCAAGTGGCAGCACCGCATCGACCACACCGACGGTCACCGCACGGCCAAACAGCAGGTCGTGGCGTTCGCGCAGCCCCGCCTGCGAGCCCGCGAACAAATTGGCCGCGGTCCGGGCCTTGCCAACTCCGAGCGGCGTGGCGACGCCCAGTGCAGTCAGTGCCAACGCCGGTTTCATACCAGGCAGAATCGGGAGCGGCCCATCGGGCGCCACCCATTGGTCATGCCGCCTCCCCGGTCAAGTGCCCGTGGGCAGGCTGCGGTCGGCACCGTCATGTCGCGGCCCGCACCTTCCCGATCAGCACCGCCGGGCTTTCGAGGCAGAGTTCACCGGTATCGATCCGCACGGCGACCTGGATGGTCCTGGCGCGCGTCAGCACGGTGCCGCAGGCGAGGTCGCGAATGATGTAGTCGAACCGCAGGCGATTCTCGAATTCGACCAGCGTCGTGGTGACCACGACCTCCTGCCGGAAGCGGATCGGCGCGACATACTTCACCCGCATCTCGACAATCGGAAATGCGAAACCGGATTGCTGCATCTGCGTGTAGTTGTAATCCAGCCGATCCAGCATTTCGCACCGCCCTTGCTCGAAGAACCGCGCGTAGTTGCCGTGCCAGACGATGTTCATCGGATCGAGATCGAAGAACTGCGCCTTGATAACGGTGTCGATGGACAGCATGCGGATACCTACCCGGCCCAGAAATCGTAGAAGTTATACCACTGGAACGGATCGGCGATGGCGTGTGCCTGCAACCGCGCGGCGTAACGCGCGGCGTGGCCTGCCAGTATTTCGTTGCGCCCGGCGCGTGGCAGCACGATCCGTTCGGCGAAGCGTTCTATGACAAAGCGATAGCGATCGCCCACCTTGCGGCAGAACAGCAGCCAGACCGGGCACTCCATCAAGGCGGCGAGCACATACGGCCCCTGCGGGAATGGCGCCGGTGCGCCCAGGAATGGCACCGGCGCGGCCCTGCCCTGGCTGCGAACCGGGGTACGGTCGCCGGCGATCACGATCCAGCATCCGCGATCGACATGGTCGCGCAGGCTGATCGCCATGTCCGGCCCGATATCGGTCACCTGGAACACATTCACCGCCGCATCCGGCGAAATGTCACGCAAGACCCGATTGAAGTTCTCGGTATGATGGGTGTGCGTCAGCACGAGCACCCGGGCCGCTGCGGCTGGATCGAGCAAGGCGCGTGCCACGTCGGTATTGCCGAGATGGCCGACGATCACCACGCCGCCACGCGGATCGTTGGTGAAATCTGCAAGCGCCGCCTGGTCGGCGGCTTCGACCGCACCGGGCCGCATGCCGCCGCTCCAGGCGATGATCGAATCCAGCGAGCGGGCGGCGAACTGCATGAAATGGCGCAGTCCATCCAGCGTGTTGGGACGCCGGTTTACCCCGCCAGCGGCAAACGCGCGTTGCAGAAAGCACCGCGAGGCGCGCCGCCGGTCGCCCGCGGTGAGGTAGAAATACGCCACGATCGGCGCCATCACCACGATGCAGCCGCGGCGTCCGATCAGGCGATAGGCGAGCACGCAAAAGCGGATGCCGAACGTGACGCCCAGCTCGCCAAGCGACGCCCAATGGGTGGTGGGCGCGAGTTTGCCGGGGCGTCTCATGCGACCGCACGCCAGTCGTGCCAGCATGCCGAATACCAGCCGCGTATGCATCCAGGTGATGCGCAGGTTGTCACGCCACGGCTGAAAGTTCGACCTGCCGCCGGGCGGATAGCTGACGCGGACCGGCACCATGACGACCGGCACGCCCCGCCAGCACAGGCGGACCATAACGGCGATGTCGAACTCCATCCGGCTGCCGACTTGCTCGGTCGTCACAACATCGGTCACCACCCCGAGCGGATAGACCCGCAGGCCGCACATCGTGTCGGTGAGGCGGAACGACAACGTCTCGACGAACACCCAGAGATGGGTGACCCAGCGACCGATCCGACGCCCCAGCGGCGCCGAACTGTCGAATACGCCGTGGCCGCTGATCAGCGCGTCTGGGTATCGCTCTGCCAGCTCCAGCATCCGCGGCACGACAGCCAGATCGTGCTGGCCATCGGCATCGACCTGCACGGCATGGGTGAAGCCGGCAGCGTGCGCCAGGCGGAGGCCTTCGCAGACCGCGCATCCCTTGCCGCCATTGACCGGCCGCCGGGTAACCCGGATCGCCCGAGCCTCGTCGTGCAATGCGGCGAGGGCAGCGGCAGCTTCCACCGCGCTGCCGTCATCGACCACAAAGACCGGCAGCCCGAGGCCGCTCAGTCTGGCTACAATGTCGCCGATCAGCCGGTAATGATTATAGCTCGGGACGACGGCGCAGACCCGCACGGTCATGGGCTGGACAGCATCACCCGCCCCTCTGATGCAACCCGGTCGCCGGAGCGATAGACAAACTCCAGCCGGCGGCGCGCCTTGTCGTGCGACAGCGTCAGCGCCAGGGGCATACCAGGCGTGATAACCCGCTTGAACTTGATGCGAAAATCGGTTGCCGACGGTTGGCCGCATGGCAGGTGTCGCACGGCAAGTTGCATCACCCAGTCGATCTGGACCACGCCCGGAAGAATTGGAAATCCCGGATAGTGACCCAGGAAGCAAGGCAGATCGGCAGGCACGTCCAGTTGCAGCGTGACCCGGTCCGGCTCGGCCGCGACGCTGCGCACGATCGGAGCACACATCATGGCGCGTGGCCCCGACGTGCCAGGAACAGCGCCCGTACGTCCGCATCGCGCCGCTTGCCCATCGCGCCGCGCGGCAACTCATCGACAAAGCGCCAGGCTTTCGGCAGCCACGCGGATTCGAACACTTGCGCCAACTGCTGGCGGAGTTCGCGGCTGAAACGGAACCGCCCCATCTCGTCCAGGCGGGCACGGCCTTCGCCGTTCAACGCGACCGCGGCCGCGAGGCGCTCGGCCGCGCCGCCGAGTACCACGACAGCCGCATCGCTCACCAACGGCAACGCCAGCAGCGCCTTTTCCAGCCTTGCCAGGCTCACGCGTTTGCCCTCGATCTTGGCAATCCCGTCGTCGCGGCCGAGGAAATGGAATGTCCCGTCCGGCGTTATTTCGATCCGGTCGGCGGTGGCGCAGGGCAGGCCACCGGTGCCGAACGGCGATTGCACGATCATGCAGCCCGCATCGTCGGTACGCACCTGGACGTCCGGCAACGGGGTCCACGGCTCGTCGCCGGATTGCTGGATGCGGGTGGCAATCGCCCCGGTTTCGGTGCTGCCGAACATCTCGACCGGCTGCACGCCCAGCACGGCAGCGGCCTCGCGCGCTTGCGCGGCGCGCAACGGTGCGCCGGCGGTGAAGACCAGCGTGGGGCGGTGTCCTTGCGGCAACGGGGCGATGCCGCTCAGCCGGATCAGATGCGCCGGGCTGGTGATCAGGATCGCGTCCGCCACGCCGCGCGCCAGCAGGTTCTCCCAGAGGTCATCCACATGGCTTACGAACGGTCGGCCGCCGACCAGCGGCCACAGCAGGTGGAAGGTCAGTCCGAAGATGTGCCGATACGGCACCGTCGCCATGACCGGCCGACACGCCATCGCCTCGCCCCACACCGACTCCAACATGGCGATTTCGTCATCGATGACAGCAAGCGGTTTGACGATTCGTTTCGGCACCCCGGTCGAGCCGGATGTGAAGAATTCCAGCATGGCACTTGCCGGACTGAGCACGCCGACCGGCGCCGCGCCGTGCCGCCCCTCCTCGATGGGCAGCGCCGCGACCTGCGCTGCCGCGGGTTCGTCGCATAGCAGCACATCGAACTCGTCGCGCAGGCCGGCGATTGTGTTGGGCAGGCCATCGGGCGGCAGGACCACCGTGGCGCCGGCATGCATCAGGCCAAACAGGCCAACCAGGAAGCGGTATGGATCGGCGGAGAGCACCGCGCCGCGCGCAACCCGCGCCGCGCGGGCGAGGCCGGCAGCATGGGCGACATCGGCGGCGAAACGGCCAAACGACAAGGCCACGCCGTCGCGCATCGCCAGCAGGGCAGCGGGTTGGCGGCCGGAGACGAACAGGCGGCCAAGCGACGTGGCGGTCACAATGCCGGCCGTGGCAAGACGCGGCGCCGCACCATGACTTCAACGGCGAACAGGGCGCCGATCAGCAAATAGGAAACCAGGCCGGTCCACAGGCTCCAGATCGCGACCGTAAACCACACGGCGCAGACGCTGGTGATGCAGGCGTTGATCAGGAAGAAGACCAGCCACACCTTGGTGACGGTGCGGGTATAGCCGACCTCCTGGGACGACAGGTCAGGCTTGGTCAGCCGCGCGATGCGCTCGATCGCGCTCGGCGGCTGCACCAGGGACCAGGCGAAGATGGCGGCGAGGCTCAGGTTGATGATCAGCGGATAGGCCTGCACGGCGAGCATCGGCCGCAACGCCAGCAGCAGCAGGATCCCGAGCAAAACGGCGGCCATCAACACGATGCTCCAGCGCGGCATGGCAACGCCGGCGCGCCGTTGGCGGTGCAGCACGTGCAATGCGCCCAGCCCGATGGCAACGACGACCAGTGGACCGGGCGGCACATGGGGGAGGCCGAAATACACCAGGACCGGATACAGCACGGTGCCAACCCCGGCGACGATGGGAACCAGGTCAGGCAGCCGCGTTGGGGACCGCATCTTCGTCATCCAGCAGGGTCGCTTCCACGCACACCACCACGTCGCGTACGGTGCGCACCGCCTTGAACGCATCAGGCTTGATCTTGCGGCCGGTCAGCTCGCTGAGTTTCACGATCAGGTCGACCGCGTCGATGCTGTCGAGGTCGAGGTCTTCATACAGCTTCGCATCCAGCGTGATGCGGTCCTGAGGGATCTCGAACATCTCCTCGAGGTCGGCGCGCAGCCGTGCGAGGATGTCATCCTGCGACAGCGTCATTGGCGCACTCCCTGCTGGCTGCGGATGAACTGCGCCAGGGAGCGCACATTGGCGAAATGCGCCTTGGCCGCCTCGGTCACCGATTCGATACGTATCCCGTAGCGTTTACGCAGTGCAACACCAAGCTCCATGGCGTCGATCGAATCCAGGCCAAGACCTTCGACGAACAGCGGCTCGCCGCTATCGATCGTCTCGGGTGCCAGATCTTCCAGCTCCAGGACTTCAACGATCATGGTCTTGATCTCGGCCTCCAGGTCATCCACGTGCCAATCTCCCGGTGTAAAATTGATGCAGCTCCTGCATCAGCCGACGAGCGCCGAGGCCTCGATACGGATACGCCATGAAACGCCGAATGTCCATGGGGGCCACAATCTCCAGTCGGAATCTGGGTCGCCGCGGCGGGACCCGGTACCAAGGTTCGCCCTTGGTCAGGGTGAGAGGCTCGCAGGAGATCACCACGCGTTGGATCGGCGCCCCGGTGAGCATGGCGATGTTGGCGACGCCGCGGCGAAACTGCACCGGCTCGCCGAGCCGCGAACGAGTTCCTTCCGGGAAGACAATGAGATTGTTGCCCTGGCTCAGGGCCGCGCGGCAGGCGGTTATGGTCGCCTCCGGGTCGAGGTCGTTGCGGATATAGCCGGCGGCGCGGACCACGCCCTTCAGGTAGCGGTTGTCCCACAGCTCGTGCTTGACAATGCAGCGCACGCGCGGCGTCAGCGCCATCAGGAACACCACGTCGAGCAATGTCGGGTGGTTGGCGACGATGATGCTACCGCGGCAGGCGGCCAGTCGCTCGGCGCCGCTGACCTCCAGGCTGATCAACCCAAGGCCGCGCAACATCGCCAGATACACGCGGAACACAAGCTGGATCAGCCGCTGGCTACGGTCCTCCCGACCTTCGCGCCGGATCGCCAGGATGGGAAACACCATGCCCGCCAGCACGGCGCCGCCGAGGAAGAAGCAGGCGAACGCGAAGCCGGTGGCGAGCACGCGCCAGGTCCGCTGCACCGGGTCAAGCATGACGCCAATGCCAGACCATGCGTTCCCCGGTCGCGCTGGCCTCCGGCGCCGTGGTCCGCAGGAAGCGCAGGAAGACGGCAGCCGCCGCCTCGCCCGGTGGCGTGTCGGCGATCGGGCGCGCCGCCATGACGACGCGGCGCGAGGCCCGGGGCGGCGGCACCAGCACGAGCGCAAGTGCCAGCGTGACATCCGCGCAGGCCGGCGTCGCGTCGGGGTAGCCTGCGGGCAAGGCCGCGTCATAGTACACGAGCATAACGGGCTCTTCCGGTCGCTCTTGCAGGCAGGCGGCAGCCTCCAGCAGACCGAAGCCGAAGCTGTCAACGCCGGCGGCCAGCGCGATGTGTCCGCCGCGGTTGCGCGTGCAGATCGACAGCAGGCCTGCCAGGGCGTTGTGCACGCCCAGGCTGAAGTCAGCCGGCGACGGGCCGTCCTCGTCGGCCACCTCCTGAAGCATGCTCAGCGCGCGGTCGAACTCGCCGTGCCGCGATGCGAAGACGAACCGCGCTTGCTCGACCTGCGGCAGCGCCCATGCGACGCGCAACGCCGCCTGGCCGATCGGGCTGACCCGCCGCCGCAGCAAGACCGGCACGGCAGGCCGCGCGAGCGCAGTACCGCCGGCGTCGCTGGGTGCCTGCCAACAAACATCAGGTTCGTTGCTGGGCTGCGGACCACCGGCCGAGTACGCGGCTACGCCGAACGCCAGTTCCATCATGTGGCCTGGGTTCCCACTCTGCCGGCTCACTGACCGGCGAACGGCACGACATCGCCTGGTCGAACAACGCCCGCTGCGAGGATACCGTGGCGGCATTCGACGCGGGTTCGGCCGGGGACCTCCCTGTAGCAGCTCGGCATGTCGGTCACGGCATCGGCGCCCAACGACGCGGCGCGCCGCTGTCATACAGGTGGGGCCGAGACGGAAAGGTCCTTTCGCAGGCGCTGCCTGGCGTCATGGCGAATGCGTTGATTGGCGGATTGGCAACGACCTTGCCGCCGGGCCGAGCGCACCGCGTAACCGACCGGGTGTCGCAACGAACGCTTATCGGATTTCCTGGCCTCTGGCGGGGTTCGGGCGTAGCGGCGGCGCTGGCGATCGGCAACATCACGACCTTGCTGCCGGCACAGTATGGCGATGGAGCCGGCAACAGAATCGACAGAACGATCCCGGACTGAATGCAAATCAAGATCGAATCCCCCCGGCGGCCGGGCCATTTGCGGGCACCGACGAAACCGGCTTTGTTCGCTTAGCCTAGCGCTGCCCGGTTGCGATATCAAACGGATTATATTTGCCAGGCGGATATGGCGTCTGATCGCCGCCACGTTGGCTGGAATGCAGGGGATCGTTTCTCCAGCGGGGCCACGACGACCCATCCGGTTATGCGGTAAGGGCGGCACACCAGATGTTCCACCGCAGCCGGCGCGAACCGGCTGCTGAACGACCGAGGCTGGGGTCAACCCGCCGCGACCTGGCAGGTCCCCAAGGCCGCGGCCTGGGCGCGAGCATCCGGCAGGCCCCCCAGCCCCGAAAGCCGGATGCTGGCCCGGCGGTGACGATCTCGTCTGAAGTGGCGGGACATGTCGGATATGACGGACCGCGGGACGCGAGGAACGGAGCAAAACGAACGCGCCCCGTCCCTGGGTATCCCGGCATCGATGCAGGCGCGATCGGCCAAGTGATGCCATGGTTGGTCAAGTCAGGCGTCCGCCGCACTGGTGGAGCCAAGGGGAGTCGAACCCCTGACCTCCTGAATGCTATTAAGCAGGCTATCTATTCCAGGCACGCTCCTCCAATGTTCCTCGCTGTCCCCAGGTAATTGCAGAAACCCACTTATTTCCTGCATTTTCTGCGAATCCCGGCATGATTCTGTTCCGTGGCGTCCCGGATCATCCCTCGGTGTTGAAGCCCCGGTGAAGCCCTAGTGAAGCCCCACAGGGAGGGACTCATGCCGGTACGAATGACCGAGACCGCGATCAGCGAGGCAAGTCGTGAGGTCGCGAGCGGCACCCGCCGAGACCTGGCGGATTCGGGTTGCCCGGGCTTGCGTTTGCGGCTGACGCCTGGTGGAGCCGCGACTTGGGCTCTGCTCAACGCACTGGTAGCGGAGCATGCGCCGCGGGGTCCGACCGAAGAGCATCTTGTTGAGGAGGTGGCTGGAATCATCTGGCGCAAGCGCCGGCTGCGGCTGGCCGAAGCTGCAACCTTTCGGGAGAGGCTCCGCCAGGAGACCACCAGTAATCTCGACCCGGAGCGGATCGCAGGTGCGGCGCTTCTACCCATGATTGGCAACCGCAAGGTCAAGGTGGATATGTCTCAGGTATTCACCGCGACACCGTCGGACACGGCCCGAGATCTGCGCGACGTGAGACGCGACAAGGGGATGACCACCAAGGCCATTACCATACTTGCCGCCGCGGAACCGGACGCCTACGCCCGCGCCGTGGCGGCATTGAGGGACGACACTCGTTCACATTGGCTGGAATGCCTTGAGGATTCACCCGCCGACGGTCTCGTCTACAAACCCACTGCCGAGGCGCTGGACGCTTGGCTCCGCCGGCACTGGGCAGAGTGGTACGAGGGACCGATAGCCGAGCTTGAGCATCGCGATGCAATCAAGGAGCAGGCGATCGGCTCCGCGTATGAGGCCCGGCGCTTGGAAGTGACCGCACGGTACGAGGTCCACCTGGACCGCAAGCTGGAGCGGACGCTCGCCATGCAGCTCCGGTTGCGGGAGCTTCGACGGCAGACGGTTCCGGGGTGATCCGTTTGGCAAAATCACGATTGAAGGCGGGTAAACTCGCATAGTCGTCGAAACATGCCACTCAGGCTGCCATCGCCGCCTTGATGCGCGACACAGTTCCGTTGCCGACGCCGGCCGCCTTCGCGACCTTCTTGACGCCCTCGCCGGTCGCCAGACGGGCACGTATGGCCGCCTCCACCTTGGCGCCGGTCTTCGGGCGCCCCAGGCGCACCCCCCGCGCCTTGGCACGTTCCAGGCCCGCCCTGACACGGCTCCGGATCATCGCGCGCTCGAACTCGGCGAAAGCGCCAGTGACCTGGAAGAACATCCGCCCCGCTGGGGTGGTGGTATCGATCGCCTGCTGGTGCAGGACGAGCGCTACGCCCGCAGACTCCAACTCGCCGAGCGTGTCGAGCAGGTCCAGCAGCGAGCGGCCGAGCCGATCGAGTGCCCAGGCCATCACCACGTCGAACCTTGCCCGTGCGGCGTCTTTCAACAGCGCGTCAAGGCCGGGCCGTTGGGTGCGACCCTTGGCGCCGGAGACGCCGTTGTCTGAGTAGATCTGCACCACCTTCCAGCCGCGCTGCTCGCAAATGGCCTCCAGCACCAGGCGCTGATTGTCCACCGTTTGACCGTCCGTGCTGACTCGCAGGTAGAGAGCCGCTTTCCTCGGCTTACTTGCAATATCTGCCTCCATCGCCGGGACGAAAACCAGGGGTTGATGGTCCCGGAATCAATTGTTTATTGGACCCTAACCCGGCGGAGCCGGAACCAATAGGTTTGGTGTAGCGTCCTGCCAGGAAGGGAACCATCTGGCGGGGGGCGCCATGAGCCAATCTCTGACGGACCGCTACAGCGATCGAATTGCCGGTGTGCTTTCATGCTACGACCGGGTGGTGATCACCGGGACGCTGCCTGGAGTTTGCTATGCGGGCGGGATGACCCGGTATCTCAATGCCCGTGGTATCCGCATCTTCGACTACCCCGAATTCGCGAAGCCGCTGCGTGACCGTGTGCGCGATCGCGCGGCAGCACTGGCGGCCGAGGCGGGTCTGACGATCGAGCACCCGCGCAAGCCCAACACCCGCAAGGAGGATGTCGTCGCGCGGGTTCTGAAGCAACGCGGCGAGCACCTCGGGCTGGTTCACATCATCTCGGCCATGGAAGCCTGCGATGCCTACCAGCCGTGGCACGACAAGCAGACGCACAAGACCTTCATCCGGCCGGACAGCGGCAAGTGCCTGCACTATTATTTCTACTTCATGGACGCCCAATTCGGGCTGATCTACCTGCGGGTCCCCACCTGGGCGCCGTTCCGCCTGCAATTCTACTGCAACGGCCATAGCTGGTTGGCGCGTCGGCTGACGGCGGAAGGCATCGGCTACACCATGGCCGACAACGCTTTTGTCCGGATCGACGACTGGGTGCGCGCCCAGGAACTGGCCGACAGCCTGTCGCCCGACCGGTTGCACCGCACCCTGGATCGCTATGCCGAACGGTGCTGCCCGGTGTCTGAGGTGTTCGGGCAATCCTACCACTGGAGCCTGATGCAGGTGGAATACGCCACCGACCTGGCGTTCGGCTCCACCACCACCCTTGGGCCGCTCTACGAGCAATTGGTCCGGCAGTCGGTGCTGAGCGTGAAGGCCGAGCAGGTCGCCAACTTCCTCGGCCGGCAGATCACGCCGCTGCTGGCACAGGAGATCGGCTCACAGTTCTCGACCCGGATCGAAGGCACCTGCATCAAGCATCACTTCGGCAAGTCTTCGATCAAGATGTACGAGAAGCACGGCATCGTGCTGCGCATCGAGACCACCAGCAACGACGTGTCTTCCTTCAAGCACCACCGAAAGGTGGAACATCGGCAGGGGCCACCCACGCGGGCCCTCGCCCCAGTCAAGAAGTCCATCTACAGCCTGATCGATCTGCGCGAGATACTGCTCGGCTGCAACCGCCGCTATCTCGCTCACCTCTCCGCACTCGACGACTTCTCGGCGGGGGTTCGTGCGCTGGGACGCGTGACCAAGCCGCGCGAAGTGGATGGCAAGACCGTCAAGGGGATCAACTTCTTCGAACCGGGGGACAGTGCGCTGCTGCATGCCCTGCAAAATCCACGGGTCAACATCGCTGGCATCCGCCGCGGCGACCTGCTCCCCGAACTGGGGGCGTTCTCGCCGGGCCGGCTATCACGGCAGTTGCGCCGGCTGTTGGACATCGGGGTGATCAAGCGGGTCACCGGAACCTACCGATATTACCTGACGAAGGCTGGACGTGCCGCAGCCGCGGCCGCCGGGCGGCTCAGGGAGGCGGTCATCGTTCCGGCAATGATTTGATGGGATTTATACGACAGTGCGATTCAACGCGGAATGTGAGAAGAGTTGATGGGTAAGGGACTAAAACTGAACGAATGAAGGTCCGGTCGGATCAATGGGTTGGCAGGGCTCGATTGAGAGGGGTTTTCTGGCCCCCCCGATGGCCAGCCCGCGCTACCTCGATTGGTTCGCACCTGGCTGCCCAAAAGTACCCGGCCCGTATCGTAATGCTACGGGCCGGGCGCCGATGTCCGGTCCAGCCGTGGGGAAGCGCGGCGTGGCGACCGGTGCCGAGGCGCTCCCATGGCAGCGTCAGGAGTATGTGATGAACGTGCCTCCGTGGTTATCGGTAATCGCGCTGAAGCTGCCTCCCGCAGACAGACCGGTCAGTTTGATATCGATCGTGCCCGAGCCGGTCGCCACGGCCAGTGTGCCGGAACTCGATGCGCCGTAGGTGCCCGTGTAGATCGGTGAACCCGTCACGAACCCCACGGCCAGGTTGGTGATGTCGATCGTATCCAACTTGCTGAAGTCCGCCAGCGTATCGCCTGCGATACCGGCGATCGTATCCTGGAACGT
>JBEKNT010000211.1:0-17674 GCA_049522565.1 Acetobacteraceae bacterium
CGGCATAACAATGTAGCCCAGCCGATGGGTCAAACCCTCGGCGGCCAGGATATATCATCCCATCTTGCACTGCGCTGGAGGGCCTCCGCGGGCGGCACCGACAGCATGAGTATGCATGGACATCGCGACCCATCCACGCTATCAATTCCGATAGCATGCGAAGGCGACCTTATGGCGCAGGTGCTGGTAAGGAATCTGGACGAGCAAGTCGTGGCAGCGTTGCGCCGCAAGGCGGAGCTACACGGTCATTCGCTCGAGCAGGAACTGCGCACTGCCCTGACCGCGGCGGCCCGGCTGACCCGTGAGGAACGCGTCGCTTTGGCACGGCGCGTCCGCAGTCTGACGCCCGCCGCAGTGACCCAGACCGACAGCGCCGACCTGATCCGCCAGGATCGCGACGCACGGTGACCCTCGTCATCGACGCGAGTGTCGCCTGCAAGTGGTTCATCGCCGAGCCGCAATCCGACAGCGCCGAGGCATTGCTCGCTGGAGGCGAGGTGCTGATCGCGCCGGATCTCATCGTTCCGGAGGTCTGCAATGTCGCATGGCTGAAGCTACGACGCAGCGAAATCACCGCCGACCAAGCGTCGGCAATGGTTGATGGATTGCCCGAATTGCTCGATGACGTGGTATCGTCCACGCCGCTCGCCGCTCGCGCGCTGGCCATTGCTGCCGCCATCGAACATCCAGCATACCACTGCTTCTATCTGGCGCTGGCCGAATTGCGCAACACCCGCTTGGTGACCGCCGATCGCAGGCTGCTATCGCGACTGGTGGCGACGCCGTGGGCCCGGCTGCTTGTCGGCCTTGGCGATGTAGTGTGAAGATAGACACTCGATCGCGCGGCGCCTGAGGAAGCAATCCAACAGGATCGCGCGCACGGTGCAATGGGAGACGCCTCATGGAACAGGACGACCTCGACGCCCGCCTCGGCTTCGCGCCGGACTACGACGCGGCGATCCCCTACATGCAGCGCACGCGCGACTACTATAAAGCGATCGGCTACACCACGCCGTATCGCTGGGCGCACCACATCGACGCCCCCTTCACGCCCCTGCGCACCCCCCTCGCCCGCGCGCGCATCGCCATCGTCACCACCGCCGCGCCCTACCAGCCCGGCAAAGGCGACCAGGGTCCCGGCGCCGCCTACAACGGCGGCGCGAAATTCTACCAGGTCTATTCCGGCGACACGGCGCGCGACCACGACCTGCGCATCTCCCACATCGGCTACGACCGCGTCCACACCAGCGCCGAGGACAGCGGCACCTGGTTCCCCCTCCCTGCCCTGCGCCGCGCCGCCGCTGCCGGCCGCATCGGCGCCGTCGCCCCGCGCTTCCACGGCGCACCCACCAACCGCAGCCATCGCGTCACGATCGAAACCGACGCACCGGAAATCCTGCGCCGCGTGCGCGACGACGGTGCCGACGCCGCCATCCTGGTGCCGAACTGCCCGGTCTGCCACCAGACTTGTTCCCTTGTCGCGCGCCACCTCGAGGCGAACGGCATCCCCACCGTGCTGATGGGCTGCGCCAAGGACATCGTCGAACACGCCGCGGTGCCGCGCTTCCTGTTCAGCGATTTTCCCCTCGGCAACAGCGCCGGCAAGCCGCATGACACCGCCTCGCAGGACCAGACGCTGGAATTCGCATTGCGCGTGTTGGAGGCCGCACCCGGCCCGCGCACGACGATGCAATCGCCGCTGCGCTGGGCCGCGGATGCCGCGTGGAAGCTGGACTATCTCGATCTCGACCGCATGCCGGCCGAGGAACTGGCCCACCGCCGCGCCGAATTCGATCGGCAGAAAGAACTCGCGCGCGGCAACCGCGTGGAGCAAGCGGCGTGAGCCGTCGTACACCTCTCTTGCCTGCGGCGAGAGAGGTCGATGGCGCGAGAGCGCCGAGGGTGAGGGTGATCGGGTCGGCACGCTGCATTACGGTGCTACGGGGCGACCCGATCCCCCTCACCCCGCGCTACGCGCCGCATTGGTCCGCTTCGCGACCCAACCCCGCGCGTAGCGCGGGGGAGGCAATATGACCCGCCCCTTCACCGGCACCCGCATCCTCGACTTCACCCAGGTCCTGGCCGGCCCCTTCGGCTCCTACCAGCTTGCCCTGCTCGGCGCCGACGTGATCAAGGTGGAACGCCGCGAAGGCGAGGACATGCGCCGCACGCCGCTGTCGCGCGAATGGGCGGACCGCGGCATGGCGCCCGCCTGGCTGGCGATCAACGGCAACAAGCGCAGCCTCACGCTCGACCTGCAAAAGCCGGCGGCGGTGGAGATCATCAAGCGCCTCGCCGCACGCGCCGACGTGGTGATGGAGAATTTCCGTGGCGGCGTGATGGACCGGCTCGGCATCGGCTACGCCGCGCTGTCCGAGATCAATCCGCGGCTGATCTATTGCGCGGTATCCGGCTTCGGCCAGACCGGCCCGTACAGCAACGAGGCCGGCTACGACGGCAAGATCCAGGCGCTGTCCGGCATCATGTCGCTGACCGGCCATGCCGAGATGGGCCCGACCCGCGCCGGTTTCGCCGTGTGCGACGTGCTGTCCGGCATGACCGCCGCCTTCGCCGTGTCGTCGGCGCTGTTCCAGCGCACCCATACCGGCAAGGGCCAGTTCATCGACGTCTCGATGCTGGAGGCCAGCCTGAGTTTCCTCTCGACGCAGATTGCCGATTTCACCGTCGCCGGGCATCGGCAGGAGCAATTCGGCAACCAGGCGATCAGCCGCAAGGTCACGGCAAACCTGTTCCGGGCAAATAACAGTTATCTCCTCCTCGCGGTGAACAATGACAAGCAGTACGAGGCGCTGATGCGCACGCTCGGCCGCGCCGACGTGCTCGACGATCCGCGCTTCGCCGACTGGTTCCAGCGCAAGGAGCACGAGGCGGCGTTGCGCGCGATCATCGAAGACGCGCTCGCCGGCGCCGATGCGAAGACCTGGGAGAAGCGGTTGAACGACGCCGGCGCGCCGTGCGCCAGCATCTGGCGTATCGAGGACGTCATCGACCATCCGCAGATCGTCGCGCGCGAAGCCATGCAGACGGCCGAGACGCCCTATGGGCCGGTGCGCCTGATGGGCTCGGGATTCCAGCTTGCCCATGGCGGCGGCCGTCTGGATTCCGCGCCGCCGGAACTCGGCGCGCACACCGACGAGGTGCTGCGCGAGGCCGGGTACACCGTGGAGCAAGTGGCAGCACTGCGGCGCGACGCGGTGATCTGACGGACCTGCGGCTGAGGGGTCGCAGCATGCTCTGTCGCGAATCCGCGGGCATGACGCTGCGCAACCATAGCGGCCTCGCCTGCGCAACGCCGCGTCGGACTAGGCCTGTCATGCCGACGCGGCGCCACAGCACCACCTTGTCGCGCCGCGCCGGCCGCGCCTAACGTCGTCGCCGGGAAGGAGGCCCAAGCATGCTGAACATCGAACCAGGCAAAGCCATCCTCGGTGCCACGGTGCGTGGTCTGGACCTGCAACAGGACCTGTCGCGCGCGGACTTCGCGGCCATCCTGCGTGCGCTTGGCGAGCATGGCGTGCTGTGCTTTCCCGGCCAGGCGCTGGAGGCTGCCGACCTGCGGCGCTTTTCCGCCCGCTTCGGCGACATCCAGGTCATCAAGGGCATTCCGCACCATGAACCCGGGATGCCCGAGGTGACGATCCTGTCCAACGTGAAGGTGGACGGCAAGCCGATCGGCGCGCCGGATGCGGGGCAGTCCTGGCACACCGACATGACCTACGCCAGGACAATGGGGTTTGTGAATGTCCTCTCCGCGTTCAAAGTGCCGATGCGCGACGGCCGCGCCCTTGGCGGCACGGAATTCGCCAACACCCAGGCAGCCGCGGCCGATCTGCCGGCTACGTTGATCGATCGGCTCGCCGGACTGACCGCGACGCACGACCTCGAACACTATTGGGAATACATGCGCCGCGAGAAAGCCAGCAAGCGGCCGCCGCTGACCGACGAACAACGGCGCCAGCGTCCGCCCGTGCACCATCCGGTACTGCTGACGCATCCGATCACCGGCCGGCGGGTAATCTACGTCAATCCCGGATTTACCGTGCGCATCGACGGCGTCTCCGAGTCCGAAAGCGCCGACCTGCTGCGCATCCTGCTCGATCACGTGCTGCAAGAGAAGTACCGTTACGTACACGAGTGGACGGTCGGCGACCTGCTGCTGTGGGATCATCTGGGCACCTGGCATTATGCGCGTCCCGACTACGGGCCGGATGAACTCCGGCTGATGAAGCGCTGCCAGGTGATGGCGACGAAGATCTTCGATCCGGATTTCCTGCGGGAGTCATTGATGACGGCGCAGGCGGCGTAGGCGGGCGGATCGCATCCAGACAACAAGGGGACGAGAAGCATGGTCGGAGACTCCAAGGGTGAATACCGCGGCCTGTACTACCGCAACGATGCCGACCTGAACGCATGGCTGGCGCAGCGACCGCGCGAGACGGCGCTGGAGCCGGATCTGCCGATCATCGATCCGCACCATCATTTCTGGGACGTGCCGAACCGCGGCCGCTACTTCCTGCCCGAACTGCTGGACGACATCGGCCGCGGGCACAACATCGTCGCCACCGTCTTCCTCGAGTGCCAGGCGATGTATCGCAAGGACGGCCCGCGCGAGATGGCGCCGGTGGGCGAGGTCGAGTTCGTCAACGGCCTCGCGGCGATGAGTGCGTCCGGCAATTACGGCCCCTGCCGGGTCGCCGAGGCGATCATCGGCCACGCCGACCTGACGCTCGGCGCGCGTGTGCGCGATGTATTGGAGGCCGAACTCGCCGTCAGCGGCGGGCGATTCCGTGGCATCCGCTATGGCGTGTCGACCGACGACGATCCGGCCATCAGCCGGTTCGTATCGCGCGTCGTGCCGCCGCATCTGGTGCGCGATCCGGTGTTCCGCGAGGGTTTCGCCCAGCTTGCGAAGCTCGGGCTCAGTTTCGAATCGTGGCAGTACCATCCGCAACTGCCGGACGCGATCGATCTCGCCCGCGCGTTTCCCGATACCACGATCATCCTGAACCATGTCGGCGGCGTACTCGGCGTGGGCTCGTATTCAGGCCGGCGGCAGGAGATCCTTGCCGGTTGGCGCAAGGACATCGGCGAACTGGCCAAGTGCCCGAACGTCAACGTCAAGCTGGGTGGCATCGGCATGACGTCGTTCGGCTTCAATTTTCATGAGCGCGACGTGCCGCCGTCGTCCGAGGAACTCGCCGCCGCGTGGCGCCAGTATGTCGAACCGTGCGTCGAGGCCTTCGGTGTCAGCCGCTGCATGTTCGAGAGCAATTTTCCCCCCGACAAGCAGTCCGGCGGCTACACCGCGCTATGGAACGCCTTCAAGCGCATCACCGCCGGCGCGTCGGCGGCGGAGAAGACCGCGCTGTACAGCGCGACGGCCGCGCGGGTCTACCGGCTTACACCGCCCTGATGGCATCCGGGCGGGATATTCGTTACGGGAGACAGGTGATGGGGAAACTTGAGGGGAAGGTCGCCTTGGTGACCGGGTCGGGCCGCAATATCGGCCGCGCAACGGTGCTGAAGCTGGCCGCGGAAGGCGCGCATGTCGTGGTCAATGCCCGCACCAACCAGGCCGAGGCTGATGCCGTCGTGCGCGAGGCCCAGGCGCTTGGGGTGAAGGCGCTCGCCGTCGTCGCCGACGTTGCCAAGAAGGATCAGGTCGAGGCGATGGCGGCGCGGGCGCTGTCCGAATTCGGCCGCGTCGACATCCTGATCAACAATGCCGCCATCCGGCCGCACAAGCCCTTCACCGAGTTGACCGCGCAGGACTGGGAAGCGGTCAGAGGCGTTGTGCTTGATGGTGCAGTGTACCTGACCCGCGCGGTCATCGGGTCGATGGTGGAGCATGGCTACGGGCGCATCCTGTTCTTCACCGGCGAAGGCGCCTTCGTCGGCGGCAGCGGGCGCGCGCATGTCTCCGCGGCCAAGATGGGGCTGGTGGGATTCGCGCGAGGGCTGGCCTCGGAGTTTGCCCCGCACAACATCCGGGTCAACGTGGTGTCCCCGGGCAGCATCGATACCATGCGGGCGAATCCCGAGTGGTATCAGGGACGGACGCCGAACGCCGCCGGCATTCCGATGGGACGGCAAGGGACGGTGAACGAGATCGCCGCCACTTGCCTGTTCCTGGTCAGCGATGACGGCGGCTTCATCACGGGGCAGACGATCCACGTCAACGGCGGGAGTGGATATTACTGATCGCGGTTGGCGGATGGCCGGAAGATACTCCCCCTCCCCTTGAGGGAGGGGGTTGGGGGGAGGGGCTTCGCCACGCTCGCCAGATACGCCGCCGCGGCCGGCAGGATCGCATCGTTGAAATCGTAATTGGAATTGTGCAGCTCGCAGCCGCCCGCTGCCGAGCCATTGCCAATCCACACGAAAGCGCCCGGCCGCTCTTGCAGATACCAGGCGAAATCCTCGCCGGTCATCGCCGGCAGCAAGTCCCGCCGCAACGGCAATCCCGCCGCGGTCACCGCCGCCGCCGCCAGGTCACGCTCCGCCGGCGAGTTCTGCGTCACCGGATTGCCGCGACGGAATGTCACGTCGATCGTCACGTCGCAACTCAGCGCCACGCCGGCGGCAACGCGACGAATGGCCTCCTCAACCTGGTCGGCCACAGCGGTGCGCAGCGTGCGCATCGTGCCATGCATGACCGCCTCGCCGGGAATCTGGTTGACCGCGCTGCCGGCCTGCATCGTTGCAATCGTGATCACCGCGGAATCCAGCGGATCGACGTTGCGTGAAATGATCGTTTGCAACGCCAGCAGCAGATGCGCCGACGCAACCATCGGATCGCGCGCCAGATGCGGCAGCGCCGCATGCCCGGAGTGGCCGATCACGCGGAACTCCAGCCGCCCGCCGGACGCCATCACCGCCGCGTCGTGCACCGCCACCGTCCCGGCATCCAGGCCGGGCCAGTTGTGGTAGCCGAAAATCCGCTCCATCGGAAACCGCTCGAACAGCCCCTCGGCGATCATGCTGCGTGCGCCGCCACCACCCTCCTCGGCCGGCTGGAACACCAGTTGCACCGTGCCCCCCCAGGACGGATCGCGCGCCAGCAGCGCCGCGGCGCCGAGCAATGACGTCGTGTGGCCGTCGTGACCACACGCGTGCATCACGCCCGGATTGGTCGAGGCGTGCGGCGCGCCGGACGTCTCGGTGATCGGCAGCGCGTCCATGTCGGCCCGCAGGCCGACGCTGCGGTTGGACTGGCCGCGGCTTAGCGTCGCCACCACGCCGTGGCCGCCGACGCCGGCGACGAACGGAATGCCAAGCTCGGTCAGCTTGCTGCATACGAAGGCCGCGGTCTGCCGCTCGTGCAGCGTCAGTTCGGGGTGCGCGTGCAGGTGGTGGCGCCAACCGGTCAGCGTAGCGGTAAGGGTCTCGTCCATCGGTTTCCCGTAGCGGTAAAGCGCCGGGATTGGCAACCCGAAACCAGTCTCCTGCTTCCGCCCCGCTACTTCGCCAGTTCGGGCACCGCCAGTTTCGCATGCTTGAACGCCGGCATCACTTCCTCGCCGAACCGCTGCAATTGCTCCAGCGCCTCCGACTTCGGCACACCGACCGACAGGCTGACCGAGACCCGATCCAGCGCCGGATACTTCGCCTCCAGCGTCTTCAGGTGCTCGATGATCTCATCGGCCGAGCCGGTCAGGAACCCGCCGGCGTTCACCGCATCCTCGATCCGCGGCAGCTTCGCCCCCGGCGCCCGCTGCGGATCGCGCATGATCTCGATCTGTTCGTCGGTCATGGCGCGAACCAGGCGCAACTCGCCGAACATCTTCATGTTCTCTTCGTAGTATTTCGCCGCCTTGCGGATGCCATCGGCCTTGCTGTCGGCCATGTAGAAGTGGAAGCCGAAGCACAGCCGCTCGCCGAGCTCGATATGCCTGCCGATCTTGGCGTGCGCCTCCTGCCAGCCGAGCACGACCTTGTGCATCGCGCCGCCCTCCGCCGAGCCGCCGCCGACCATGCCCTGGATGCCATGCTTGGCCATGAACTCCATGGCGCGCGGCGTGCCGCCCTGGATCGGCTGCCAGGTCTCCACCGGCAGCCGCAGCGGCCGCGGCACCAGCGTCAGTTCCTTCAGCGTATAGCCGCGATACGGCACCTCGGGTGGCAGCGTGTAATGTTTTCCCCGATGCGAGAACGACTCATTGTTGAACGCCTTGAAGATGATGTCGGTCTGTTCCTCGTACAGCTCGCGGTTGGCGGCCTGATCGAGCAGGGGAGCGCCGAAGGTCTCGACCTCGCGCGTGTGGTAGCCGCGGCCGAGGCCGAAGATCACCCTGCCGTTGCTGAGGATGTCGGCCATGGCGTAGTCCTCGGCCAGGCGCAGCGGATGCCACATCGGCGCGATGTTGAAGCCGCAACCGATTTTGAGGTTCTTGGTGACATGCGTCAGGTGCAGCGCCATCAGCAGCACGTTGGGGATGCACTCGGTGCCTTCGCGCTGGAAATGGTGCTCTGCCATCCAGAACGCGTTGTAGCCAAGGTCGTCCATCAACACCGCCATCGACTGCGCCTTGTCCAGCGCGGTGACGAGATGCGCGTTGTCATAGCGCCGGTCGTTGATCGGCGTGCCGCCGTAGCCGACATTGTCCAGATCGACATGGCCGGCATACAGGCTGTCGAATTTCGTGATCATCCGGCGTTCCTCCCCAAAACGTAGAATTGCCTGCCCCATGGTAACCCTTGGTCAGGTCCTGACAACCAGCGAGCGCCAGACCGCGACGGACAGCGTTGCCGCTTCATTGCGCAGCCTTGCCCGCCGACGCAACCAGCACCGGCTCGGCGCGGTAGAGCTCTGGGAACGCGCGCTGCAGCTCTCTGATCTTCGGCAAGTCGTTGAAGGCGATATACGGATTATCGGGGTGCCGTGTCAGATAGTCCTGGTGATACCCTTCAGCAGGATAGAATGTGCGACCGTCTTCGATGCGCGTGACAACATCGGCCGGAAACACATGCGCCCGATCAAGCTGAGCGATATAGGCCTTCGCAATCGCCGCCTGTCCCGCATTGGTCGGGAATATTGCCGAACGGTATTGGGTACCGCCGTCCGGGCCCTGCCGGTTGAGCTCTGTCGGATCGTGTGCGACCGAGAAGAAGATTTGCAGGATACGTCCATAGCTGATGCGCTGAGGGTCAAACGTCACGCGAACCGATTCAGCATGGCCAGTCTCGCCCGTGCTGACGGTTTCGTACTGCGCGCTGTCCTTGCTGCCCCCCGCATAGCCCGATATGGCGCTGATGACGCCATCGACGTGTTGAAACACGCCCTGAACGCCCCAAAAGCAACCGCCGGCCAGCACAACCACCTCCCTCGTCGCGTTCCCGGGGGGTTCGTCCGTCAACGGCGCCGGTATCGCGCGAGCCGGATCAGCGTAAGTGCGAGATACCAGCAGACCCGCCCCCGTGATCAGCAATGCGACCAGCAGAAGCCGCGTGCTGCGTACCAAAGTTGCATTCATTGAACGACCTCTCCGTTGACCTGGACCTCAGGCTACAGGCAGCTCCTGCAACCGGCCTCAATCTGACCCGGCGGACCCGACTGAAAATTGCTACCGCGGATCGTCGCCCACCCGCACCAGCAGCTTGCCGAAATTCCGCCCGCCCAAAACCCCGGCCAGCGCTTGCGGCGCTTCTTCCAGCCCGTCATGCACGTCCTCGCGATACGCCAGGCTGCCATCCGTCACCCACGGCGCGGCCAACGCGCGCCACTCGGCCAGCTTCTCCGGCTTGTCCGACACGATGAAGCCCTGGATCAGCACGCGCTTGCCGACCACGAAGCCCAGATTCGGGCCGGCGGGAAACGCCGCCTCGTTGTATTGCGATACCATCCCGCACATCGCCACCCGCGCGAACGGGTTCAGCAGATCGAACACGGCGGCCTGCACCGCACCGCCGACGTTCTCGAAATACGCGTCGATGCCGTTGGGACAGCACGCCTCCAGTTCGCGCCGCAGATCCATCGAACGGTGATCGACGCAGTCGTCGAACCCCAGCGTCTCCTGCACGAACAGACACTTCTCCGCCCCGCCGGCGATCCCCACCACGCGCGCCCCGGCCCGCTTGGCCAACTGCCCCGCCACCGAGCCCACCGCGCCGGACGCCGCCGAGATCACCACCGTCTCGCCGGCCTTCGGCTGGCAGATCTCGGAGATGCCGCGATAGGCCGTAGCCCCTGGCATGCCCAGCACGCCGAGATACGCCGACAGCGGCGTGCCATGCCGGTCCAGCTTAACCAGACGTTCACCAGGCGTCAGGCAATGTGTCTGCCAGCCGCGCGCACCCACCACCACGTCGCCCGGTGCGAAACCCGGATCGGCCGATGCGATCACCTCACCCACCGTCTCCCCCGTCATCACCTCGCCGATCTGGATCGCCACGGCGTAGGTCTGCTGCTCGCGCAGCCGGCCGCGCATATAGGGATCGATGGAGAGCCAGATCGTGCGGGTAACCACCTCGCCCGGCGCAGGTTCCGGCACCGCATCGTCGCGCAACGCGAAGTCCTCCGCGCTCGGCGCGCCGGACGGACGGTGCTTCAGCACCCAGGAGCGGCGGATGACGGCATTCTGGTTCATGTGCGGGGCTCCGAAAACCAGGCGAACGAACCGGATACTGCCCCGAACCGCCAGCGACGTCGATTGTCATACGGGAACATCCGAATATCGCATTGCGCGACATTGTGGTGACATCGCCCCGATCCCGCCAAAATCTCGGGACATATCGGCTGGAATCGGAGTATCCGTCATGCGCCAGTCAGCCGAGGTGCACGTCCGCAATACGCGTTCCATGGCGCTCGCGCGCCGTCGGGAAGCGGCGCCGGACGCGACGGCGACCCGACTCCGGCTGGCGCTGGAGCTTGTTACCCTGCTGATACTCGGCTGGAGTGCACTCTGTGCAACCGTCCCGGCCGGCCATTACTGAACCACCCGGCGCAAGCGTCGGCGAGGCGCTGAAGGATTGACCATGGCTGTTATCGATATCCGCACCGAACCGTCCGGCCGCACGCGGATGCTGTTCGACTTTCGCGCCGTCGCTCCCGGCGACGACGACGTGGCGCGCATCACCTCGGCGATGACACGGTCGTTCGACGGCGCATCCGGCACTCGGGCCGAAGCGCCGCCGCGCCGCCCGACGCCTCAGGCCGCTTCGGACCGCAACACCAGCCGGCCGGTCACCTTGCCGTCGCGCAGGCGCATCAGCGCGTCATAGGCCTGGCTCTGTGGTATGGTGGCCACCGGCAGCGCCGGCAGCGTGCCGTCCTGCGCCAGCTTCACCAGCTCGCGCAATTCCTTCGGATTTCCGACATAGCTGCCCTGCACGGTCAGCGCGCGGATCGCCATGATCGGCAGCGGCAGCATGAGTTCGCCGCCGAACAACCCGACCTGCACCAGCTTGCCGCCCTTGCGCAGCGCCCCGAAGGCGAAGCGCGCGGTCTGCGTGCCGTTCACCAGGTCGATCACCGCCAGCACCGGCCCGCCCGCCGCCGCCATGATGCGCTTGGCGACATCCTCGCCATTGCCGTCCACCACCTTGTGCGCGCCGGCCTTCAGCGCCGCCTCGCGCTTCTCCGCGCTGATGTCCACCACGATGATGTGCTGGTGGTTCAGCGCCTTCAGCACGGCGATCGCGTTCAGCCCCAGCCCGCCGGCGCCGACCACCACGATCGCCTCGTTCGGCGGCAGCGGCATCGCCTTGCGGATCGCCGAATAGACCGTGATGCCGGAACAGGCGTAGGTCGCCGCGACGGCGGGATCGAGCGTGCCGGGATCGACCAGGTGGCGCGGATGCGGCGCAATGACATGCGTGCCGTAGCCGCCGTTCGCATACACGCCGAGGCTGCGGGCCGCGACGGTGCACATGTTGTCCTCCTCCGCCAGGCACTTCTCACAGGTGCCGCAGCCGAGCCACGGAAACACGATGCGCAGGTCGCCGACCTTCACCCCTTTCGCGTCGGGACCGAGCTTGGCGACGCGGCCGACGATCTCGTGTCCCATTGCCAAAGGCAGCGTGACGCCGCGATCCTTCAGCGACATGTGCTGGCCGCCGCCGAGATCGTAGTAGCCGTCCCAGATATGCAGGTCGGAGTGGCAGACGCCGCAATGCGTCACCTCGATCAGCACCTCGGTGCCTTTCGGCTCCGGCGTGGGGAGTTCGATCTCCTTCAGCGGTGCCCCGTTCTCGACCACGGCCCAGGCGCGCATGTCCGGTCTCCTGTTCTGGCGTTGCGGGGATGGATACGCTTCGGCCGGGCGGGGTCAAGGGCGGGGCGTTGCTATCTCGCCCAGGTGAGATTAAAT
This sequence comes from Acetobacteraceae bacterium, assembly GCA_049522565.1. GTDB lineage: Bacteria > Pseudomonadota > Alphaproteobacteria > Acetobacterales > Acetobacteraceae > JASHVB01. The sequence goes on from JBEKNT010000211.1 coordinate 12,330, forward strand.
GCAATCTCAGATGATCTTGGAGCACCAGATGTCCGTCGCCGCCGCCTCCGTCCCCGAGCTTCTGGGCCTGCGCAAGCACGCCAGCCGCTCCGGGGCGCCGCTCGGTCTGATGAGCGAGGTTGAAAAGGGCCTGCCCATTTCGGCGCTGGACCGTATCGTCCACGCCGTGGCTCCGGACGATTCCAGCTTTGCCCACCGTCTTGTGCCGCGCGCCACACTGGCACGCCGACGCACTCAACCGTCGTCGCGGTTAACGCCGGACGAAAGTGATCGCGTCGCGAGACTTGCCTCGGTCTGGGCGCTTGCCAAGGATGTCTGGAAAAGCGACGAAGGCGCCCGCCGCTGGATGTTCGCGCCTCATATGCTGCTGGAAATGCGCCAGCCGATCGACGTGGTCCTGGCAAGCGAGTTCGGCCGGCCGCTGGTCGAGGACATCCTTGGCGGAATCAAGTACGGCACTGCGGTGTGACACCGCAACGCCTGGATCGCGTCCTTACCGCATTCCGTATCGGCGATCCGGATGGCGCCTATCCGATCTTCGACGCCGCCGGTTCGCGCCTGTCCCCGGGCCGCTGGAACAGTTCCGCCAGCCCGGTCATCTATGCGTCCGAGCACTATTCGACGGCGATGCTGGAAAAGCTCGTGCGCACCACCGGGGAACTGCCACCGAACCAGCACTTCATCCAAATCACCATCCCGAATGGCCTGAGCTACGAAATGTTGAACCCGGCCCATCTACCAGGATGGGATGCCGACAGGGCGAACGTTTCTCGGACCTACGGCGACACGTGGCAGACGTCCGGCCGCTCGCTGCTGTTGCTGGTGCCCAGCGTCGCGGCACGTATGGAGATGAATGTTCTGATCAATCCCGAACATCCGGAGTTTCCGCGCATCACTCATAGCCTGCATCAGCCGGTGTGGTGGGATCAGCGGCTGTTCGGACCGGGATGATCGAGCAACACGCGGCTCGATCACTACTTCTTCAGCAACAATTCAACGACGCCGTTGCACCGCGGGGCTTCCGGGGATCGGCATGCGAAGCACCTTGCAGCCCGGGGCAATTGCATTTGGCATTTGCCTGACGAAAGCAAGAAAGCATTTAACACGGAGACAGAACGAAAGCCACGGAGCGCCACGGAGGCCATGGGCTTGCCCCGGCCGTGCGGAAGGCACACGGCCTCCGTGGCGCTCCGTGGCTCTCGTTCTGTCTCCGTGTTAAATGCTTGCGGTGTTGCCCGCGTGCGCCTGCGATCCGGGGCAATCGCGGAGCCTCCATCACGGCAAATGCGATAGTCCTGCCTTACCCCCGCTTCCCCACCACCTCCGGATTGACCACCCGCACCGGCTTGCCATCCAGGAACGCCAGCGCGTTTTCCATGCTCTGCGGGTAGAACTGCACCCACGTCTCCTGCACGCCGTAGCCCAGATGCGGCGTCATCACCGTGTTCGGCGCGCTGCGCAACGGATGCCCCGCCGGCAGCGGCTCGCGGTCGAACACGTCCAGCGCCGCGACGATGCGGCGCGCCTGCACTGCTGCGATCAGCGCCTTCTCATCGACGATCGGTCCGCGCGAGGTATTCACCAGGATCGCCCCCGGCTTCATCCGCGCGAGGTCCGCGGCGCCGACCAGCCCACGTGTGCGATCCGACAGCACGAGATGGATGCTGACCGCGTCGGACCGCGACAGCAGCTCCTCCTTGGACACCAGCGTCGCCCCCGCTGCCTGCGCCTTTTCCGCCGTCAGGTTCTGGCTCCATGCCAGCAGGTGCATGTTCAGCGCACGCCCGTAGCGCGCCATATGTCCACCCAGCCGGCCCAGCCCAAGCAATCCCAGCGTCTTGCCGGCGAGGTTGATGCCGACCGGCACACCCTCCTGGAATTTTCCACCGCGAATATTCGCATCCCCCGCCGCGATGCCGCGCGCCGCCGCGATCAGCAGCCCGAGCGCCAACTCCGCCGTGGCCGCCTCGGTATTGCCACCGCCCTCGGTCCGGCACACCACCACGCCGCGCGCGGTGCAGGAAGCGGTATCCAGCGACGCATTGCGCGCGCCGGTCATGCCCAGCATGCGCAGCTTCGGCAGGCGATTGATCAGGCTGCCCGGCAGCGGCGTGCGCTCCCGCATCGACAGCACGATGTCGAAATCGGCGAGCTTCGCCGCCGCGTCGTCCTCATCGGCGAAGGCTTGCTCGAAGAACACCACGTCCGCGCGCGCCATCAGCGGCGACCAGTCGGCGCTGGTCTGCGCCACGCCCTGCCAGTCGTCGAGCACCGCCACCTTGGTCATAGCCGCCTCCCCTACCGTCTGCCGCCAAATTGCGGCGGGCGCGGCGGACACGCAAGCGGGCTTGAGGGCAGCCGCCAACGCGAGTGACAATGCGGACGCCAACCCGGGAGGAAACCGCCATGTCCGAACTCAGCGACATCCTGCGCAACCATGCGAAAGAGAAACTGGCGCGGGGCGAGGTCGTGGCCTCGATGACCGTCCGCCTGTGCCGCACGATCGAGATCGCGCAGATCGCCAAGACCTCCGGCTTCGACACGCTGTACGTCGACATGGAGCATAACACGCTGTCGATCGACGCCACCTGCCAGATCTGCATCGCCGCGCAGCAGATCGGCATCACCCCGCTGGTGCGCGTGCCGGCAAATTCGCCGGAATATATCTGCCGCGTGCTGGATGGCGGCGCGATGGGGGTGATCACGCCGCATATCCGTTCCGCGGAAGAAGCCCGGGAAATGGTGAAGCTGGTAAAGTTCGCCCCGCTGGGCGAGCGTTCCGCCGGCGGTGCGCTGTCGCAATACCACTATCGCAGTTTTCCCCTCGCGGAAACCAACGCGGCGATGAACAACGCCACGATGCTGGTGGTGATGCTGGAAACCGTCGCGGCGCTGGAGCATGTCGAGGAGATCATCGCGGTGGATGGCGTGGACATGCTGCTGGTCGGCAGCAACGACCTGTGCAACGAGATGGGTATCACCGGCCAGTACGACCACCCGCGGCTGCGCGATGCGTTCGCCCGCGCCATCGCCGCGGCGAAGGCGGCGGGTAAGCATGTCGGCGTCGGCGGCCTGGCGTCGCGCAACGACCTGATGACGCAATTCGTCAAGCTGGGCGCGCGCTATGTCTCCACCGGCACCGACATGGCGTTCCTGACCGCGGCCTGCGCGCAGAAGGCGAAGTTCGTGCGCGACATCGGCACGTAGCGGGTCGCGTACTCATCCTCCCGTGGCGACCCGCCCGCACGGCCGCTATCCACGCCTTCGCCGTACCGCACCCGGCGCAGGCGTGGATGGCCGGCCGGAGCCCGCCATCGGCCACTTGGTCCGGGGCAGGCCATGCCGGTGAAGCACCTGGGCAGGAGCGAAAGACCGTTACGGCGTCACGTGGCCGATGAATTTTTCCGGCGGCCGCGTGCCCCATTGCGAGCGCAGCCCTTCCTCCGCCGACACCAGGTTGCCGCCGTTGGCCAGGTTCAGCCGGTCGGTGTCGGCCCAGTGTTCGTGCACGCGCATCCACGGATCGGCCCAGTAGTCGTACACTTGGCTGCCCAGCAGATGCCGGCCGATGCCCCACATGTGTTCGTACTTCCCCGTGCGCACCAGGTGCTCGTGGCCCATGAACACGTCGTCGATGTCCTGCACCTCGAACGAGAAATGATTGAGCCCGACCCGCTCGTTTCTCATGCAGAAGAAGGCGTGGTGGTCGACATACTCGTCGCCGTTGTCCAGCCGGCTGAACTGGCCGATGATGTTGTCCTGGCTGCCGGCATACACGTCGTCGGAACCGATCAGCCCGAGCGTCTCACGGAACCAGCGGACCGTCTCCTGGTTCTTCGGCGTGCCCATCACCGCGTGACCGATGCGCTTCACGCGTGACGGGCCCTGGTCGATGCGCATGACCTCGCCGGCACGGTTCAGCGGCTCCGGCCCGGAATTCACCGCCTGCCGCACCACTTCGATCGGCGCCGCCGGTGCCACGCCATAGACGACCTCGATCGTGTAGCCGTTGGGTTCCTTCAGGCGGACTCGCTTGCCGCCGCCCGGCTCGTCGATGTGCTCGATGCCCGATGCACCGGGCAGCTTCGCCGCTATGGCCAGGTCGTCCTCGTTACGGGCGTACCAGGCGAAGCCGAGGAACGCCGGGTCGCCCTTTTCCGTGACGTGGATGTGGTGGACCGGATCGGTGCCGCGCATGTACAGCGCGGTCGGCGTACGCTCGGCGCGCACCATGCCGAACGCGGTAAGGAACTCCTCCTCCGCGTCCAGATCCGGCGAACGCAGCCGGCCGAACGCAAGATCGCGCACTTTGATGACGGACATTGGTCTCCCCTCCGGATTTCCCTGGCGACAGGATGCGCGATCATCCTATGGCCTTGCACAGCCCCGGTGCAAAGGCGCCGCTGCGGTGCGCGCCCGATCGCAGCGGGCAAACCGCAGGACGCCGCAACGGGCGGCCCGCGACCGGGCGGTCAGCTTTGGTGCAGGGCGCCAGGGATCCCGGGCGGGATTTCGTCCGGCGCCAGGACGATGGTGTACCCCGATACGCTGGCGGCCGGCTCGATCGGTTCCGGGCGGGCGGTCACCACCTGCAGGTCGGGCGACAGCGTGCTGAAGTCGACCGCCAGACCGAACGACGTCGGCCCCGTGTACGCACTTCCGTGCACGTGCACCGCGCTGAACGTGGCGGTATCCATCGAGTCCGGCAGAAACAGGAATGTGGGCCCACCGCTCCCCAGCGAGGAGACGATGACGGCGCCCGAGACCGTATCACTCATGCAGGCGTCCTTGCGATGCGTTGCCGATATACGTCGGTATGGACGACCCAACAGTCAATGGTGGCCGGTCACCGGGCCAGCCGCCAGGGTGCGCCGGGGAATAAACGAATCACCATTCGGCGCAGCATCGTGCGTCCCGTCATGGCGGGCCTTCGCCCCATGCGCGCTGATTGAAGGGATCGTCCGGGAACAACCGAGTCAGTTGCCGGCGGATCGCAACCTCCGTGTCATGGCCGGCGAAGGCCGGCCACCCACGACTTTGCTGTTTGCCACGAGCAAAGACGTGGGTGGCCGGTCGGAGCCTGGCCTCGGGCGGGCCTTCGGCCCGACCCGTGGGCCGGCCATGACACGGAGGTTGCAGCGCGATCATTTGGCGCACTTGTTCCCGGACGGTCCCCAAGGGGCGAGCGCCTCCGGCAGACCCGCCTCGCCATGGCGGGCGCAGGCCGATGAGCGTTAAACCAGGCGGCCGGAAAGCAAGCCGGTGATATCCCGGTCGATCGCATTTGGGCCGCCGCGTGGCCTGACGAGTACCCCGCTGTCCAATGCTGGGGACGCGGGTCAGGG
>JBEKNT010000212.1:0-11489 GCA_049522565.1 Acetobacteraceae bacterium
TCAGTTCCACGGTGGTTTCATCCGGGCTGCACATTGGTAAAACGGCAAATCCCGCGAAACGGTCCGGATGTCGCGCGACCGCTTCGGCGAGATAATCATTCATTGCCCTGGCCATGGCGACCCCCGAGGTGCCGGGCACCAGATCCGGCCCTGGGCCGGTGTTCGACAGCACCTGCATGGTGATGCCGGATTCGTCCATCAGGCGCAGGCGACCAGCGCCCAAATCGGGAGCCAATTCCGCCGGGTTCTGTCCCTCTGGCACAACCAGACGTGGCATGATGCCACGTCGGCTGATCGCCTCTCGATCGATCTGGCCGGCTATGCCCGGTGCGGTGAAGTGCTCTTCAAGGGCAATGACACGCACGTACTGTTCCTCCTCGCTTAGGAACTTAGTGGCCGCTTCTACACCCACGTGTCCCATGGGGCGGCCCCAGTGGCCGACCATTGAGAGGAACGTGGGCCAAGCTTCGACCGACGGCAAGCCAAACCAGCATGCTATTGGCGATACCCTGGAGCTACCGCCCCATCGGCTGGCCAGATCAGCGGTGGAACGGTCGTTTCGGCGCATGATCCGCCACGGCGAACGCATTTTGCCCGTTCGTTGGACTGCACAATCGAGCCGTTCCCGACCCAAAGCGGCAGTCAGGGCGCGGTGATGGCTCCCACGGGAAGCGACCCGATGCAGGCGCCCGATCACCGAACGGCTGATCTCAAGAGCGGTCATTGAGTGATACAGGCCGAGAACTGAAATACCGAGTTTGCAGGCCACTTATGATAATCTTGGCGGGGCAAACTTGGGCTATGCAAGAGCGATTCTTGAAACTCAAAGACTTTCTGAAATGCGATGCATTCTGGGGTCACTACACGATTTGTTCAGTGGAGATTATTTTACATCTCACTTCCCGAGGCCGCGGGCCAAGCGAAGGCTGGGACGTCTTCCCGGGCTATGCAACCGTTATTTGGTTACGGTATCCAACCAATAGCACTCGACCTCAACTTTTGGGCTTGCGGCCCACCACGAGGTTCATTGCCCCCGGACCGGTGAAGCCGTCCGTCCCCTCGAAACGCTTCAACGCCTGCTCCACCTCCACCCATGCGGCATCTTGTTGGGCGGGAGGAATGTCCGCGATCAGCGCCTTGTAGAACGCGTACCCGTCGCGCATCACGGTCGCCATCATGGCGGCGTTTTTCATTCGTTGCACCGTCGGCACGCTGATCGCCTTCACGTCGATGAACCCCGCGTCGCGCAGCACCGCCTCCAACCGGGCCGGATCGACCAAGGAACGAATGCTGCCCGGCCGGTCCTCCCAGTCCGTTTTGCCACCGTGACTGGCGAGGATATCCAAGGCGATCGCACTGAAGCTGGTTTTCGCCGGATCACCGACGACGATCGCGGCGAAGGCGCCGCCAGGGCGCAACGCCGCCCGCACCGCCCGCGCGGCGGCGACCGGATCGGGCACCAGCATCAACACCAGGCGGCTGATCGCGGCGTCGAAGGGTACCGCGTCCGCCGCCAGCGCGTCCGCCGCGCAGACACGGGTCGAGACATTGCGCAATCCCGCGGCCGCGACGGTCTTCTCGGCCGCCGCGATCATCGGCGCGGCGATATCGATGGCCAGAACATGGCCGGTCCCGCCCACGCGCCGCGCGGCGATGACGGTCTGCTCGCCCGACCCGCAGCCGACATCCAGCACGCGGCTGCCCGCCGCCACACCGGCGAGGTCGAGCATCTGTTCCGTCGCGGGAATGAGGTATTCGCTGGCGCGCGCCGCCCATCGCGCCCAACCGTCGGAGGCGGCGGTCCATTGGCCGCCGGTTGTTTCGCTATTCATGGCATTCAGCCTCCCCGTTCGCGCGTTTCCCCATCAATCGATTGATCCAGCCACGCCGTTCGACGCGGTCCCCGTCCGTCCTCTGGCTGCCTGGTCATACTCCCCGCGACACCGGCACGCGGCCCTTGATCGCGATGGCGCGCGCCTGATACGTGACGCGTCCGGAAGCATCCGGCGGCAGCCGTTCAGCCAGTCCCGCCTTGAGTTTTTCGATATCCGCCGGCGCCATCCGGGCGATGGCCGGTCCCGCCGCCGGAAACGACGCGCAGGAGCTCCAGCAGTCCTCGAAGCTGGCGAAGGTCCGGCGGACCACGATCTCGCGGACCTCGACGGCGTCCAGACCCGCGTCCGTCCACGAGGCGCGCAGCACATCGGGCCGCGACGCTTCCGCGCTTGGAGGAAGCGGGTATTCGATCCCGAGCTCGCGCAGCGCGGCGGCGATCGGAGACGTCGGAACCTCGCCGCCGAATGAGTGCCAGAGATAGGCGGCGACTGTCCCGCCGGGCGTGGTGACGCGCACCATCTCGGCCCTGCCTTTGGCGGGATCCGGAACGAAGAACAGCACCAGGGCCATGACGGCGGCATCGAACCGGCTGGCCGCGAATGGCAGCGCCATGGCATCGCCGATCCGGAACGACGCGCCCTGGGTTCCCGGACGCGTCCGGGCGAACGCGATCTGGGCGTCAGACGGATCGATCCCGTGCACCTCGGCCGGCGCGCACCGTTGTATGATCGATTCGGTAAACGCGCCGTTACCGCAGCCTATGTCGATCCAGCGCAGGCCGGGCGGCGGCGCCAGCCAGTCGAGAAACACGCCGCCCACCAGCTGGCTCCAGGGACCCATCGCCCGGTCGTAGGCTTCGCCGTCGTTGAAGCGAATGGCTTGCGCTGTCACATTTTGATCCGACATTTCCCATTTAGCAGCCTTGCCGGCCGACGTCTGAGGGGACGGTGGAGGGGTTCGTGATCCGCGGCAAGCCCGCCCATCCCACCAAGGGCAACGTGTCCGGCATTTCGCCGCCGTCTAACAGCGCGAGCATCGACGTCGAGGCGATTCCGGGACGGCGACGGGCATGGAGGACGCATTTCGCCTGTCTGTAGTCCCACATCTGTGTCCCAGGCCGTCAACATGACGCTGGTTGTCGTGGTCGAAGGCCATCGATCAGCGCCAGGATTCGGCCGAACAGGTCACGGTGCACCGTCACCTCAGCCATCTGAAAGACTGCGTAACGGGCGTGCGCGACGACCCTGGCACCGATCTTAACCAGCTTCTCCTGGATGATGGTCAGCGACCAGCTTTCGACCTGGCCGGGCAGAGCGAGCGTGCGCATGAAGTTGGCGCGGTTGGGCCGAATGTCGGCTTACCGGGAAGCCCGTCCCCGAACCGGACCTTCGCAAACCCACCCATTGCAGACATTCAAGCTGACCCACTGCCTGGCTGACGGCCACCTCGCGAGCGCGGGCGGCAGTTGCGCGTCAACCAGCAGCCGCATCAGGCAACGCGCAGCACCGGATGATCGCTCTGCCGTGCCGCATAGCCGAGTGCGACCGTGATGTCCCCGGCTTCAGGCAGCGGATAATCCGCGCGAACTTCCTCGCTGCTCGCGCCGGCGGCGAGCAGATCGAGCCTGTCCTTGACGCGCATACGCAAGCCCCGCAGGCAGGGACGCAAGCCGCACCGGTTCGGATCGACCGTGATCCGCCAGGTTTCGCTCATCGCGGGCCGCCTGAAGGATCCGTCCTCGCCGCACAAGCTGCGATAGCCTATCGGGCAACAGCCCGCGGTGCGTCCCGCGACACCCTCACCCTACCCTCTCCCGCGCAGCGGGAGAGGATTTCGTAACCGCCTACAGCATCACGCAGGCTTCGTCGAAGTCGAGGCGGGGCGAGCGGGCGAACACGCCCTCCCAATCGCCGCGCCCGAGATTGACCAGGAAATTCGAGCGCCAGCCGCGATCGGCCAGGAATTCCTTGTCCACCTTGTCGTTGTCGAAGCCCGACATCGCCCCGGTATCCAGCCCCAGCGCCCGCGCCGCCATGATCAGCCAGGCGCCCTGCAGCGTGCCGTTGCGGAACGCCGTCGTCGCGGCCAGCGCGTCGTTGCTGGTGAACCACGACTGGGCGTCCGGATTGTGCGGAAACAGCTTCGGCAGCTTCTCGTGGAATTTCGGGTCGTAGGCGACGATGACGGTGACCGGCGCCGCCATGGTCTTCGCCAGGTTGCCCGACGATAGCGCCGGAGCCAGCCGCTCCTTGGCGTCCTTGGTCCGCAGGAACAGGAACCGCGCGGGCGAGCTGTTCGCCGAGGTCGGCCCGAATTTCAGGATGTCGTAAAGCCGGTGCAGCGTCTCGTCGGAGATTGGCTCGTCGGTGAACTTGTTGTGGGTACGCGCTTCGCGAAACAGCAGGTCAAGTCCTGCGTCGTCGATCGCCATCATGCACTCCCGGGTCAGTCGTGGATGTTGCGGAGCAACATGAAAACCCCGCCCGCCCCCGTCAACCGCCCGCGATCAGAACTCCACCTGCTCCACCGCGACCACTTCCGGCACGTAGTGGCGCAGCATGTTCTCAATGCCGTGCTTCAGCGTGGCGCGCGAGGACGGGCAGCCGGAACAGGCGCCCTGCATGTGCAGGCGGACGACCCCGTCGCGGTAGCCGCGGAACACGATGTCTCCCCCGTCGCCGGCCACCGCCGGACGCACCCTGGTATCCAGCAGCTCCTTGATCTGGTCCACGATCTCCTGGTCGGCGGGATCGATGTCTTCCTCGTCCAGCTCGTCCGCGTCGCCTTCGATGGTCGGGCGGCCGGCGACGAAGTGCTCCATGATCGAGGCCAGGATCTGCGGCTTCAGCGCCGGCCAGTCGATCTCGTCGGTCTTGGTCACGGTGATGAAGTCGTTGCCGAGGAACACGCGGGCGACGCCTGCCAGATCGAACAGCGCGGCGGCGAGCGGACTGCGCGCGGCGGAGCCGGGGGAGGCGAAGTCGGCGGTGCCGGCCTCCATCACGTAGCGGCCGGGGAGGAACTTCAGGGTGGCCGGATTCGGCGTGCCTTCGGTCTCGATGAACATGGCGGGCTGCCTGACCTCACGATCGTGGGACAAACCGGACCAGCGCGGTCCGGACGGGGCCTATATCGGACCATCCAGGGTCGTTGACAAGGCGGCGGGCGGCTGCGGACGCGGCGGAAAAACGCCGGGCATTCCACGGCGGCGGCCAATCGTGCACCGAACATTAAGACAACTGTGCCCACACTGGCGGTCGAGCAACCCGAGGGCGCAGACGAGATGGCCAGCAAGAAGGGTGGCGGCAACCAGCCGATCGTCGTCATCAAAAAGGAAGAGGTGGTCGAAGGCGTGGCCCATGGCGGCGCCTGGAAGGTCGCCTATGCCGATTTCGTCACCGCGATGATGGCGTTCTTCCTGCTGATGTGGCTGCTGAACGCCACCACCGAGGACCAGCGCAAGGGCCTCGCCGACTATTTCAGCCCGAGCAGCCAGCTCAGCCATGCGTCGTCCGGCACCGGCGACCCGTTCGGCGGTCACACGGCCTTCGATCAAGGGGCGCTGGTGTCCGACCGCGGGGCGGTCCAGGCGGTCGACGGCAACCGTCCGACGCCCATCGATCCCGCGGACCCCGACGCGCAGCCGTACGCACCGGAGCGGCCGGGGGCGGACGACGAGCAGGATCAGGGGCCGAGCCCGCAGGTCGCGCCACCCATACCGGCGCCGGTGACCGCCGCCACCCCGCCGGCGGCGATGACGGCGGCAGCGGCCGCGTCGGCCAAAGCCGATGCCGAGCTGCCGGCCGAGACCGCCCTGCCACGATTGGCACCGTCCGCCGCGGCAGCAGTCACGCAGCCACGTGCGCCGACCGAGGCGGAAATGCGCGCAGCGCAGGAGCGTCAGGAAAAGGCGGAATTCGACCAGGCGGCGCAGCAGATCCGCGACGCGGTACGTGGCGATCCGGCGCTCGCCGACCTGGCACGCCAGCTCGCCATCGATATCACCCCGGAGGGGTTGCGGATTCAGATCCTCGACGAGGAACACCGGCCGATGTTCGCCCTGGGGTCGGCCGCGCCGAACGACCGGGCAATGCTGCTGCTGCAGAAGGTGACGCCGGTGCTGGCCAAGCTGCCGCAGGGCATCTCCATCGCCGGCCACACCGACTCGGCGCCCTTCCCCGGGCCGGACCGTACCAACTGGGAACTTTCCGCCGAGCGCGCCAATGCGACCCGCCGGCTGCTGGTCGAAGGCGGACTGCCGGACAGCCGCATCCGCAGCGTCACCGGCAATGCCGACCGCGATCCGCTGCTGCCCGCCGACCCCCTGGCGGCGGCCAACCGACGCATTGCCATCGTCGTGCTGCGCGCCGCCCGTCCGGCGGAGGCGCCCCCAGGGGCAGCCAACCCGCCAGGCAACGCGGCAGGCAACGCGGCAGGCAACGCGGCAGCCAACGCGGCGGCCAACGCCGCGGTCAACGCGGCGGCCAGGGCGGCGGGGAGCCCTGCGGGCAACATGGCAGGCAGCGCGGCGGCCAACCCGGCGGTCAACGCGGCAGGTAACGCAGCGTCCGGCACCGTGGCCGCGCCGGCGCGATAGCCGCAAGCCATGCTGACGATCGGCGCCTTCATCTTCCTGCTGGCCTGCGTGTTTGGCAGCTATCTGGTCTCGGGCGGTGCGATCGGGCCGCTGGAGGAGGCGCTGCCGTTCGAGCTATGGACCATCGGCGGCGCCGCGCTCGGCTCATTCATCATGAGCAACAGCGTCCACGACGTGAAGCACGCGGTCGGCGGCTTCAGCAAGATCATCAAGGGCGCCGCCTTCGGCAAGACCGACTACGTCGACCTGCTTTCGCTGCTGTATTTCCTGGTGCGGCTCGCCAGCACCAAGGGCAACATGGCCGTCGAGCCGCATATCGAGAAGCCGCTGGAAAGCGCGGCGTTCCAGAAGTTTCCCCGCATCCTGGCCAACAAGTTCGCCACCGCGACGATCTGCGACTACCTGCGCATGGTGGGGATGAACGCCGACGATCCCAATCAGATCGAAGATGTCATGGCGCGCGAGCTGAAGAAGACCCTGAACGAGGAACTGCACGGTGCGCACGCCCTGCAAACCATGTCGGACGGGCTGCCGGCGCTCGGGATCGTTGCCGCGGTGCTCGGCGTGATCAAGACGATGTCGCATATCGACCGCCCGCCGGCCGTGCTGGGGGCGATGATCGCCAGCGCGCTGACCGGCACGTTCCTGGGCGTATTGCTGGCCTACGGGATGGTCGGGCCGTTCGCCGGCCGGCTGAAGGGCGTGGTGGAAGAGGAGGCGAAATTCTACGAGGTGATCCGCGCCGTGCTGGTGACGCATCTGCATGGCAATGCGCCGCAGGTCAGCGTCGAGTCGGGGCGCAAGATGGTGCCGAACCAGCACATGCCGACCTTCGAGGAGCTGGAGGCCGCGGTCAGCTCGATACAGATAGGATGAGTGCACCTAGGATGAGTGCACCTCTCCCGCTCTCGCGGGCGCGGCGCACTAGCCCTGCGACCCTTCGTGCTGCCACACTGGCCGCCGATGCGCGGCTTCATCTCCCTGCTGCTTCTGCTCCTCGCCGGCCTCACCGGCTGCGCCGAGCCGGACACTTGTGCGTTGGTACCACTGGCGGACATGCCGCTGGACATGCGGCAGAACCTCATGTTCGTCACCGCCGCCATTGGCGGCCAGCCGGTGCGCCTGCTGGTGGATACCGGCGCCGAACGCACCGTACTGACCGAGGCCGCGGTCACCCGGCTCGGCCTGGCGCACGACGCGCGGCACATGACCCGCAGCTTCGGCATCGGCGGGTCGAGCGCCAACTGGGATGCGGACATCCCCGGCATCGTGCTCGGACAGACGCGGTTTCCGGTAGAGCATGTCGCGGTCGGTCATTTCGCGATCGACCACGTCAGCGGTCCGCGGGCGGACGGATTGCTCGGCGCCGACATCCTGCTGGCATTCGACATGGATATCGACGGGGCGGCGCATCGCCTCACGCTCTACCGGGTTCGCCGCTGTCCGGACGCCGTGCCGCCGTGGCGCGAACCCGCTATCCGGATCAATGGCCTCGACGCGCGGCGCGATCGGCTGCTGGTGCCGATCACACTGGACGGCGTATCGGGCATGGCGATCCTGGATACCGGCGCGCAGGCGACGGCGATCGGCATGGGGATGGCGCGTCGGCTGGGCCTGACCGAGGCATCGTTGCTGGCCGACCGTACGATCATGGCGCACGGTGCCGCGCCGCAGCCGGTGGCGGTGCACGTGCACCTGTTTCGCGAGTTGCTGGTCGGCGACGCACGCATCGAGGCTCCAACCCTGGCGGTGGTGCCGAACGACAGAGCCATCGGCGATGCATTGCTCGGCGGCGATTTCCTGCGCAACCGGCGTGTCTGGTTGTCCTTCGCGACCCGACGACTGTTCGTCAGTACCGAAGGCATGCCGCAGATCGCGGTGAATCGATAAGGCCGTGTCCTGTCATTGCGAGGCGCGCAGCGACGCAGCACTTCCCCGCCTGACGAGCGGCCCTCAGCTCGTCAGGCGGGGAAGTGCTGCGTCGCTGCGCGCCTCGCAATGACAACGCCAACCGGCGACAGGCTGGACGGGCGCGGACTTACGCCCGGCGAAAGTCGGGCGTAAGCTTTCCCCATACCTTCTTCAGGGGGAGTGTCCGAGAATGAGCAATGGTGCCGAAACCTGTCTGGTGGGGATGAAGGTCGTCGATCTGACGCAGTTCGAGGCAGGACCGTCATGCACCGAGGCGCTCGCGTGGATGGGCGCCGACGTTGTGAAGGTGGAAAATCCCAAGGTCGGCGATCCCGGCCGCACCGCGGGCGGCAAGCCCGGCCAGGATGCGTTCTATTTCCTGCAATACAACGCCAACAAGAAATCGGTCGCCATCAATCTGAAGGACCCGCGCGGCGTCGAACTGGTGAAGCAACTGGCGAAGCAGGCCGACGTGTTCTGCGAGAATTTTGCGCCGGGTGCGATCGAGCGGCTCGGCCTCGGCCCGGATGTGATCCGTGCCATCAATCCCGGGATCATCTACTGCCAGACCAAGGGTTTCGGCGAAGGCAGCCCATTCGAGAAGAACCTGGCCTTCGACATGATCGCTCAGGCGGCCGGCGGCCTGATGAGCATTACCGGCGAGGAAGACGGCCCGCCCTGCAAGCCCGGCGCGACGATCGGCGATACCGGCACCGGGATGCTGATGGCGATCTCGGTGCTGGGCGCCTATGTGCGCAAGCTGCGCACCGGCCAGGGCGACCACCTGCAACTGGCGATGCAGGATTCGATCCTGCACTACATCCGCAACGCGTTCACCTTCATGGAGCGCACCGGCAAGCCGGCGCCGCGTGCCGGCTCGAAGACGGTGGGTGGCGGCAATCCGCCGATCGGCGTGTATCCGTGCAAGGGCGGCGGCCCGAACGACTATGTCTATATCTACACCAGCCGCGCCAATCCGGAGCACTGGACACGCCTGTTGAAGGTGATGGGGCGCGAGGACCTGATCGGCGATGCGAACTACGCCACGCCGGAAGCGCGCACCGAGCATCGCGAGGAGGTGGACGCGATCGTCGCCAACTGGACCCGCCAGCACGACAAGCACGAGGCGATGCATCTGGTCGGCAGCGCCACCATCCCCGCCGGCGCGGTGATGGATACGATGGAACTGGCGAACGACAAGAGCTTCGAGACGCGCGGCATCCGCCAGACGATGCAGCATCCGGCGATCGGGGACTACACCATGAGCGGCTGGCCGGTGCGCTATTCGGGTCGCACCTTACCCATCAGTGCTGCCCCCCTGCTCGGACAGCATAGCGACGAGGTGCTGGCCGAGTGGCTCGGGCTGGATCGCGACGCGCTGGGCAAGCTGCGCACCGATGCGGTGATCGGCGGATGACCGCACGAAGACGGTGAGGGAGAGCGAGAAAACCTCTCCCGCGCTGCGGGAGAGGTCGAGGCGCCATAGCGTCGAGGGTGAGGGTGCAACGGTTCACCGCGGTCTGATTGCGTGTCGCATCGCGGCTTGGGATTGGGCACCGCGGCACCCTCCCGCGGCGCCTCCCGCCGGGCTTCGCGTTTCGGCCAGGAACATCGACGGCGCGTGCGGCGTGTTTGGGTGAGGGAGCGCCCTATGGCAAACATGCGGCCATGATCGCCCTGTCCCACGAAATCGACGCGCTGGCACGGCGCCTGGCCGAGGCGCAAAGCGTTACTGTCGAAGACGCCATCCGGCAGGCGCTGGAAGCGCGTGCGCGCGCGGCCGGCATCGCACCGGAGCACAGCCGGCCTCGCGACCGATCCGCCGCCGCGGTGACCGCGCGGCGGGCGCGCATCGACCGCATCGTGCGCGAGATCGCGGCCATGCCAATCCTGGATCGGCGTTCCCCGCGGGAAATCATGGACGACCTCAACGCTGTATGATCGTCGTCGATAGCTCGGCCTTGGTTGCCGTCTTGTTCAGGGAGCCGGAAACGCAGGCGTTCGAGGACATTCTTGTCGGCGACGAGCCCTGTGTCATATCGGCGGTCAACGCCCACGAGACCGCGACAGTGTTGCGCTTGCGTCATGGCGCGGCGGCCGTACCGCGGCTTTGGCAACTGCCGGCGGACATGGAGATCGAGATCGTCCCGTTTGACGAGATACAGGTGCGTGCCGCCGCTGTCGCGTTCGACCGCTATGGCAAGGGCATCGGTCCCAAGGCAGGGCTTAATCTTTCCGACTGTGCCGCCGATGCGTTGGCGAAGACCATGAACGCGCCGCTGCTGTTCAAGGGCAACGACGTCACGCAAACCGACCTGCAAGCGTGCCTCTGAGCATCGCCTGAACCGGATCGCTTGGGCGAGGCTGCGGCGGGGCGATGCCTCACCGGTGGGGCGGAATGCGTCGCACGAGCGGCTTTGCTTGGCCCTCGGCGCATGGGTTGCCGCCACGCACCGCGCCGCTACGATGCCGCCAAACCGGAAGGCGGCCACATGACCCACCAGTACTGCATCGTCCACGACGAAGGCCATGTCCGCACCGTCACGCTGAACCGCCCGGAGGTGCTGAACGCCCTGCACGCCGACGCCAACGACGAACTTTCCTCCGTGTGGGACGAGTTCGCGGCGCGCGACGATCTGTGGGTGGGCATCATCACCGGCGCCGGCGACCGAGCGTTCTCCGCCGGCAACGACCTGAAGGTGCAGGCGGCGGGCAAACGCCGGCCGAACGGACCGAACGGGTTCGCCGGCATCACGCACCGCTTCAACCTCGACAAGCCGCTGATCGCCGCGGTGAACGGCTGGGCGATGGGCGGCGGCTTCGAGACCGCGCTGGCCTGCGACATCATCATCGCCGCCGAGAACGCGCTGTTCGCGCTGCCCGAGCCGCGTGTCGGCCTGATCGCCGGTGGCGGCGGCGTGCACCGGCTGCCGCGTATGATCCCGATGAAGCGGGCGATGGGCATGATCCTCACCGGCCGGCGGGTGACCGCGCGCGAGGGCTTCGAACTTGGCTTCGTCACCGAAGTGGTGCCGCAAGGCAACGCGCTGGAAGCGGCGAAGCGCTGGGCCGGCCTGATCCTGGAATGCTCGCCCAAAGCGGTGCGTGCGTCGAAGCAGGCGGTGTATCGCGGCCTGGGCATGCC
>JBEKNT010000213.1:0-11469 GCA_049522565.1 Acetobacteraceae bacterium
GTTGGCGCGGAACATCGGGAAGACGAAGTCGCGCACGAAGGTCTCGCGCAGGTCGTCGACGAAGATTTCTTTCACGCCGGCGTTCTCGGCTTTTTGGCGGGCCGGGCCGAGTTCCTCGCCCTGGCCGAGATCGGCGGTGAAGGTGACGACCTCGCAGCGATAGGTCACCTGGAGCCAGCGCAGGATCACGCTGGTATCGAGGCCGCCGGAATAGGCGAGCACGACCTTCTTCACGTCCTTCACCGGCATGGCGGCGACCTTTCGCGAGGCTGGATGGTGCGATGGGAGTAACGCTGGGGCGGGGGGCGCGCAAGGCGGGCGGGCGGGGGATCGGGGGACGTGTGCACGGGTGCGGCGTTGCCGGGGCGCCTGGATGGGCCAGCCCCGCGTCGTGCCGGGACGGTCACGATCGGCCATCGCTTGTCCTATGTGACGTTTCCAGATTCCTTGTATGCAATGCCTGCATTGCATACACTGCTGGCATCCAGCGGAGTGATTTACCGGCGACAACGCTGACGATCCGCAATGTTGACGGGGCGGTGAAAGAGCAGTTGCGCGTGCGCGCTGCTCGTCATCGCCGGTCGATGGAAGCTGAACTTCGTTCCATCCTGAGTGACGCGCTGGCCGGGGAGCGTGACCGCGAGCCGAATCTGGCTGAAGCGATCCGGAGACGCTTTGCGGCACTCGGTGACGTCGAATTGGAACCCCACCCGCCCGTTACGATCGGCCCGCCACCGGTATTCGACCCGTGATAGTTCTGGATACGAATGTCATATCGGAATTGATGCCTGCCGAGCCTCATCCAAAGGTGTTGGCTTGGGTCGCGGCGCAACCCCGTGCACTGCTCTACACAACCTGCATCAACCAGGCCGAGATTTTCTAGGCGATCGCGGCCTTGCCGGAAGGGCGGCGGCGCACAATGCTGACCGATGCCGCGCAGGCGATGTTTGCCGAAGATTTTACCGGGCGTGTCCTGGCATTCGGTGCCGGGGCGACGGCCCGTTGTCCTGGCATGGTCGTGACGCGCCGCCGGGCCGGCAATCCCATCGAGGGATTTGATGCGCTGATCGCCGCGACAGCACCTGCCGCAGGGGCCAGCGTCGCCACGCGAGATTCCGGCGGGTTCTCAGGTTGCGGCCTCACGCTCATTGACCCCTGGACGGCACCATGAGCGAACCAAGGACCGCCGTCCGGCCGGGAATGCAATGACCGAACGGCGTCCCGCGGCCATCAAGGATGGCGCTCTCACGCCGCGGTTCGACACCATCTGGCGCCCGCGCTGTTCGCCGACGCCGTCCAGCAGGCTGACCGAGGTACATCGAATGCTGCACCGTCAACATCCGCACCCCAAACTGGCCGGTTTGCTGGACACTCCGACTTGGACGTTATGCCGCCCTGACGGAGCCGCCGAGTGCCGATCAGATCGAGATTATTGAATCCGTGCCCTTGCCGGTCGCGCCGTGCGCCACCGCATCGGCGCCGGTGAGTTCGGCGATCTCGATCTGACGTTGCGCGATCAGCGGGCGGGCGATCGATTTCGCGCCCTGTCCTGGCCACCGGACCGGTTGCCTGCACCTGTCGGATGACCCATCGGCATCGCGGGGCAGGTCGCATGCCGCAGATCCCGCCGAGGCCTTGCGAGGCCCCAGACGCGGCCAACGCGCCGATGGAAAGGCAACCAAACGGAAACCCGGCGGATTGATCCAGGTCAATGCGACGATCCGCCGGCCGCGCAATTGAGACATGCGGAGGCGTGTGAGGCATCGCCCGCAAGATCGGCCCGGGAGCCTGTCGTACATGCTGCCGACGCTCGTAACCGCCATTGCCAAGGCCTGCACGTCCGACC
Organism: Acetobacteraceae bacterium; assembly: GCA_049522565.1. Lineage (GTDB taxonomy): Bacteria > Pseudomonadota > Alphaproteobacteria > Acetobacterales > Acetobacteraceae > JASHVB01. The sequence continues at coordinate 1,847 of JBEKNT010000213.1, forward strand.
GTCATCCCAGACGCAACGCGGTGTCTAAGACCATACGGGCGTCTCGACAACATCCGGGCGCAGTCTGTCTAACAGCTCAACACCCACCTGGCGGCGGCGGTCGATCGGCATGCCGAGGCGAGCCAGGAACGGGAACATGCGGGACCAGATCCCGAGTGACGGCTCGAAGGAGGCTCCTGACATGAAGCGCTGGCATTTTCTCCTTGGCTTCGTTGCTGCACTTGAAGCTTGGGGTCCGACGAGTTTTGCTCAGAGGCAACAGATCACCGCCACCTCCGGCCCCGTCACTCCGGCCATCACTCCGTTGAGTCCCGCCGGTTCGGCGAATGGCGTCGATAGTTCAGGTGCGGCTACCTTGGACGTTGGGCCCGCTCCCCTCCCAACCGATATCTTTACCACCAACACGTCTCTTACTTCCCTTCTCCCTGCCGTCAGCACCGCGGCCACCAGCACCGGCAATGTCGTATTCCTTGGCAGCTCGAATGTGTATGGGTCGATAGGTATGCTCGAGCCAGGTGGACCCTATCTTCTCGGCGTCACCGGCGGGGCCAATGGAACTACGGTGAATTTCCTGGGCCCGGTCTATGACACCACGACGTACGTCAGCGGAACCGGCACACTGAACTTCAATGCGGCCTTGAACCAGAGCCCCGGTGGCGTGATTTATAATGGCGACGGCACCATCGTGCTTGCTGCGGGCACCTACCTCTCTGGCGCGATCACGACCACGGTGCCAAATTCGGGTACCGTTCTCGGTACGGGCACGTTGGTGCTTGGCGGGGGGAGTGAACTGGATGGCGCCGTCGGTACCGGCGGCTTTTCGCTGAAGAACGTCACTGTCTCGGGAGGCAGCAATAGCGCCGGGGTGAGCGCATTGATCAATGGGGCGGCGAACATCTATTCGTTCTCTCTGGCGACGAATACGTTGAATGTCACCGGCGCCCTTACGATCGCCGATAGCACGACGAACGGCGTGATCAATACGACCCTGGCCAGCCCGACGCTCTACGGCAACATCAGGCCAGTGGGAACCACGAATCTTGGAACGGCGCTCACGGTGGACGTGACTGTCCCCACCACGGCCGTCATCCCGGTCGGAACCACCTTCTACATCGTCAAGACCAACGGTTCGCAAACCGGCACTCCTTCTACGACTGTCAATGTGGTGGATCTCACCAACGCGAATTCCAAGTTCACCGGCCTCGACTTCGGACAGGGACTGATAGAAATAACCAGCCAGCAAGCGTTTCTGGGATCGGTTCCAATCACGCCGCCGCCGGGATCGCCGCCGGGAACGCCTCCGGCAACGCCTGCGGGATTGCCGCCGGGAACGCCCAATCCGATCGTGCCTTCGGCTCCGGATCTAGGGGCGCCTCTGGTGACCTTCCAGGCGACCCGAGAGTTCGAGAATCTGTGGCTGTCTCATCTGGACGAGGTCATGTGCGGCCAGGTCAACCAGCCTCGCCAGCCCGGCACGCAGCAGCCTTTGACCTGCCAGCAAAACCAGCCATCCGCCGGCGGGTGGGTGAAAGGCTTTGGATATTTCGGCAACCAAGGCGCCCAGGACGGCTTCACGGGGTATAATTCCACCATTTTCGGCATGATGATCGGGTACGACGCACCACTTCTTCACATGCCCTTCGATGGCGAGACGCGCGTGGGCTTTGGCATCGGCTATGCACGAACCACAATCGATGGAAAGACGGTCAGCGCCAACACCGATTCCAACGCCTATGAAGCAACCGCCTACATCGCTCATGAGCAGGGGCCGTGGTTCGTCGATGGCGATTTGTCATTTGGCTGGAACGATTATTCGGAGAATCGGAACGTTCTGGTGCCCGGTATAATCAACAGCACGGCGCAGGGCAGCTATAGCGGACAGGACTACACCGCTTACCTGACAACCGGCTACCACTTCTTTGCGCAGGGCTTCACGATCACACCGCTTGCCTCACTCCAGTACACCCATATGAATCTGGACAGCTACACGGAAACCGGCGCGGCCCCGCTCAATCTGAGTGTGAACTCCCAGAATTACGACTTCCTCGAGTCCGCTTTGGGAGTGAAGGCGGCGCAGGCCTTCAGCACTGCTAATGGGACGTATGTTCCCGAGGTGCATTTCAAGTGGTATCATGAGCTCCTCAACCCCAGAATGCAGGATAGCTGGGCAGCGCTCGAGCTGACGGGATCGGATTCGTTCACAACCCAAGGGCCGCGAACGTCTGCCGATACGCTCAATGTCGGCGCCGGCCTGACATTCCTCTCCTGCTCATGCACTGCAAAGACCTGGTCGGTCGAAGGCGTCTACGACTTTTTCTGGAGGAGCGACTCTTACGTCGCGAACCAGGTGATGCTCAGGTTCACCATGCGGTTCTAGGGCATTGCCACGCTGACGCGAATCGTCGAGGCCTTCCGTCATTGTGGGTTGACCACCGGCCGGCCGCGGACGGTGGTCAACGCGCAATGACGGGTGAATGCCGGCGTTTCCGACACGTCCGCGGACATCGGACAATCCGGTAGCGGCCTGGACGCCGGCCTTCCCGGAGCCACGAGGCCATCGCCACCCCTTGCCGCGATGGGATGAGAGCGGCCCCAGCGGGCGTCGCCTCACCTGCGGGTTTTTCTTGCTGCGGCGCACAATGGACGGCAGGATCGGCGCATGGCGGATATGCCGACCGACCCGGTCGCCTTGCTGGCCCAGGACCTGCTGGAGCTGACCGCGCGCCTCGGCGCACGCGGCGAGCAGGACCCGTTCGGCAACCCGGTGCTGCTGGTGGCGCTGGCGATCAGCCGGCGGATGGACGCCGGCGGCCTCGACGATGCGGCCATCGCCGCGCTGATCCGCCATTTGCGCGACGCTGCCTTTGCCGATCGCGCCCAACGGCTGGCCGCCTATGTCGGCGGGGTGGACACCGCGGCGAACGAGGCGGTGCTGCATCGCCTCGCCCGGCAGTTGCTGCGGCCCGACCCGAACGACAGCCCGGTGCGCTGGGCCGAATACCGTGCCCTGGTGGAGCGCCCGCGATTTGCCGCGGTGTTCACCGCGCACCCCACCTTCGCTTTGCCATATCCGGTGGGACAGGCGCTGGCCGAGGCCGCCTGCGGCCGTCCCGGGCCGGCTTTCGCCTCGCACCGCCCGCCGCCGATCACCCTGGCCGAGGAATACGAGCAGGCGGGTGACGCCATCGCCCGCGGCCGCAACGCGATCGACAGCTTCAACGCCGCTCTGCTCTCGGTGGCATGCTCTGCCTGGCCGGATCGCTGGACCGAGCTGAACCCGCGGCCGGTCATCCTGTCCACCTGGGTCGGCTACGACACCGACGGCCGCACCGATATCGGCTGGTGGGATACGCTGAGGCTGCGGCTGGACATGAAGCAGCGGCAGCTTGCCCGGCTGCACGCACAGCTCGCCGCGCTGTCGGCGCCGTCGCCCTTGCTGGACCGCGTCACCCAGGCGATGGACGCCGTCGCGGCACAGCTTGCCGCCTGTCCCGACGCGCCGGACCCGCCGCGCGTCGCCGCCTTCGCCCAGGCACTGGTCGGGCGGCATGACGCGGCGCTGACCTCACCGGAGCCGCTGTTGCCGCTGTTCCGCGACGCGATCGACATCGCGGACGACGACCAGGCCCGGCTGGGGTTGTGCGTGGCGCGCGCCGGGCTGGTGTCGCACGGCCTGGCGCTGGCGCACACGCATACGCGGCTGAACGCCGCACAAATTCATAACGTGGTGCGGCAGCGGCTGGGCATCACCGATCCGCCGGAAGACCCCGCGCATCGCCGCGCGCTGTTCGCCGCGATCAACACCGCGCTCGACACGGTGCAGCCGGTGCCGGTGGATTTCGGTGCGCTGCTGGCGGAGCAAGCCTCGGCGGCGCGGCTGATGATGACCGTGGCGCAGATCCTGAAGCACGTGGATGGCTCCACACCGGTCCGCTTCCTGATCGCCGAGACCGAGACCGGCTATACGTTGCTCGCCGCGCTATGGCTGGCGAAACTGTTCGGCGTCGCCGACCGCATCGAGATTTCCCCCCTGTTCGAGACGGCGGAAGCGCTGGACCAGGGCGCGACAGTACTGGAAGAAGCGCTGCGCAGCCCGCATTACCGGGCGTATCTGCGCGATACCGGGCGGCTGGCCTTGCAGTTCGGCTATTCGGATTCCGGGCGCTATGTCGGCCAGCTTGCCGCCAGCTACCTGGTCGAACGGCTGCGCCTGAAGATCGCCGCCATGCTGGAACGCCACAACGTGCGCGGCGTCGAGGTGATCCTGTTCGACACGCATGGCGAGAGCATCGGCCGTGGCGCGCATCCGGGCTCGCTGGCCGACCGGCTGAAATACCTGTCGCCGACCGCGTCGCGCCAGGCGCTGAACCGCGCCGGCGTGGCGGTGCGCGAGGAAAGCGCGGTCCAGGGCGGCGACGGCTACCTGCTGTTCGGCACGCCGGAGCTGGCGCTGGCCACCATCACCCGCATCGCCGAGCAAACCTACCATCCGGCGGCGGGGCCGATCGAGGACCCGGTCTATGCCGATCCGGATTTCGCCGCGGACTTCTTCGCCACCGTCCGCGCCGGCATGGAAGCCCTGGTCGAGGACGTCGGCTACGGCTCCCTGCTCGGCGCGTTCGGTCCGGCGCTGATCGACCGCACCGGATCGCGGCCGTCGGCGCGGCAATCGGACGGCATGGCCGGCGCGGCGCGCATCCGCCACCCGCGCGAGCTGCGCGCCATTCCGAACAACGCGATCCTCCAGCAACTCGGCTGGTGCGCCAACACGCTGCAAGGGATCGGCGCGGCGGCGGCGCGGCACCCGGAGACCTTCGCCGAGATGCACGCCAAGAGCCGGCGCTTCCACCGCGCCATGGAGCTGGCGACGCACGGCCTGGCGCATTCCGACATCGACGTGCTGCGCGCGGTGATCGCGACGCTCGATCCCGGCACCTGGCTCGATCGCGCCGCGCACACGGGGCAGGTGGGGCGCCGCGAGGCACTGGTCTCGGTGGCGCGCGCGCTGGAACGGCTGGACATCTGGGCAGCGGCGCAGTCGATGTTCCGCCGCATCCAGGCCGACCACCTGGCGCTGCGTGTCGCCTGGCCGGAGGCCCCGCGCATGGCGACGCGCGAGGTGCTGCTGCACGCGCTGCGCCTGGCGCTGGTGCATCGCATCTGGCTGCTGTCGGCGGAGATTTCCGATTTCTCCCCGCGCCACGGCGTCACGCGGCCTGTGCTGGAGGCGGCGATCCTGCGGCTGGACATCGAAGCGGCGCTGGATGTGCTGGCGGAAATCTTTCCCGCCGCGCCGGACCCGTCGGCGGAGTGCGATTATGCCGAGCCAGCCGCGCCGCGCGGTTCGGCGGCCTACGCGCGCGAACACGCGGAAATCTTCGCGCCGATGCGCGCGCTGTTCGGCATGGTGCGGGAGATCGCCACCGCGGTGACGCACGAGGTGGGGGCGTTCGGGTAGGGCGCGACTTGTTGCGGCGTACGCACCGGTCTGCTGGGGTGGCGTACCCGCAAGAGGCCCAAGCGCCATCTGGCAGAGCACCCACCACGGCTGCCGCCGCCCGTTCTGGCGGACTCGTTACTATGACCAGGAAGTGACAGCTCGTCCCGACCGGGCTGACATCACTGCTGCCGGTGTCCTGTGTGCAATGGCGCAACCGGCCCGGATGATGCAGCAGCCGGACGGACGGTGGCGACATCGGGTGTGGATCGGGCGGCGCGGTCGCTGGCTGCGCGTGGTGCTCGAGGCCGACAGGGCAACCGTGCACAACGCGTTCTGGGATCAAGGGTTCAAGCCGTGAGCGTCGAGCCGAACATCCGTTACTATCCTGAGACCGACAGCATGGCTATCGAGCTGCGCTCCTGGCCCGGTTCCGCAACCCGGAGTTCCGTGGCGATTGGCGGCGAGGATGCAGGACCCGACCTCGTGATCCATTATGCCGCCGACGGACAGCCGTGGCTCTGGGAAATCGAGCATGCTTCGACGCACCCGGAGCATATTGCCGCGGCGCTAGAACAAATCTGTCGGCTAGGTGCCGTGGCTGCGTAGCCTCGCCCGCGAAGCATTGTCTGTCGCCGCGGCGCACCCATCTGGGTCAGCATGGAATCCGCTACTTGATGCGCGAAATCGCGCGAGGAACGACGCTATGCCGCTGGATCAGCCCGTCGCCGAACACCTGCCGTCCGTGCGAGGCGAACTCACCTACCTTGCGAAGATGACCGAACGGCCGCGCACCTACACCTATGATCCGGGGCCGGGCATCCCGCGCAGCAACCTGGAACTCGAGACGCACACCATGCCGATCCATGACATGCGGCCGGTGGCGCACGCGGTGTCGCTCGACCGCGAGGGTTTCGCGCTGGTGGAAAGCGGCAGTGCGGTGTACGACTTCTACGACGAAGCCGAATTGCGCGGCGTCTATTGCCCCGAGGCGGAGAAGCTGCTGGCAGCGGTGACCGGCGGCACCCGCGTCCTGGTGTTCGACCACACGATCCGCCGCCGCACGCCTGGCGTGGAGGACCGCACGCCAGGTGTTCCGCGGCTGCCGGTGCCGCGCATCCATGGCGACTACACCGAACTCTCCGGCCCGCAACGCGTGCGCGACCTGATGGGCGAGGAAGCCGAGGCGCTGTTGCGCCGCCGCTTCGCCATTGTGAATGTGTGGCGGCCGATCCGCGGTCCGCTGCGCGACGCGCCGCTGGCGGTATGCGACGCGGGCAGCGTGGCGCCGGGCGACTGGGTGCCGCAGGATCTGGTGTATTCCGACCGCGCCGGCGAGATCTTCGCGCTGACCTACAACCCGGCGCATCGCTGGTTCTATGCACCGGCGATGCGCACTGACGAAGTGCTGCTGCTGAAATGCTTCGATTCCGCGAAGGACGGCCGCGCGCGCTTCATGCCGCACACCGCGTTCGAGGATCCCACCACGCCGCCGGACGTGTTGCCGCGCGAAAGCATCGAGCTGCGGGCGCTGGTGTTCTTCGGGAGTTGAAGCAACGCGCACGGATAGCTGCGCCGGTCCGATCGAATCTGGCGATTGGCTCTGGCGCGGCCTATATTGTGGCATAGGTCCAGCATCGGAGGGGCCGAATGCCCTATGCTCGAGAGGTTCGTCTCTTCAAGAACGGCCGCCACCAGGCCGTCCGGATTCCCGTCGAATTCGAGCTTCCCGGCGACACCGCCCTGATGCATCGGGAGGGCAACCGCCTGGTCATCGAGCCGATCCGCAAAGGTGGGCTTCTGGCGTTGCTCGCGACCTGGGAGCCGATCGACGAGGAGTTCAGGGACTTCGATGCAGATCTTCTTCCGGCGAGGGACGTGGATCTGTGAATGGCTACCGCACCATGCTGGACCGATCTCCTACGTCAGTTTCGGGCGTCGTTTAGCGTCGGCGTGTAGCAAATGGAATTGCAGACGCGTGCCATCATTCATTAAGCGGAATGACCCGTTTTGTGAACCGCCAGAGCAAGTAATCGTCACCTTCATTAGGTATTCCCCTTTTATGATTTTCCAATGTTGGGTTCGCCTGTCGGGGTACGCGTACGTCTCGTTGTTCCAGACGTAGCACTCGGTCTCTTCACCGTACCGGATAACTACATCAAGCAGCTCATTCTCGCCAGGATATATATCAATATAGGATGTCGTGTCGACGCTGAACGCCCGTTGTCCATCCGGGGTCACGAATTGGAAAACCTCAGTCGGCTGCGGTGAGTTGGCCCAGCGCCCCTGCATCGGTCTTTGAAAGAGATCGCTTCCATCACCACGATGAAACGTGACTGTCGCGCGGCATCGCTGCGCAGCCGCGCGAGTTATCCACGTGGCTGACGGTGCGTTGCGTACGAGCAGTTGAAGTGTGCGTGCTGGTAACGGCGTTGCGTCTTGGGAGTGGGCAAATTGCCATTCTTTCGTTTCGATTGGAATTGCAAGATTTAGCCTCGGCGATCGACACCATTCAACCCAGAGCGAAACCAAAATTGCACCGATGATGCTACCGACAAAGCCTATTGCCGATCCGAGGAGGAGCGACGTCGTTGGACTCATATTTGGTGTTCCTATAACAGACTCTTCGCTACCTCTCTCCGGTGCTCTGGACCGTTCAATCGACCGGATAGTGGTATCGTTCTCGGCCCGGATTTGTGCAGGGAGATGTCGCAATGCCCGCTCAATTCCAACGGCACAGAACAGGCACTGCTACCCGATATATTCAGCCGCCAGCCCTGCTGCGGTTCCGGAGGCGATTGTCGTATTCGGTGTGGTACCCCCTTAGCTATGCTTAATCGTCTGGCTTCGACGGTGAATGCTCGGCCTACACGCGCGGGATGGTCACCCCGATCATGTCGCCCTCGCGCACGATCGACGCCAGCCGTTGCTCGTCCCAGCCTTCGGTTCCGGCCGGGCGGAGCGGCAGCACCATCCAGCGGTAATCCGCGGTCGAATCGACCACGCGCAGCCTGACGTGGTCGGGCAGCACCGTGCCCCATTCCTCCGCCAGCAGCCCGCGCGGATCGCGCACCGCGCGCGCGCGATACCCCGCCGACTTGTACCAGAACGGCGGATAGCCGAGCACCGCGCGCGGATAGCAACTGCACAGCGTGCAGACGATCAGGTTATGAACGTCCGCGCTGTCCTCCAACACGCCGAGAGGCGGCATGCCGCGCATCGGAATGCCGAGTTCCTCGGCCGCCTTCGTCCCGTCCTCAAGCATCCGAGCGCGATACGCCGGATCGGTCCACGCCTTCGCCACCATGCGCGCGCCTTGGCCGGGATTGGCGCTGTCGGTGCTGGCGATGCGTTCGGCGATCTCCGCCGGCGAGGCGATGCCCTTCGCCGCCAGTACGCTGCGCAACGCGGTCAGCAGCTTTTCGCCGTCGGTTTCAACGATGGTCATGCCGGCTCCAGCCAATGCTCGAAGATTTCCACCACCAGTTCGTCGCCCGCGCGGCCTTCCTGCCATATGGCGGGCTGGTCGAAGCGCACGTGATACAGCGCGCGCGTTGCCGCCGGACGCGCGAAGGCGAGGTCCTCCGGGTTGGGGAAGGCGCCCAGCCACCGCACCACCGTCCCCTGCATGCCACGCACGTAATGCGGCGTGCGGATGTGCGCGGGGCCGCGCGTCTCCGGCCAATCGTTCTTTACCCGCACGCTGCTGCCGGGATCGAACATCATCCCGCCTCCAGCGCCGCGCGCAACTCGGCCTCGGTGATGACGCCCTTCTGCAACAGGATGCCGGTGATCGAGCGGATCCAGCGGCGGTAGTAGCTCAGCCGGTGGTACTCGGCCTCGGGGATGGATTCGATGCCGCGCCGCAACTCGTCCACGGTCATGATCTGCTTGGCGCCGAGGATTTGGCGGATCGCGTCCACCTGCTTGTCGAAGTCGGTTAAACCGTGCGGGGTGGTATCCACCGCCTCGCACATGAATTTCGCGGCGCCGCCCAGGTCGTGGTGCGCGCGGGGCGTGTCCTTGTCCATGGCGGCGAGGTTAGCGCAGTCGCCGGGCGGTGCGAAAGCCTCGCGATTGCCATGTCATTGTGCGGCGCGCAGCGACGCTGCAACCTCCCGCGTGAGGAGCCGAGGCTCGCCTGGCGGGAGGTTGCTGCGACGCTGCGCTCCTCGCAATGACAGCG
>JBEKNT010000214.1:0-11390 GCA_049522565.1 Acetobacteraceae bacterium
GAGTATCCTTCTCGGCGACAGTCTCCGCAGTTTCGTCCAGGGCGGGTCGGCCGCTGGCCGGTGGGGAACCCGCAATGACAGGGGGTAGTCTGCGTTTCCAGTCAGGCTGAAAGCGCTCTGGCGCGCCGGAAGAAGGAGACCGCCATGGGTCTGGAGCTTCTCATGCTGGGCGATACGCCCGTGTCGCAGCTCGCCGAGCGTGCGCGGTTCGCCGAGGCATGCGGCTTCGACACGGTTTGGATCGCCGACGAGCGGTTCTATCGCGAGGTGTATTCCTGCCTGACCCGCGTCGCCCTTGCCACCTCGCGCGTGCTGCTCGGTCCCTGTGTCACCGACCCATTCGCGCGGCATCCGGCGCTGACCGCGATGGCGATCGCCACGCTGGACGAGATCGCCGGCGGCCGCGCCGTGCTGGGGCTGGGCGCGGGCGTGTCGGGTTTCGCCGAACTCGGCATCCAGCCGAACAAGCCGCCGCGCGCCCTGCGCGAATCCATCGCGCTGATCCGCGCCTTGCTGCGGGGGGAAAATGTCGATGTGCAGGGCGAGGTGATCTCGTTCCGCAACGGTCATCTGAGCTTCAAGCCGATCCGCGCCGAGATACCCGTTGTCATTGCGAGCAATGGCCCGTTGGGTCAACGGGCCGCCGGCGCGGTGGCGGACGGCGCCATCATGGAGGCCTGCGGCTCGGTCGCGGAAGCGCGTGCCTTGCGGGCGGAGGTGGCGCGTGGCGCGGCCGCGGCCGGGCGCAATCCGCAATCGGTGCGGCTGATCGCACGGCTCAATGCCTGCGTCGCGGCCGATGGACGGCGGGCGCGCGATGTCGTCCGGCCAACCGTCGCCCGATTGCTGGGACGCGGTTCGCTCAAGCTTGCTACCGCCGCGGCCGAAGGGCTGACGCTTCCCTCAGCAGCCACCGCGCCGATGGCGAACGCACCTTATGCCGAAGGTGTGCGGCCGTACCTTCCGCTGTTGCCGCTGATCACCGACCGTCATGTGGACGCGTTCACCCTGGCCGGCACCAAGGATGAGGTCACGGCGCACATCATCGCGCTGCGCAAGGCCGGCATCGATTCCATCATCGTCCGCCCGCTGGCCGCGGACGATGCGCCGGCGGAGGCAACCATCGAGGCGCTCGGCGCAATCTGGCCTGCCGTGATGTCCGCGGCGGCCTGACCCGGAAGCGCGCATGGCATTCCAGGTCCATCAGCCCGAGAGCGTTGAGGCAGCGATCCGGCTGGCCGGCGCGTTCGGCCCGGATGCCCGCTTTCTGGCCGGCGGTACCGACCTGATCATCCAGATCAACCGCAAGCGCTGCGCGCCGCAACACCTGATCGCGCTGGGCGGCATCAGCGGCCTGTGCGGCATCGAAGCGGGCGCGGACGCAATCGTCCTGGGTGCGCTGACAACCCACAAGGCGATCGAACGATCACCGGTTTTCGCGGGACCGCTGGCCGCGCTGGCGGAGGCGGCACGCGTCGTCGGCGGGCATCAGATTCGCAATATCGCCACGATCGGCGGCAACGTCGCGAATGCCTCGCCGGCGGCCGACCTGCTGCCGCCATTGCTCGCGCTGGATGCCTCGGTGTCGTTGGCCGGCGGACGCGGCACACGGCGGCTTCCGCTCGCGCAGTTCCTGCACGGACCCGGCGCCACCGATCGCCGCGACGATGAGCTGTTGACGAGCATCGTGTTCGCCCGCCCGCCGCAGCGCAGCGCGACCGCCTTCATCAAGGCAGGCCGGCGCCGTGCGATGGAGATTTCCATCGTCTGCGTCGCCGCACTGTTGCAACTGGACGCAGACGGAAGCTGCCGGACCGTCCGCATCGCGCTCGGTGCGGTGGGGCCGACCGCGACGCGCGCACCCCAGGCCGAGCAAGCCCTGCGCGGCTGTGAACCGACACCGGCAGCGCTTCAGGAAGCCGGACGCCTCGCCGCGGCCGGCTGCGCGCCGATCAGCGATGTGCGGGCCTCCGCCGAGTATCGACGGATGCTGGTGCAGGCGCTGGTGCCGCGCGCTCTGCAACGCTGCCTGCAACGCATCGAGGCATACGGCCGATGAACACGATCCCGCTGCAACTCCAGGTCAACGGCGAGGCGCACGACGTTCTGGTCGAGCCACATTGGACGCTGCTGCATGTGCTGCGCCAGCAACTCGGGCTGACCGGCACCAAGGAGAATTGCCTGGAAGCGGAATGCGGCGTCTGCACCGTCCTGCTGGACGGCAAGGCAGTCAACGCCTGCATTCTTCTTGCGGTACAATGCCGTGGCCGGACCATCATGACGATCGAGGGCCTTGGCCGCCCCGGCCGGCTGCATCCGTTGCAGCAGGCCTTCATCGAGCATGGCGCGGCGCAGTGCGGCTATTGCATCCCCGGCATGCTGCTGACCGCCAAGTCCTATCTGGACGAGCATCCGGGCGAGGTGCCGGACCCCGCCGCGGTGCGCGAGGCAATTGCCGGCACGCTGTGCCGCTGCACCGGCTATCAGAAGATCGTCGATGCGATCCGTGCCGCCGCGACGCGCATGCGGGAGCCGGCTTGAGATGGCGCTGCCGAACCGATTCGCTGTCGTCGGGCATCGCCTGCCGCGCCTCGACGCGCCGGCCAAGGTGACGGGCACGCAGACCTACGGCACCGACGTCATCCTGCCAGGCATGCTGTACGGCAAACTGTTCCGCAGCCCGGTGCCGCATGCGCTGATCCGCCGGCTGGACGTGCGGCCGGCGCTGGCCATCGCCGGGGTGCGCGCCGTGATCACCGCCGCCGACATTCCAAACACGCGCTACGGCCCGGCGGTCAAGGACATGCCCGCGCTCGCAACGGACCGTGTGCGCTATATCGGCGAACCGGTCGCCGCGGTCGCCGCGACCAGCGTCGAGATCGCCGAACGCGCGGTCGCTGCGATCGAAGCCGAGTTCGAGCCACTGCCGGCCGTGTTCGAGCCCGAGGCGGCGCTGGCGCCCGACGCGCCGCTGCTGCATCCCGATTGGGCACGCTACCAGGCCCTGCCGATCCTGGCTCGCGCCGGTAACGTGGCGAGCCACTCGCGCATCCATCATGGCGATGTCGCAGCGGCCTTCGCGCAATGCTTCCGGGTCTATGAACACCGGTTCACCACCCCCGTGGTGCACGCCGGCTACACCGAGCCGCGTGCCGCGACGGCACGCTGGGAAGGCGACGGCTCGCTGACCGTGTGGAGCAACGGCCAGCTTCCGTACGAAGTGCAGGCGACGCTGGCCGACATACTGCAACTGCCGGTGTCGCTGATCCGCGTGCTGGTTCCCGGCATCGGCGGCGGATTCGGCGGCAAGCTGCGCATCGCGCTGGAGCATCACGCGGCCTTGCTGTCACGCGCGGCCGGACGGCCGGTGAAGCTGGTCTCGACCTGCGAGGAAGAACTGACGGCCGCGCATCCGCGCCAGGCCTCGATCATCACGCTGCGCACCGGCATCGGCCGCGACGGGACCTTGCTGGCGAAGCAGGCGCGCGTGGTGATGGATTGCGGTGCCTATGCCGGATCGGGCGCCGGCACCGCTGCCGTGGCATTGCAAATCGTCGCCGGCCCCTACCGCACCCCCAACCTGCTGTTGGACGGTTTCGCGGTTTACACCAACAAGGTGCCGACAGGGTCGTTCCGCGCAACCGCGGGACCGATGGGAAACTTCGCGGCCGAATCCCAGATGGACATCATCGCCGACGATCTCGGCATCGATCCGCTGGAATTGCGGCTGCGCAACGTGGTGCGCGACGGGGATAGCGGCCCGGCCGGAGAGCCATTGAGCGCGGTCAGCGTCGAGGAATGTCTGCGCAAGGCAGCGCATGCCATCGGCTGGCACGACCGCCGACCCGGCCCGGGACGCGGCAAGGGCATCGCCTGCGGCTGGTGGATGACGACCGGCGGTTCCTCCGGAGTCTATGTGAAGCTCAACGCCGATGGCACCGCCACGCTGAGCAGTGGCGCGGTTGAGTTGGGGACTGGGGCGCTGAGCGGGGCGTGCCAGGTGCTGGCGGAGGAACTCGGGCTGCCGCTGGATGCCATCCGGATTTCGGCTGTCGATACCGCAGGCGTCCCGTATGACTATGGCGCGCAAGGCAGCCGCACCGCGTTCTCGGTCGGCAATGCCGCGCGCGCGGCGGCGGCGACGTTGCGCCAGCGCATCGCCGGGTTCGCCGCCGCGCGGTTCGGAGTCGCGCCGGAGCGCGTGACGCTCGCGCAGGGCCATGCGGTCGCCGGAACCGAAAGCATTGCCATCGCCGAGGTGGCACGGCTGATCCAACTCGCGGGCGGCGGCCTGATTGCGCACGGTACGTTCATCGCACCGGCGCCGCCGCACGATGCCGCACGGGTGGACAACCATCCGTTACCGGCATGGAACACACCGAGCTTCCACGCTCACGCCGCCGAAGTGTCGGTGGACACCGAGACGGGTGAGATCACCGTCGAGCGCTATGTTGTCGCGCAGGACGTCGGTTTCGCCATCAATCCGACCGGCATCGAGGGGCAGATCGAAGGCGGCGTGGCGCAAGGGCTTGGCCAGGCCTTGTCCGAGGAGATCGTGTTCCACGAGGGCCGCGTCGTGAATGCCAACCTGACCGATTACAAGATGCCGACCGCGATGGATGTGCCGTCCATCGAGTCGATCCTGGTGGAACATGCGAGTGTGGCCGGTCCCTTCGGCGCCAAGGGCGTGGGCGAGCCGCCGTGTATCGAACCGCTGGCGACTGTGGCCAATGCCGTGGCTGCCGCGACGTGTGTGCGCATCACCGATCTGCCGATCACCGCGGAGAAGATCTGTCGGCGCTTGTTCGAGCGAGGCGCGGACAACGTGCCCCCCGTGGGGCAGCCGAGCCCGGCACAGGTTTAGGCGACGCCCAACAATCAACGAATCGATTGATGGCGGGCGGATCCGTTTCCCCGTCATGGTCGGCGTAGGCCGGCCATCCACGACTTTGCTGTGCCGCAAGCGCCACAGTCGTGGATGGCGCGCCGGAGCCTGCCCCCGGGCGCTTGACCCGGGGGCGCACCATGACGAGGTGTGGCCGGTGCCGGCGCCCAAACGCCCTAATTTAACGCCCATGGGGCCTTCGCCCGCCATGACGTGTTGGCTCGTGCCCAGCGATCCTCGAAGCAGTTATTCTTGGGCGTCGACTTAGCATCCGCCCGCGCGTCGGTCCTGGCACGCAATGCGCGTTGGCCCGGGCCTGTCGCCCTGTGCGCGGCCGGGTTTCTGGCCCCTGCTTGAGCGGCTGACCCTGCCGATCCCCGAACTCGCCGCCGAGTACTGGATCGTCGTCCATCGCGATATGCGCCGTGCCGCCTGCGTGCGCGCGGTGATGGACTGGCTACGACAGGTATTCGCCAAGCAGCGGGACCTGATCGCAGGTGCCACCCCGTCAGCCCGGCTTGCCATGCCAGGCCCGCCATGCAAGCTGCCCGGGCAGCACGAAAACCGCGGCTGCGGCGTGAACATGATCCGGCGCAGCGATGGCGGCTAACAACCTCGACAGAACATTTCGGCTGGTGCTGTACGACGCGCTCGCCAGCGAAGCGATGAGCTCGCTGACGACCGGGGTCTTCCTGGCTGGCTTCATGGTGCAGCTCGGCGCCAGCAATCTCGCCATCGGCCTGCTGGCGGCGGTGCCCTTTGCCGTGCAGTTCCTGCAGTTGCCGGCGGTGGTCCTGGTCGAGCGCATCCGCGCCAGGCGCGCCATTTGCGCCTGGGCGGCGGGGATCGGCCGCTCGTTCCTGCTCGTCGCCGCGGCGGCGCCATTGCTTGGCACGCATGTCGCGATCGCCGTGCTGGTTGGGGCGGTGGCGTTGTATCAAGCACTGGCTGCCATTGCCGGTTGCGCCTGGAATTCCTGGATGCGCGACCTGGTTCCCGAAACCGACTTCGGTCGCTTCTTCGGCCGCCGTTCCACCGCAACGACCGCACTCGCGACCGCGGTCGCGCTGCTTGGCGGTCTGCTGATCGATGCCTGGAAGCGCCACGTGCCGGGGGATCCGGCAATCGCCTACTCCGCCTTGTTCGTGGCCAGCGCGGTGTTCGGCTTTTGCGGGGTCTGGCTGCTGTCGATCACGCCGGAGCAGCCGATGCCGCCGATCGCACAGCGCACCAAAATATTCGCATTGCTCATGACACCATTCCGGGATCCGAATTTCCGCCGGCTGATGGTGTTCCTGTCGTCGTGGAACTTTGCCGCCAATCTCGCCGCCCCGTTCTTTGCCGTTTATATGTTGAAGACGCTCGGCTACGCGATGACGACGATCATCGCACTGACAGTGGCGAGCCAGCTCAGCAACATCGCCGCGCTTGGTCTCTGGGGCAATCTGATCGACCGGTTCAGCAACAAGGCGGTGCTGCAAATCTCGGCGCCGCTGTTCCTGGTCTGCACGCTGGGCTGGACCTTCACCGGTCTCGCCTGGATCGGTCCGGCGACGCTCTACCTGCTGGTGGTCATCCATGTGCTGATGGGCGTCGCCACCGCCGGCGTGGCTCTGGCTTCGGGCAACATAGTCATGAAGCTGTCGCCGTCTGGACAGGCGACCGCCTTCCTCGCGGCCAGCAGCGTGGTGGTTGCGACCTGTGGCGCGATCGCGCCGATCATCGGCGGGCTGTGTGCCGACTTCTTCGCCGCGCGGGAACTCACACTCGCGTTCACCTGGACGGGTGGCGTCGGGGCGGTCACCGTTCAGGTGCTCGACTTTCATTCCTGGACATTCTTCTTCGGCCTGGCGTTTGTGGTTGGCCTGTTTTCGCTGCATCGACTCTCGTTCGTGCAGGAAACCGCGGGGACCACCGACAAACTGCTGGTACGCGATCTGCTGCTGGAAGCACGTCGGTCGATCCAAAGCCTGTCGAGTGCTGCCGGTCTGCTGCGCGTGGTCCTCCCGCAATCGTGGCTGGTGGCGCCGCCATCGGGGAAGCCTCCGGCAACCGGCGGGGTCATCAAGTGAATCGAAGGAAGGTGGGCCTCGCGCGAAGCCTGTCATTGCGCGACACCACGTGCCGCCTGTCATTGCGAGCGCAATGCCAGGCCGCACGCTATCTGACGCGGTTATTCCCGGACAGACACCAAGCAAGCGCCGCAGCCAGGCCAACGATTGGCAGAACTATGTCAGCCCGATGCGCTGGCTCATATCACGTGGAAGACGTGGCGAACGGCCACCGTTCGGTGATGGTGGCAATATACCGAACGACCAGATCCAAGGCGCAGGCTGCATCAAACACGTCCAGCGAAACGGGACACCAGCCAAAGTCAACTCTGGCCGTGTGAGCCTCCGGCACGGATGTGGGCAGCGGGCCGAGGGATGCTTTTATCATGCCGTCGTGCGTCAGCTCGATAAGCAGCGTCTCTCCCACTTTTTCGCCGTCAGCCCGCAGTTCATATGCGATCGGATTGCAAGACGATCCACCGACATAAAGCGGCCCAGTGTAATATCCGGATATGTCACGGAACTCGCAACGTTCCGGCCTCTTGCCGAGGTGCCGGTTGGCTTGCTCTACGGCCTTGTGGATGAGGGAGCGAACCTCGGTAGAGAATTTGGTTTGCATACGCTCAAGATCCACGTGGGCATCGTCGATCGCCTGCTGGGTGTGAGCCCGTTCGGCTGTCTTCTGAAGCAGGCGCTGCCGTCGCGTATTCAGCGTCAGGTCCAGCAGATCCTCCAATGACTGTGACACCGGCGCGACCTCCTGTGAAACCGACTTCACTTGGGGCAGCAGCAATCCCGGGCCACGCCGCCGGCCCGAAATAACATTCACGTCTGGCCGGAACGGCCTGTTCCGTGCCTCCCGCGCAAACAATTTGCATACACGCGCTCTGACGTTGCATTGATCTACATCAAAGCTGCCAGGTTGGCCGCCGCCTTCCCGCACCGCGGGCTGTGCGTGATCGGTAGCAGCCATGCACCTCGGTGTGCCGGCAGCAAACACAGCGCCAGCGGCGAAGCCGCTATGTCATCTCTCCCATCACGTGCGATGCGTGCTGGACGGTGGACGGACCGTCGATTCGGACGGAATTGCGCAGAAGACCCGCAACGCCTGGTCGCGGCGGAGTTCGTGCGGCTTGCCGCTTACGGTAAGTGTCATCGGTTCCCCTGCCTCGAGCGTCGCCTCGGCAAGCTGCCCGGGCTGGTCGATCCTGATCTTGAGGCGCCGGCCACGCCACTGAAACCCGAAGCTGAGGCTGTGCCATTCCGCCGGCAGTCGCGGGTCGAGCTTAATCCCATCGCTCTGCAGTGACAGCCCGCCGAACCCCAACACCGCCGTCAGCCAGATCCCGCCCAGGGCCGCGATGTGCACGCCGCCATCGATCGCCACATGGGTATCCGCCAGATCGATCGCCGCGGTCTGCCGAAAGTAGCGCAGCGCCATTTCGGCATAGCCTAGCCGTGCGGCAACGAGCCCATGCATTGCCTGGCTCAGCGAGCTGCCTTGGCTGCACCGCGGCGCGTAGTAACGGAAGTTCGCCGCGCTTCTTTCGCCATCGAATTCCTCTGGCAGCAACCCCAGGAGTGCCACGACATCGGCCTGCTTGACCACCTGGGATCGTTGCGTCCGCTCTCGCCCAAGCACGACGTCCATCGGCACTGAACGGCCTGCATAGTTCGCCAGATCGATGTCTTCGAGAGCAAAAAACCCCGCGAACTGTTCGAACAGCCCCGTTGCGGCATCCAGGCCGGTTGCCATCGTCTCCGCGACGTTCAGCCATTGCTGCAGCTCCGTGTCGTCCACGCCGAGGCGGGACGCGAGGCGTTCCCAATGCTCGGGCCAACGCTCGCGCAACAACGCCGCAACATCGAGCGCGCGCCGAATGTTCCAGCGCGCCATGACGTTGGTGAACGCATTGTCGTCGATATGCTCGTGATACTCGTCCGGTCCGATGACGCCGCGGATATGGTGGTAACCGTCCGCCTCCGGTTGAGCGCGGCTGGACCAGAACCGGCCCGTCTCGAGCAGGATCTCGGCACCGGCGTTCAGCAGGAACACTTCGTCCCCGGTCGTCTGCCAGTATTGCCAGACGGCGTAGGCGACGTCCGCGCTGATGTGCTGCTCCTGCTTGCCACACAGGACATCGACGACCTTGCGGTCCGGACCAATGACCTGATCCGGCGTCGTCTCCGCGCCGGAATCGGCAGACTCCCAGGGATAGAGAGCCCCGCGCCAGCCCATCCGGGCGGCCTTCGCTCGCGCGCCATCGATTGTGTGGAAGCGATACATCAGCATCGCGCGGGCCGCTTCGGGCCAGGTCAGGGTATAGAATGGCAGCAGGTAGATCTCGGTGTCCCAGAACACATGCCCATGATAGTCGTCGCCGGTCAGCGCCCGGGCGCCGATCGATACGCGCTCGTCGGCTGGGTTGGCCGCGCTGTTCAGGTGGTAGATTGCAAATCGCAATGCCTGCTGCGCCGCCGGGTCGCCGTCGACCGCGACGTCGCTACACTGCCAGCGGGCTGACCAGGTTGCCTCGTGCGCCGCGACCACGCCGCGCCAACCGAGCTGTCGCGCAACGCCGAGCCTGGCCCGCGCCTGGCTGCCAGGATCGGCACCCTTCGTGTCGCTCCGCACCACGGCGACGAAGCGCTCGAAACGCACGACCTGCCCGGGCCGGGATGTCCAGGTCCAGGACGTTTTCAACTGGCCATGCGCGGTCGGCGGAAGATCGTGGCCATCGATCTGCAGCGACGACGCGGTCGCCATGGCAAGACCCTTGCCGGAATGCTGGGTCCGCCAAACGCCGAGATCCTGATTGAGCTGTTCAGCTATGAGTCCAAGGGTCAGGCCCTCGAACAACGCTTCGAGCGTGACCTCGATCTCTGCATCCCCGAACTCGAATTGGATGAGTTGCAGTCCCACCGCGCGGTCGCTCAACGACACAAGGCGCAGGGTGCGCCCGCGACGGCCCTGTCCGGGGGCACTGAGCTGACGGCCTTCGGTGAGCAATGCACCCCGTTTCATGTCGAGCGACATGCGATGCAACGACATGTCGCCAGGGTGGTGTACCCAAGCCCCGTCAGGCAGCAGGATGCGGACATGCAGCCAGTCGGCGGCTGGGACGAGTGCCGGTATCGCCTGCGCGGTGCCAGCCGTGTCGAACAGCCCGGCGACGTAGGTGCGCGGTGGGACGACCCAACGCGCTCCCCGAGTCATCGCTCGTGTGGCCCTGACGCCCAGGAACCCGTTGCTGATCGCGAAGCGCGACTCAACGCTGCTCTCGCGGAGCGGATCATAGCCCTCCGCGTCAAGCACCCAAGCGGGATCGGCGGTCGGCTCCAGCGCGTGCTCCATCTTTCCTGGCCCGATCATGTCGGCCGCCGGCTGAGCCGCCCGGCAACCAGTTCATCAATGGCAACTTCGTCCAAACTCGTCACCACCAGATCCGCCCCTGCCGCTCGCAGCGAGGCGGCGTCGCCTAGTCGCGCGACGCCGAGCGCCGCCATGCCGCCTGCGCGGGCCGCCTCGACGCCGGCGGGCGCATCCTCGACGACGAAACACTGTGCGGGCGCTACCCCGAGCTCCGCCGCAGCCAGCAGGAAAATCTCCGGATTCGGTTTGCCATGCCGCAAATCGCGGCCACAGACGTTGACACTGAAGACATCCAGCAAGCTACGGCCAGAGTCGAGGCGGATCGACCGCATCATTTGGTTGGCGTTTTTCGACGACGACGCGACAGCCATATGCCAACCAAGCGCTGCAACCGCCTGCACGAAGCGGATCGCGTCGGGGAACGCAGCGATAGTCCCGGCATCGATCAGTTCCTCCAGCCGCTTCTGCTTGCGCTCGGCATAGGCGTCGGCCTGCCGTCCCGCGTCCGGCACACCCAATGCCTCCAAGGCCGCGCGGGCACCGCACAGGCGCGGCTTGCCCGCGACATGGGCCTGATACATCGCGGTGGTGAAGCGAGCCGGCTCGGCAAAGCCGCGGAGTGCTTCGCGCCAGGCTTGCTCATGCGGAGACGCAAGCAGAACACCGTCGACGTCGAAAATGCCCGCGGTCAATGTTCGGGGTTGCCCGGACCGGCGGCCCGCCGGTTCGCAGATCGTCATGTCCTTGCGCCTTGCAGTGCTTCCGTCGAGGTCTCGCGCGACTTACACGCTCGCACCTACGTCTCTTGCCGCCGGGCAGGTTCGTGTGGACGAGCGACGTAGCACAACACGAGAGGCGCTGACCAGGATGACGTGGTTCCCAAGCTGACGCAATGATGGCCGGCTCGTGCACGACCTCGGCTTCGGGCGAGCTTTCCCCGTTGCCAGATCATAGCGACCAAGACGGCCGTTTGCGGCGCGTGGTTCCCGCCGCCCCTGTCCCCTTCACTGATTCCTTCGAGAAGCACGCGTCTCGATGATCCGCCGTCCGTCGGATGCGGGCGGCATCCGCGACCCGGCCC
>JBEKNT010000215.1:0-11334 GCA_049522565.1 Acetobacteraceae bacterium
GGAATCATCGTCTCATGTGTTTGACTTTTTTACACATCGTCCAGAGACTATTCATACTATCTCTATATAACAATGAATTAGGTGTTGGCACGAAGATTGCTTATCCAACGTCCATGCGTGCGCCGGAAGATTCGCTCCGAAACCACCGGAGCGAGTCCGCCAGCGCAAGGTTTGGGGCGATCTCTTACTGTAAGGTAACGCACGATTAACGAGTAATAGACGAAATAATTCTCGGTTTGGTTGCTGACGTTAATTTCGGCAATCAAAGCGGGAACGGCCTGGAGAAACGGCAGGGCATCAGGGCTGCGGCCCCAACGGGAAAGGCACGAGAGCGCGCCGCGAGCAGCGGCACAGGAGACGATCAATGACTGCCAAGAAATGGCTATTCGGACTGCTGCTTCTCCTTGCAACCTGGATGCCACCCTACTGGGGCGAGCAGGCCCGGGCGACCACCATGACGGCAACGGTAACCTGCTTCGCAGGTCCGTGCTTCAACGACGCCGGGATTCGCACCAACTTCGTGGGCGTCCTGGGCTTCAACCGGTATGCGGTGCTGCCGTTCGTGTTCAGCGACGCCAACGCCTCGCTCGCGGGGACCGTCGTCGTCGCCGACTTCCTGGTTGCCGGGTCCAACTTCATCTACCTGTACGGCTACGGTGTCGGCACGCAGAGCGTCGCCGGCGGCGGCTTCTTCCTCAGCTCGGCCATCACGCAAAGTTACCTGACGGTGGGCGGGATCGGGACGTTTGGCGCGTTCAACATCGGCACCTGCAACGCGACCGGTGTTCTCGCGGGGGACGGCGCCATCATGACGCCCTACGTCAACGGCTTCGCGATTGGTGGCGGCCGGGGCACCACGGCCTGCGCGCCGTTCGCACAGGCCTATGGACCGCAAGCCCAGACGGTTGGCGGCCTGACCAACCTGACCGCCACCGACGTCATGCAATTCAACGGCATCGTCGGCGGTGGCGCCCAGATCACGCTGCCCTGGGGCGACGACATCCCCGACTCGGCCTTCACGCAGCTCAACAGCGACATCGACGGGGACTCGCCGTCCGCCGTCATCGCCGATCTCCAGTCGCTCGGCCTTACCCAACAGGTCCCGGAGCCGGCGGCGCTCGCGCTGTTCGGCAGCGGATTGCTGGGCCTGGGTGCGCTGCGCCGGGTGCGCCGGACCTGACGAGACCCGCCCGACCGGCCAGCCACCCCGCCGTTCCCCGGCGGGGTGGCTTAGCCGCGCGACCGGCGTAGGGATTGTGGCCCCACCGGAGGGTGACGCAGCCGTCAACGCATTGCAGAAAACGCGTCCGGACTGGTGCGCTGTGCGCCCCTGCCACCGCGGTCGTGCTTCGCGTTGGCCAAGCGGCGCTGCCGGCGGATACAAGCCGTGCGCAGTTCCATCGGTGGAGGCACAGGCACGATGTCAGGCACGGCATCAAGGGGATCGGTCGAGCGCGTGCGCGCCGCGCTGGCAGCGGCGGGGCATCCCGACACCATCACGGCTTTCCCCGACGGCACCCGTACCGCCGCCGACGCGGCCGCCGCGGTCGGCTGCGACGTGGCGCAGATCGCCAAGTCGATCGTGTTCCGCGCCGGGGAACGGGCGGCGGTGATCGTCACCTCCGGCGCCAACCGGGTGGACCCGGCGCGGGCCGGAGCGGCGCTCGGTGTGAAACTCGGCCGTGCCGATCCGGACTGGGTACGCTTGACCACAGGCTTCGCGGTCGGCGGGGTGGCGCCGGTCGGACACTTGACCCTACCGCTCATGCTGTTGGACGAGGACCTGCTGGTGCTCGATCCGGTCTGGGCCGCCGCTGGCTCGCCTCGCCACGTGTTCCGCACCACGGCCGCCGACCTGCTGCGCATGACCCGGGCATTGGTAGCGGCGGTGCGGATCTAGGACGGGGGTCCGCCTGTCGCTCGGCGTCCCCGTGCCTTCGCCCGCCCTACCGGCGCGTTGCCTGGAGCGAGAACGCCAGCGGCAACCACGGCCTGTCGGGCCAGCGCCATTGGCCCGTGCCGTCGTCCACCAATTGCTCGAACATGTGCCAGGTGACGGCGTCGTGCTCATGCAGCCAATCGAGCCTGAGCCCGGCCTTGATCAGTCCGGTGACGACATCGCCCAGCGGATGGATCCAGGTGTGGGTGGTCGCATTCCGCACCGTCACGGTTTCGTCGATGTAGTCGTGCGCCTCCTCGATCACCACGGCGTCGCGGGAGAAGTACGGGGCGAAGAAGCCGGGCCGTCCGTCGGACTGCGCTGCCGCGTCGTCGAACACCAGGGCGGCGGGATGCGCCTCGGCGAGGTAAAGTGTGCCGCCGGGCTTGAGGAAAAATGCGACGATCTCGGCCCATCGGACGATGTCCGGCAGCCAGGTGATGGCGCCCCAGGTGACGAACACCCGATCGAAACTTGCCGGCTCCGGGATCGCCTCGCAGGCATCGTAGAGGTCGGCTTGCACGAAGCGGGCCCGGTCCGCCAGGCCAAGCTCGGCGGCGAGCGCGCGGGCGACGTCGATGGCCGGGGCCGAGAAATCCAGCCCGACGACCGTCGCGCCGCGTTGCGCCAGGATCAGCGTGTCACGGCCGAAATGGCATTGCAGATGGAGGATGCGCTGACCGTCGACCGCACCAAGTTCGGCTTCCTCGATGGCGTTGAGGACGCCGTGGCCGGCCCGCAGGTCCTCCAGGTCGTAGCCGCGCGGACCGACATGCAGCGGAACCTTCTCGTCCCAATGCGCACGGTTGATGGAGCGCCAGTCGGGGTCGATCATGGTCAGCAAACCTCTCCCGCCTGCGGCGGGAGAGGTCGCCGCACCCTGGCGCGCGGCGGGTGAGGGTGCCGCGTGCCGCACGCATCGTGAACCACGCCGAGCGATGGATTCATAGTGGGGCGCTCGCGGCATCCTCACCCGCCGCTTCGCGGCGCGTCGATCCGCTTCGCGGCTCAACCCCGCGCGCGGCGCGAGAGAGGTTTTCTTTACCCCGGCTGCGGCGCCGGTGCCGGTCCGCCGGCGGGCGGCTGCGGCGCAGGACGCCCCGCACTCGGCACCGAGGCACGGCGGTTCTCCGGCGCCGGCTCGTCCACCACCTTGCGGATCACCGGTTCGCCGCGGAGCACCGTGCGGATCTCGTCGCCGCTCAGCGTCTCGTGCTCCAGCAGCCCGCGCGCCAGCCGATGCAACTCCTCGATGTTCTCGGTCAGGATGCGCTTCGCCTTGGCATACGCCTTGTCGATGATGTCCTTGATCTCGGCATCGATATCCCGCGCCGTCGCCTCCGACACGTTCTTGGTCTGCGTCACCGAGTGCCCGAGGAACAGTTCCTGGCTGTTGTCGCCATAGGCGATCATACCGAGCTTGTCGCTCATGCCCCACTCGGTGATCATCCGGCGCGCCTGGTCGGTCGCCATCTTGATGTCGCCGGCGGCGCCGTTCGACACCTTGTCCGGGCCGAAGATGATCTCCTCCGCCGCGCGGCCGCCCATCGCCATGGTCAGTTCGGACAGCAGCTTGGACTTCGACTTCGAGTAGCGGTCGCCCTCCGGCAGGCTCATCACCAACCCCAGCGCCCGCCCGCGCGGGATGATCGTCGCCTTGTGCACCGGATCGCATTCCGGCTCATGCATGGCGCACAGCGCGTGGCCGCCCTCGTGATAGGCGGTCATCCGCTTCTCCGCTTCGGACATCACCAACGAGCGCCGCTCGGTGCCCATCATCACCTTGTCCTTGGCGGCCTCGAACTCGGCCATGGCGACGACGCGCTTGCCCAGCCGGGCGGCCAGCAGCGCACCCTCGTTCACCAGGTTGGCGAGGTCGGCGCCGGAGAACCCCGGCGTCCCACGCGCAATCACCTTCGGATCGACATCGGATGCCAGCGGCACCTTGCGCATGTGCACCCGCAGGATCTTTTCGCGGCCGTTCACGTCGGGGTTCGGCACCACCACCTGGCGATCGAACCGCCCGGGCCGCAGCAGCGCCGGATCGAGCACGTCCGGCCGGTTGGTGGCGGCGATCAGGATGACGCCCTCGTTGGACTCGAACCCGTCCATCTCCACCAGCATCTGGTTCAGCGTTTGCTCGCGCTCGTCGTTGCCGCCACCGAGGCCGGCACCACGATGCCGCCCCACCGCGTCGATTTCATCGATGAATATGATGCACGGCGCGTTCTTCTTCCCCTGCTCGAACATGTCGCGCACCCGCGACGCGCCGACACCCACGAACATTTCCACGAAGTCGGAACCCGAGATGGTGAAGAACGGCACGTTCGCCTCGCCGGCGATGGCGCGGGCCAGCAGGGTCTTGCCGGTGCCGGGCGGGCCGACCAGCAGCACGCCCTTGGGGATCTTGCCGCCCAACCGCTGGAATTTCTGCGGATCCTTGAGGAACTCGACGATCTCCTGGAGTTCGCCCTTGGCCTCGTCGATGCCGGCGACGTCGTCGAAGGTCACGCGTCCCTGTTTCTCGGTCAGCATGCGGGCGCGCGATTTGCCGAAGCCCATGGCGCGGCCGCCCCCCGCCTGCATCTGGCGCATGAAGAACACCCAGACGCCGATCAGCAGCAGCATCGGGAACCAGGACAGCAGGTAATGCAGCAGCGGGTTGACGTCGGCATCCTCGGGCTTGGCGATCACCCGCACATTCTTGTCGGTGAGGGTCTTCACCAAGGACGGATCTTCCGGCGTGTAGGTCTGGAAGGTACGGCCGTCGGTGAGTTGGCCGGACACCGTGCGGCCCTGGATCACCACGTCGCGCACACGGCCGGAGTTCACCTCCGAGATGAAGTCGGAATACGCGACCTGAGTGGCCGCGGTATGCGTCGTGCCTGGCTGAAACAGGTTGAACAGCACCACCAGCAGCAGTGCGATGATCACCCACAACGCCAGGTTCCGGCCAAAATTGCTCATTGACTTCCGCTCACGTGATCAGGCCCGGATCGCCGCCCCGGGTCCTGGAACCGGTGCACCGCTGGCGCGAAACCTAGGGCAACATAGGGTGTCCGTCCCGCTACCGCATCCCCCATCGCTCAGCCCACGTTACCGCCGGGTTCCGGGACCGGCAGGAATGGCGCACCGGCCGCCGGGCGCCGCGGGCTGAACACCACCGGCACGGCGTCGCAGGTGGCCCGGTCAGGATAGAGCAGATGCGGCACCGCCACCAGAGAATTGCCGCGGCGCAGCGCCGGCAGGGTTTGCAGGACGGCCGACGGCAGCCGCGACCAGCGGCGCAGGCGGGCGGCATCGGCGCCGAGCGCGCCGATGGTCGCGTCCTCCGGTGGCATGGCACGCTCTGCCAGTCGGAAGCGACCGTCCCAGACGGCGCCGGGCCGCGCGGCGACCACGGGCGCCATGGCCGCGGCCTCGCGCACCAGCAGCAGAGGTCCCTTGCCCGCTGCCTCGCGCACCAGCAGCAGCGGTCCCTTGCCTGCGGCCTCGCCCAACGGCAGCAACCCGTCGCCGAGGCGGCCGGCCGGCAGCAGGCGCACTCCGGCCAGGGTCGCCGGACGCGGCGCAGCGGCGAGCGCGGTGACGGCACGGGTTGGCGGCGGAAAGGCGGCGCCGGCGATCGTCTGGATCAGCGCCGCGAGGGCGGCCGCTTCGATGGGCCCCGGCGACAGGAGCGCAAAACCCTCGGGGTGGATGGCGGCGCGTTCGGCCAGGATCTCGGCAATGGCTGCCTCCCGCGCCGCACGGGTGGTGCCGGCGGCGCGGGCGGCTTCGCACAGCGCCGCAATGGCGGGGCCGGTGCCGTCCGGATCGCCCAGGCCGGCGCGCAGGCGCGAGCGCAGGGCGCGTTGGTCACGGTTCGACGGATCCTCGACCCAGGCAACCCCGGCAGCAAGCAGCGTGGCCCGCAGGCGCACCGGCGGAACCCCGAGCAAGGGCCGCAACAGGCGGAGTTCGGTTTGCTCGCTGAGTGCGGGCATGGCGGCGAGGCCGGCCGGGCCGCTGCCGCTCTGCCGCCGCATCAGTACGGTCTCGGCCTGGTCCGCGGCGTGGTGGCCCAGCAGGAGATGCAGGATGCCGTGCCCGGCGCAGGCGGCGCGCAGGGCGGCGTAGCGTGCGGCGCGCGCGCGCTCGGCGAGCGCGGGGCCGCGGTGCAGGCCGGCCAGGCGGAGGGTTCTGGCGGGGATGCCGCACCCGGCCAGGCGCTGCACGGTGAGCGCGGCCTCGGCGGCGGCTTCCGGCCGCAAGCCATGATCGACCACCAGGGCGAGCAGCGACCCGCCCCGCGCGCGGGCCCAGGCATCGGCCAGGAGGGCGAGGGCCATGCTGTCGGCGCCCCCCGATACGCCCGCCGCCAGAAGCGGTGCCGGCTCGAACGGGCCGAGCGGTGCCATGCGGGCGACGAACTCATCGGCGGTGATGGGCAGAGGGAATACTCCCCCTCCCCTTGAGGGCTTGGGGCGCGAAGCGGACCAAGGTTGGGGGGAGGGGTCGTGCAGGCGACGGCTGTGCGCTATCGACCCCTCCCCCCAACCTTGGTCCGCTTCGCGCCCCAAGCCCTCAAGGGGAGGGGGAGTATCTTGATCTTGCTTTGCACCGCTTGCATCGCCGCCTGGAACGCCGCCTCCGCATCCAGCGCCGTGGTATCCAGCAGCACCGCGTCGTCCGCCGCGCGCAACGGCGCCGCGGTCCGCGCGGCGTCCTGGGCGTCACGCGCCCGCATGTCCTGTTCGACCGTCGTCAGATCGGCCGACACACCCTTCGCTCGCAGTTCCAGCCAGCGGCGACGGGCACGCTCCTCCAGGCTCGCGGTGACGAACAGTTTTACCCCCGCATCGGGGAAGATCACCGTGCCGATGTCACGGCCGTCCAGTACTGCTCCATGCTCCGTCCCGAAACCGCGCTGGAAAGCCAGCAGGGCGGCACGCACGGCGGGGATCGCGGCCACGGCGGCGGCGGCGGCGTCGGCCTGCGGGCCACGCAGGTCGGGGCGTTCCAGGTCGGTCGGCATCAGCGCGCGGGCGGCGGCCTCGGCGACCGCCGGGTCGGCCGGGTCGGCCCCCGTGTCCAGCACGCGCCGGCCGACCGCCCGATACAGCAGGCCGGTGTCGAGGTAGGGCAGCCCGAGCGCCGCAGCGATGCGCCGCGCCAGCGTGCCTTTGCCGGCCGCGGCGGGGCCGTCGATGGCGATGATCGGCCGGGCCGTCACGCCGCGTCACCAGCGATGGCGACGATGCGCCGAGCGTTCGCGCCGCCACCAGCGATGGCAACGATGCGCCGAGCGTTCGCACCGCCGCCCGCGTTGGCGCTGATCGGCCGGGCGGTCACGCCGCAGCCCACGTTGGCGCTGATCGGCCGGGCAGTCACGCCGCCGCCAGCCTCGCGCCGGCGCGGTTCATCAGGTCGACGAATTCGGGAAAGCTGGTGTCGATGCACGCGGCATCGTCCACCGCAACCGGCTGCTCCGTCGCAACGCCAAGCACCAGCGCGGCCATGGCGATCCGATGGTCCATGTGAGTGAGCACCAACCCGCCGCCCGCCGGGGGAGCACCGTCGCCATGCACGATCAGGTCGTCGCCCTCGACCTCGACCCGAGCGCCATTGGCGGCCAGCAGCGCCGCGGTGGCGGCCATCCGGTCGCTCTCCTTTACCCGCAACTCTTTCAGCCCGCGCATCCGCGTCGTGCCGGACGCGGTGGCGGCGATCACCGCCAGAATCGGATATTCGTCGATCATGCTTGGGGCATGCTCCCACGGCACGTCCACGCCGCGCAGCGCGCCATGGGTGACGACAAGGTCGCCGACCGGCTCGCCGCCCTGCACCCGGGCGTTCTCGGTGACGATGTTGGCGCCCATCTCGGCCAGCGTGGCGAACAGCCCGCAGCGTGTTTCGTTCAGCCCGACCCCCGGGATGGTCAGCCGTGACCCCGGCACCAGCAACGCCGCGGCGATCAGGAACGCGGCGGAGGACGGATCGCCCGGCACGGCGACGTCGGCGGCGCGCAGTTCCGGCTGGCCTTGCAGCTCGATCACTCGGGTGCGCCCGTCCGCCGTCACCTGCACGCTGGCGCCGAAATGGCGCAGCATGTTTTCGCTGTGGTCGCGGGTGGCCTCGGGCTCCTCGACGCGGGTGATGCCGGGGGCGTTCAGGCCGCACAGCAGGACAGCCGACTTCACCTGCGCCGACGGCACGGGGACGCGATAGTCCAGCGGCAGGGCCTCGCGCGCGCCCTCCACCGCCAGCGGCAGCCTTCCACCCTCGCGGGCCGAAAAACGGGCGCCGCAGGCGGCCAGGGGGTCGGTCACCCGGCGCATCGGCCGCCGGCGCAGGCTGGCATCGCCGGTCATCACCGCGAAGATCGGATGGCTGGCCAGGATGCCGCATAGCAGCCGGGCGGCGGTGCCGGAATTCCCCATGTCGAGGACATCCGCGGGCTCGGTCAGCCCGCCGACGCCACGACCGGCGACGCGCCAGGTACCGTCCGGATCGTGCTGCACCTCGGCGCCCAGCGCGCGCATGGCGGCCGCGGTGCGCAGCACGTCCTCACCTTCCAGCAGGCCGGTGATGCGCGTCTCGCCCACCGCCAGCGCGCCGAACATCAGCGCGCGATGGCTGATCGACTTGTCGCCCGGCACGGCGATGGTGCCGGCGAGCGGCGCGGCGGCGCGGTGCGAGATCAGCTTGCGGGGGGTGGCATCCATGCGGCGGGTTCCCGGGTCGGCCGCGCGCTTAGCATGCGGCACACCGATTTGACAGCCGCCCGTCACGATGGCATGGCCGCGCGCTTTCCCAGACCGACTGACGAGGCCCTGCCCGATGGTGAAGCCAGAACTCGGCACCAAGCGCGTCTGCGTCTCCTGTGGCGCCCGCTTCTACGACCTGACGAAGCAGCCGGCGGTGTGCCCGAAATGCGGCACGGAGCAACCGGTGGAGCAACCGCGGCCACGGCGGACCGGCGGCGGCAACGTGGTGGAGGATCGGCGCCCGAAGAAGCCGGTGCCGGCGCCGGGTGTCGAGGAAGCCGATATCGAGGTGGAAGGCGTCGAGGACGTCGAAGAGGAAGACGTGCTGGAGGACGCCGCCGACCTCGAGGACGACGCCGACGCGATCGGTCCGGACATCGAAGTGGAGCCGGACGCGGACGAGACGGAGCGGTAGGAAGACGAAGCCGCCGAAGAACGGGCGTGCAGGGCGCTTTGCTTCCTATCGGCTTCGCTGGATCAAGCGTAGCTCACCGGCGCCTTTGCGGGCGCCGCGCTATTGCCGGATTTTCCAATAGGAATCCTTGCGCACCACCTTGCCATCGCGGAAGGTGTAGAAGTCGCAGCCATGTACCTTGAGACGCTCGCCGGCGGTGGTCGTACCGGTGAGAGTCCAGCGCGAGATACCGGCGTCTCCATCGACATTGTGCGTGACCTCCCCGTAGTGCACATCCGGCGTGCCGGTGAAACGGCCGCGCAGTCCTTCCCGTACGGCGGCAAGGCCCTCGAAGCGACGGCCCCACGGATCCGGACCGCGCGGCATCTCCAGGACACAGTCGGGAGCGAAGAAGCTCATGACTGCGTCGAGGTCGTGTGCGTTGAATGCATCGACGAGAGCCTCGAGGATATGTAGCAGTTCCTGGCGTGTCGCCATCGAAGGACACTCCGTTACAACGCCGTCCCGTTCTTGCGCGTATAGCGCCACTTGCCGTCCGATCCCATTACCGCGGCCAGGTCGTCACCCGGGTAGAACACCGAATCGCCCGCACCGCGGTCGCCGACCTCCAGGATCAGCACGTCGGCGCCGGTACGGTTCTCCACATGGTGCGCCGAGCCTCCGGCGACGAAGCCGGCGCACATGCCCGGTGCCAGTTGCGTCTCGCCGGCATCGGTGACCAGCGTCGGCGTGCCTTCCAGCACATAGATGAATTCGTCCTGCTTGCCGTGCCGATGGTGCAAGGCCGACCACGCGCCGGGCGCCAGCCGCGTCAGGTTCACGCCGAACACCGTCAGGCCGAACATGTCGCCGAGCGGCCGCTTTTCACGTCCCGCAACGCGCGCGGCGAGGTCGGCGGGATAGCCGGTGGCGCGGGCGCGCGGCGGCGCATCGGCGGCACGGATCGCAACCGGATGTGTGGTGTCGGCCATGGTTGTTCGCTCCCCTGTTTTGGCAAGACGGCCGAGCGTTCACCGTGGGTCGTGCCAGCGCAAGGGCACACCCTGTGAGGTTCGGATCGATGCCTCATTCGCGCCATCATTCATCTCGATCCCGATGCGTCTTCACCCCCATGTGTAGTTTGCGATGCTGCGTCCAAACGATCGCGTCACCACTTACCCGGGCGTCGCGGCAGTTGTCGCAGCAACGCATTTGCCTGGAGAACAGGACATGACACGACTTTTGTTGGCTTGCGCCGCGGCGCTCGGTGTGCTGGCCGGCGTCGCCACGGCGCAGGCGGCGGAGACGATCATCACCACCGCCCCGGCCCCGGCCCCGACCGTCGTTGTACCGCCGCCGCCCGACACCCTGAGCACGACGACCACGAAAAAGTCGATCGGTCCGGACGGCTCGGTCGGCTATTCCCGGAGCACGACGTACAATGGCGCGACCGGTACGACGTCCGAGTCCACGACGACAACCTACCCGGCCGCACCCCCGCCGGTGACGACACAGCAGACCACCACCACGACACAGTACCGCTAAGCGCTTTCGTCAGACGACGGCGAGCGTTCACCGCGGTTCGCGCAGGCGCATGACCAAAGCCAGGGCGGCGTCGTAGGGCAACGCCGCCGCCTCGCGCAGCCACCAATAGCAGCGCGTCAACCAGCGCGAGCCCGCCGGCACAAACGGCGGGCCCGCCGCGCGCGCCCGCACCCCCAACACCCGCAGCAACACCACACACCGCGGTACATGGTACAAACTGCTCGCGGCGAACACCGGCGCGGCAATGCCTTGCGCGCACAGCAGCCGCACGACGGCGCGCACGGAGGAAAACGTGTCGGTGCCGGTTTCCTCCAGCAGGATACGCCCGGGCAGGACACCGCGCGCCACCAGCAGCGTCGCCATCACCGACGCTTCCGACGGCCCGAACCGACCGACCCCACCGGTCGGCACGAACAGCGGCGCGGCGAAGCGCGAACCGAACGTGGCGGCCGCCTCGACGCGCCGGCGCAGCGTGGTGCTGGGCCGGCCGCCGGGGCGCACCGCCGCGCCGAAGATGACGACCACCGCATCGACGGCAGGCCCCGGCCGCATTCCGCTATCAGCCGGCGGGGTCAGGTGCGGCGCACGTTCCAGAACAATACGAAGCCTTCCAGCATGCCGGTGATGTCGGCGCGATACGCGGTCGGCAGATGCGACAGTCCGAGCGGGTAGTACGGCACGTCCTCGAACGCCTGCGTCTGGATTTC
>JBEKNT010000216.1:0-11287 GCA_049522565.1 Acetobacteraceae bacterium
CCCCCCCCCCCCCCCCCCCCCCCCCCCCCCCCCCCCCCCCCCCCCCCCCCCCCGCGCCTCGCAATGACAGGAGGCTTCGACCACGAACATCGACTTGACTTGACCTGCCGCCCATAGCCCGGTTTCAGTGCCGGCGGCAGCTAAACCGAGGGGGCCTGGCAGGCATGACGGGCGAGACCGACGATCCGGACGACGCCGCAGCGCGCCTCGAGGCCGCGCTGGAACGCATCGCCCGGCATGCCGGACCGCGTCCGGCCCACGATCTTTCGCCGGCCGCCAGCGTTCCCGGGGGTGCCGCAGCAGAAAGCACCGGTCCGGAGGCGCCAGTCGAGGAAATTGCCGCCCGACTCGACGGCTTGATCGATAGACTGCGCGCGGCATTGGCGACCTCCTCCGGCGGCAGGCCGGGGTGACTCGCGTTCGGAAGGGTGACGTCGCATGGCGCAAGTGACGCTGCGGATCAACGGCTACGCATACACGATCGGCTGCCGCGACGGCGAAGAGCAGCACCTGGCGGCGATGGGGCGCGAGGTCGAGCAGCGGATCGAATCGGTCAAGTCCAGCGCCGGCCAGAGCGGCGAGGCGCGGATGCTGGTCATGGCCAGCCTGCTGATGGCCGACGAGCTGCACGAATTGCGGCACAAGCTGCAATCGGCGCAGACCGGCGCCCCGGCGAATGGCGATTCCCGGCTCGGCCGCCGCCTGACGCGCATGGCAAAGCGCGCGGAGGACATTGCCGCTGGCCTCGAGGCCCCCTAAGTAGCATGAGCGGAGCTGCCAGGTGCGTCAGGCAATTCATCCCCGGGGCCAGTAAGCAACCTCCGGGAGCTGGCTCTGTCGGGATCTTGGTCTCGGTATCTGGCGCCCACCTGCAACAGCAGGCCTTGGAGGGTTGAGACGCCAACGGCCATGGCGGCTCCGCACATGTCACCCCCCGATCTCGCCGACGCCAAGCAGGCCATGCGCCAGCTTGCACTGGCGGCGCGCGAAGTATGGGACCCGGTTGCGGCAGGGCTTGCACTGACCCGGCATGTGCTGCGGGACCGGGCGCCTCCGCCGCGAGCGGTTGTGTCCGGCTTCTGGCCGATTGGGCGGGAGATCGACATCCGCCCGCTGATGCTGGCCCTGCACGAGCGTGGGCACCCCATCGTCCTGCCGGTCACCCCGAAGCGCGGCAATCCGCTCAGCTTCCGGCTCTGGCGCCCCGGCGACGTGCTGCAACCGGAGCGTTTCGGCACCTTCCGCCCGGTGGGCGAGCCGGCGGTGCCCGACTTTCTGCTGGTGCCGCTGCTGGCGTTCGACCGGCGCGGCCACCGGCTGGGCTACGGCGCCGGCTTCTACGACCGTACGCTGGCCGGGCTGCCGGGGCGGTATGCGCTCGGCGTCGCCTATGCGGCGCAGGAGGTGCCGGAGGTCCCGACCGGGCCTTCGGACGTGGCGCTGGACGCGGTGGCGACGGATAATGGCGTGATCTCCTGCAAGGACCCCTGAATGCGCATCCTGTTCATCGGCGACGTGGTCGGCCGCACCGGCCGGGAGGCCGTGGCGGCGGCGCTGCCCCGGCTGCGGCGGAATCTGCGCATCGACCTGGCGGTGGTGAACGCCGAGAATGCCTCGCACGGCTTCGGACTCGGCCCCGACATGGCGGCGGCGCTGTTCGCGGCGGGGGCGGACGTGATCACGCTGGGCAACCATGCCTGGGACCGCAAGGAGATCATCCCGTTCATCGCCGAGACGCCCCGCCTGCTGCGTCCGCTGAATTTTCCCCCCGGCACGCCGGGCGCGGGGACGATCGTCGTGGAGGTGGCTGACGGCCGCCGCGCGCTGGTGATGCAGGCGATGGGGCGGCTCTACATGGACCCGCTGGACTGCCCGTTCCGCGGGGTGGCCGCCGAGCTGTCGCGGCACCGGCTGGGAGGGCCGCCGGGCAGCTACGGCCTGGCGGCGATCTTCGTCGATTTCCATGCCGAGGCGTCGAGCGAGAAGATGGCGTTCGGGCATTTCCTCGACGGCAAGGTGTCGGCGGTGGTCGGCACCCATACGCATTGTCCCTCGGCGGACTGCCAGGTGCTGCCGGGCGGCACCGCGTTCCAGTCCGATGCCGGCATGTCGGGCGACTATGACAGCGTGATCGGCATGGCGAAGGACGGCGCCACCATGCGTTTCTGGCACAAGATGAAGGGCGAAAAACTGGGCCCGGCGGAAGGCGAGTCGACGGTCTGCGGCACCTTCGTCGAGACCGACGACGCGACGGGGCTGGCCAGGCGGATCGAGCCGGTGCGGCTGGGCGGACGGCTGGCGCCGGCGATGCCGGTCGGGTAGGGGCGCTGGCACCTGGGGCAACGACGGATGACCACTGTCCCGCAGCGACGGCGGTCGTTGGCGTCCCAGGCAGGTGGCCGACTGGGGTGGGGCAAACGTCTGCCCAGTGAGTTGGACATTGAAAGCCGGAGGTGCACCATTCGGCGACCGCTCGATTGCAGCCATAAAATTTGGTAAATCTCAAAAAAGATGTGGGCTGGTCCCACGCCATCCCTGCCTTGCTATCGACGCTACGTGCGCGGCGCTGTCGCCTGTAACGAGCCGTCCACGGTTTCGGCCGGTTTCTGCGTCCACGTCTGGCGGGGTGAGCCCGCCGTCTGGCACAAACAGATTTGGCCCCGGACAGAACGTGGCGGTCGGACGACCAGAGCATCGACCGGCCCGGTCAGCGCTCGCCGACCCGCCACGGGCGTGGACACAAAACTGCCGGGAGACGCGGATATTTTGACAAAAGCCCGAAGGTGACACCAGCATGAAACATCTCAAAAGTATAACCAGGCCTCCAAATTGAAGGGAGTTGACCGTGCGAAGGATCCTGGCCGCGCTGGTCCTGTCGCTTGTGGCCGGCGCCGCCCATGCCCAAACCTTCGCCTTTTCCTATTCGGGTGTTGGGGTGACGGGGAGCGGAACGCTGACCGCGGAGTTGATCGCGCCGGGGGAATATGTGGTGGTCGCCGGCACGGACACCGCGACCGGAGGTGGCGTGAACGGCGTCTTGACACTGCTCTTCAATCCCGGCAGCCCAAACGAAACCAACAGCCCAAGCGGCTACTTCATTTATGACAATCTCCTGTTCCCGGACGGCAACCCGGTCGTGAGCAACGGCGGGCTGCTGTTTACCAACGGAACCGGCGGTGAGGTGAACATCTACTCCAACGGTCCGAGCGACTACGTTTATTATGATAACACCGGCTTCAACGAGCCAATCAGCATTGACCCGTCCGCGGTGCCCGAGCCGGCCGCTTTTGCACTGCTTATCCCTGGTGTCGCCGGCCTCACCTGGGCCCAGCGACGCAAGCGCGCCTAGGCACAACGCGTCACCGGCAAACCGCCGCCACGTTGCGGGGGGGCCCGCATTCCGGTGCCAGTCATCGCCGACATCGCCTGTTCTTATCGGAAGCAACCCTGCCGCACGCGCGGCAGGCCCGGACCCCGCGGGCAACCGAGCCATACCGTGCGGTCCGCGTCTTCCAGGCTGGCGCGCAATGACCCGACAGAATTTCCCCGGCACGACGGCCGACGCCGGCAGCGCAAGCATTGCTTGACGAGACGGTCGATATCCGTTATTATAGATAACTTATTTCAACCGGACCACCCGATGCCCAGCAACCCTGACCGCCCGTTCGACCACGACACCCTCAAGCTGCGTGCCGTGTTCGTGCCCGAGAACGCCAAGGACCAGCTCTCCAAGGCCACCATCACCGGCGCGCTCGGCTACGACGCAGTGAAAATCCCCGCGGTCTTCGTGCCGGAGGGCGGCACGCCGCCGGGCTATCCCTACGAACGGTTCGGCCGGGCCGTGTTCCGCCCGGACGCCGACAACAGCGAGAAGCGCTCGTTCACGACGGAGCCATCATCGTCGCAATCCCCTGACGCCGCGCAACAGAACGGCGCGCCCGCCCCGCGGCTGCCGCGCACGCGCTATCGCTTCGGCGCCGCATTGTCCGGCGGTGGTCAGCCCGGTTCGCCGCCAAATCCCGCTTTGGCAGGCCGGCAGGGGGAGCGGATTGCCGCCGGTATAGCCGTGTGGCGCGGCATGGCGAATCCCGGCAAGACGTTGCGCCAGGGCCTGGCGGTGCCTGGCCCCGCGCCCGACAAGCACCGCGGCCTTGTCACCGGCTCATGCCCGCCATCTCATCTCCTGAAGCGGACGTAGGGTTGCTTTTTCACAACCACGGCCCGCAAATCCGCCGGACAGGGAGCGATGCGGATGCCTTTATCAATGCACTGCAAGGTCAGGATAATCTGGGCAGACGGGTCGCCGGATGGAGAAGATATAACGGTGAAGCCCCCGATCGCGAGCGAAACCTGATCAGGATTGGCATCAATCAGATGAAATCGGATGTGCCGTCATATCTGGAGCAGCGGCGACAACAATGAGGCGCCCGCGCAGTCGGAGAATTGGAACTGTCGTAGTCAGTGCTTGTTCAGTTCATGCCGTCCGCCAAGGCCACGACGTACCGCAACCCGGAGTTCGGGATCGAGCTTCCGCTCCCGGCAGGACAGCCTACGTGCCGCGGCTCCCCGGAGCATAACCACGGTGTCTGGGTCTTTCTCGATCCGAATGACAAACAAGGTTGTCCCGGCCCTGAACGAAACTGCCGTACCATGGGGATATTTGCGTACTTCAATGTGATTGATCAGACGAAGTATCTGGCCCGTTACCTGCGGTCGGAGTGCCGTGACAACTTGACGGGGCAATGCTTTCCGGCGCCGAAGGGTCTGCGGTTTGGGCCGTACCGCAGCATCTCAGGCCGTGTCGACCAGCGCGACGGATGGATCGATATCGTCGTGGTTACGCAGGGACCGATACGGCTTCCCGAAGACCCTACTGGCATGGTGAATTATAGCGTTTCCCTGGAAACGGATCGCGCTCATTTTTTTGCGGGATTTGCGTAGCTTCCGCGGCTTCCTGCACAGCATCCACCTCACCGAACCGGAGTGAGCGCGGTGCTATGCGCTGGGACGGCCCTCTCCTTCCTGTCGCTCGACCCCGACGCCGCCCACGCGACCAGGGATGATGCCGCCTTCCATGCCATCCTGCGCAGCTTTGCCGTGCACCCGCTCCCGCCCTGAGGTGCCAGACCGAGGCTCCCGCCCAAGGAGATTTCTCGGTCACGACATGCCCAGCCGCTGCCGCGCCGCTGGCGATGTTGGTGGAGGGATTTGCCTGGCGTCGCGCTTCCACCATTCTGCGTGCCCGGTACAGCCAAGGACAGCCGCTTGCCGCCTCCATCGGATGCCACGACCCAACCCGCCGACCCCCCGGTCGCCCCTCCGGCCGAGCGCCCCTGGCGTCCCCTCCTGCACGCCCTGCTCTGGTTGCTCGCCGCCGAGTTAACGTCGTTTTTCGTTGCCGTGCTGGTTGGCGTTATCGCCGGGGTGTCCCTGGGCGTTGCGCACATCCATGGCGCCCAGGGCTGGAAGCCGGATCTGCTGTTCTATGGCCTGGTCGCCACGATCGCGCTCCAGGCGACGCTGCTGCTTGCCGACCTGAAGCAGGGCCGATCGGTCGGTCGAGGCAATCTCGCGATGGGGCTCGGCGCCGGGCCGATGCGCCGGCCCCGGCTGATCGCCGTGTTCGCGGGGCTGATCGTCGCCTGGGTGATCGCCTATGTGGCGACCCTCATCCGCTTCCGGGCGTTCAACCACTATGTCGCCACCAGGGTGCCATCCGTCCTGACCCTGCCGGTGTCGGCCGGCCCGGTCATGGCAGCGGTTCTGCTGCTGCTGGCGGTGGCGGTCGCTCCGGTCGCCGAGGAACTGTTCTTCCGAGGCTGGCTATGGACCGCGCTGCGGCGCTGCTGGGGCGTCTGGCCCACCGCGCTCTGCACGGCCGGGCTGTGGCTCGGCATCCACGCGATCGATGGTCCGGTCCGCGTGCTCATCCTGCTGCCGACGGCGGTTCTGCTGTGCCTGGCACGGCATTACGGCGGCAGCGTGCGCGCCTCCCTGCTGGTCCACGTGGTCAACAATGCCACCGCGGTGGCCATCCAGATCGCCGCGCGGCTGCTCGCCGGATAGTTTGAATTGCGGGGGAGGGGCCGTGTGCTTCAGCCTCCCCCTCCCACAAGGGGGAGGCTGCTTCGTCCTCAATTCAACCCCCGCCACTTGCCGCGGAAAACTCCTCCGGCGTCCGCAGCGTCAGCGCCAGTGCGTGCATGCCCTCGGTGAACTCCCGCGCCAGCACCGCATGCACCGCGCGCGAGCGCGCCACGCGCGGCATCCCCCGGAACGCCGCCGACACCACCAGCACGCTGTAATGCGTCTGTCCCCCCGGCTGTGCCCCCGCATGGCCGGCGTGCCGCGCGCTGTCGTCCTCGACGCGCAGCAGTTCGGGGACGAAGGCGGCGGTCAGGGCGGCTTCCAGCCGGGCGGCGCGGGACTGCATGGCACACATATCGGCCCAGCCGGTCTTGACGCCAAGCCACCTGTTGCCAATTCGCCCGCCCGTCGCACATAACTCGCACCCATGACCCGACGTCCCACGCGACCCAGGGCCTACGCGCCCGACCCGGCCGCTCCGGGGCGGACCTGCGACATGCCCGCATGCGGCGCGCAAGGCGAATACCGTGCCCCCAAGTCGCGGCAGAACCTTCAGGAATACTGGTGGTTCTGCCTGGAGCACGTGCGCGCCTACAACGGCTCGTGGGACTACTACAAAGGCATGAGCCCGGGGCAGATCGAGGCGCAGCTTCGCGCCGACACCGCCTGGCAGCGGCCGTCCTGGCCGCTTGGCCGGCTCGGCAGCTATCGCGCCTGGGAGGATGACCTGCTGCGCGACCCGTTGCAGGTGCTGTCCGCCGGGGGTATGCGCCGTGGCGCCGGGAACCGTCACCCGGACCACCCGCCGACCGAGTTGCGCGAACCGCTGGCCACGCTGGGCCTGAGCTGGCCCACCACGCTGGATGCGGTGAAGCTGCGCTACAAGGAGCTGGCGAAGCGCCACCATCCGGACGCCAACGGCGGCAGCCGCGAATCCGAAGAGCACTTGAAGACGATCAACCTCGCCTATGCGACCATCCGCTCCCGGCTGACGCCCGAACCGCGGGTGGCCGCCACCGGTTGATCCCCCCACAATGCCCAGCCCTTGCGTCGCCCGGCGCGGGGGTTAGACTTTTCCAGGAACACACAGGACCCGCTTGCCGATGAACAAGGTCACCGCCCTCGCCGAAATTCGCCCCACCTCCGCGATCGACCTGCCGGACACCAAGGTCGATGCGCGCGCGGCTTTCGGTATCGATGCCGACATGGTGGTGCCCGCCTTCTCGCTGCGCACGGAACACGTCCCGGACATCGATGAGGCCTACCGGTTCGACAAGGAGACGACGCTGGCAATCTGCGCCGGCTTCGCCTTCAACCGCCGCACGATGATCCAGGGCTACCACGGCACCGGCAAGTCCACCCATATCGAGCAAGTGGCGGCGCGGCTGAACTGGCCGTGCATCCGGGTGAACCTGGACAGCCACATCAGCCGCATCGACCTGATCGGCAAGGACGCCATCGTCATTCGCGACGGCAAGCAGGTGACCGAGTTCCGCGAGGGTATCCTGCCGTGGGCGTTGCAGCACGCCTGCGCGCTGGTGTTCGACGAATACGACGCCGGCCGCCCCGACGTGATGTTCGTGATCCAGCGCGTGCTGGAGGTCGAGGGCAAGCTGACCTTGCTCGACCAGAACCGGGTGATCCGGCCGCATCCGTCGTTCCGGCTGTTCTCCACCGCCAACACGGTGGGGCTGGGCGACACCACCGGCCTGTATCACGGCACGCAGCAGATCAACCAGGGCCAGATGGACCGCTGGAACATCGTCGCCACGCTGAACTACCTGCCGCACGGCATGGAGACCGAGATCGTGCTGGCGAAGATGGGCATCGACCCGTCCGAGACGGCGACCAAGAAGCGCATCGAGAGCATGGTGGCGCTGGCCGACCTGACGCGCGCCGGCTTCATCAATGGCGACATCTCCACGGTGATGTCGCCACGCACGGTAATCACCTGGGCGGAGAACGCGCGCATCTTCGGCAACGTGGGGTTCGCCTTCCGCGTCACCTTCCTGAACAAGTGCGACGAGGCGGAGCGTGCGACGGTGGCGGAATACTACCAGCGCTGCTTCAACGAGGAGATCCCGACCGGCGGGTTCACGACGAGGAAATAATATGCCTCCCTCTCCCCTAGAGGGAGGGGACTGGGGGGAGGGGTCAAACAGGCACAAACCGTGCGGGTGAGCCACCCCTCCCCCCAACCCCCTCCCTCAAGGGAGAGGGGGAGCCTCTCCCCTCTCTCGAGGCACCAGCATGAGCGGCAGCAGCAAGCAAGACAACGCACGCACCGAAGAGTTCAAGCGCGCCACCGCCGGCGTGCTGCGCGCGATCGCCGAACAGCCCGACGTCCAAGTGGCGTTCCAGCCCGGCCCCTCCGGCCTGTCCGGCAAGCGCGCGCGCCTGCCGCTGCCCACCCGCGCGTTGCCCGCGGCGGAGATGGCCCGGCTGCGCGGCGCCTCCGATGCGCTGGGCCTGCGCCTGCGCCACCACGACGACGCGGTGCACGCCGCGCGCATGCCGGCCCGCCGCGAGGCCAAGGACGCCTACGACGCGCTTGAGCAAGCCCGGGTGGAAGTGGTCGGCGCGCAGCACATGTCCGGCGTAGCAGCCAACCTGCGCGCCAAGCTGGCGGAGGAATGCGAGGCCGAAGGCTACGACCGCATGACCCGCAAGGACCAGTTGCCGGTCGCCGCGGCCCTGGCTCTGCTCGCGCGGGAGCAAATGTCCGGCGAGGCATCGCCGGCCGCCGCGCAGCGCATTCTCAACCTGTGGCGCGACACGCTGGGCGAGCGGGCCGACACCGCGCTCGTCGAGATGAAGGCGGCGCAGACCGACCAGAAGGCCTTCGCCCGTGCCGCGCGCAAGCTGCTGGCGGCGCTCGATCTGGCCGAGGCGGAAGCCGACGCCGAACCCGAGGACCAGACCGACGAAGGCGAAGAAGGCGGCGAGCAATCCGGCCAGCAGGACCAGTCGCAGGAAGGCGAAGGCCAGAGCGAATCGGAATCCGAATCGATGCTCGGCGCCCAGCCCGAGGAGATGGAAGGCGAGGCGGCCGACGACGAAGGCACCGAATCGGAGGAGGACGCGGCGATCGCCGAAGGCGACGATCGTCCCGGCGGTCCGCAACCGCGGCGTGAACGGCCGAACCCGGACGATTCGGCGGTGTATCGCGCCTAT
This sequence comes from Acetobacteraceae bacterium, assembly GCA_049522565.1. GTDB lineage: Bacteria > Pseudomonadota > Alphaproteobacteria > Acetobacterales > Acetobacteraceae > JASHVB01. The sequence continues at coordinate 9,262 of JBEKNT010000216.1, forward strand.
ACAAGGCAATACGACGAAGAGGTCGATGCCGACGAACTGTGCGACGCCGACGAACTGGCGCGGCTGCGGCAACAGCTCGATCAGCAATTGCAGCATCTGCAAGGGGTGATTTCGAAGCTGGCCAACCGGCTGCAACGCCGGCTGCTGGCGCAGCAGACGCGCGCCTGGGAATTCGACCTGGACGAGGGATTGCTCGATGCCGGGCGGCTGTCGCGCGTCGTGGTGAACCCGATGCAGGCGCTGTCCTACAAGCGCGAACTCGACATGGAGTTCCGCGATACGGTGGTGACGCTGCTGATCGACAATTCCGGCTCGATGCGCGGGCGGCCGATCACCGTGGCGGCGATGTGCGGCGATATTCTCGCGCGCACGCTGGAACGCTGCGCCGTGAAGGTGGAGGTACTGGGCTTCACCACGCGCGCCTGGAAGGGTGGCCAGAGCCGCGAGAGCTGGGTGCAGGCCGGCAAGCCGCGCAATCCCGGCCGGCTCAACGACCTGCGCCACATCATCTACAAGGCGGCGGATTCGCCGTGGCGGCGCGCGCGCAAGAATCTCGGGCTGATGCTGCGCGAGGGACTGCTGAAGGAGAATATCGACGGCGAGGCGCTGCTATGGGCGTATCGCCGCCTGCTGATGCGTCCGGAGCATCGCCGCATCCTGATGGTGATCAGCGACGGTGCGCCGGTGGATGATTCGACGCTGTCGGTAAACCCCGGCAACTACCTGGAGAAGCACCTGCGCGAGGTGATCCGCGACATCGAGGCGCGCGACATGGTGGAACTGATCGCCATCGGTATCGGCCACGACGTGACGCGCTACTATCGCCGCGCGGTGACGATCGTGGATGCGGAAGAACTCGGTGGCACGATGATGCAGAAGCTGACCGAGCTGTTCGACGAGGATGCCGCCGCCGCCTGGGCCCGCGCGGCGAGCGAGCGAGCGGCGCTGGTGATATAGTGCACCTCTCTCGCTGCGCGAGAGAGGCATGTCCTCGGGCGCTTGACCCGAGGGGCGCGGCGCGCAGCGACGCGGGTGAGGGTCGAGAGGCATGAGCGACTACGACATCGACGTCTACGCCTGGAGCGAGCGGCAAGGCGCGTTGCTGCGCCGTCTCGCCGCTGGTGAGCGTGTCAACGATGCCGACCTGGACTGGCCAAATATCGCGGAGGAGATCGAATCCGTGGGTCGCTCGGAACGCTCGGCGCTGTCCAGCCATATCGGCAATGCGCTTGAGCATCTGATCAAGCTACAGGCATCGCCGGCTATCGAGCCACGGGGTGGATGGCAGGAGACGATTGCGCGAGCGCGCAGCGAAGTAGAGCGACTGCTGGAAGACAACCCGAGCCTGCGACCCGCCGTCGGTGCGACGATTGCCCGCGAACTCCCGCGGGCACGCCGCCTGGCATCGATGGCGCTCACGCGTCACGGAGAGCAGCCACGCGTCGATCCTAACGCTATCAGCTACACCGAGTCGCAGGTGCTGGGCGAATGGTTTCCAGAATGAAAGTTAACGTTCCACTATAGCGAGGCGTCCGGACTGAGGCTGCTTCGCGTCGGTGCTATTGCGCCATATTGACGATATAGAGCGGCTCCTTGTCGTCGAACGCCCACGGTCGGCGGTTGAACAGGAACCGCTGCATGACTGTCTGGCTTTCGGTCTGCCTGACATCGTGCAGGTTCTTTGCCGCCTGCGCGTCGCCCTGGGCCGCGGCGCGGGCGAACCATTCCGCCGCCAGCTTCGTGTCGTTCGGCACCCCAAGCCCAGCCAGGTTCAGCCGCACCAAGTTGCGATGCATGCGAGACCGCCCTGTTTAGCGCTCGCCAAGTCTTACAGTGCGCGCAAGCGCTACGAACCAGCCATTGCGGGTCCAGTATGACCTGTTCGATCGGTGCAATCGGTTTTGGCGAGGCTGTCAGGGGGATTGCTCCAATCGGCCGCAATGACGCCCTGAAGCATGGCCATTTGAGTTGGTGTTTACTCTTGTTATCTAGATTTTAAAGCGGAGTTATCGTTTGGCGTATGATT
>JBEKNT010000217.1:0-11234 GCA_049522565.1 Acetobacteraceae bacterium
GCCAGGGCGGTGCCGGCGGTGCCAATCGCCAGGCCGAGCGTTCCGATCATCAGGATGCTGCGGCCGCCGAAGCGGCTGGCCAGGCCGCCGCCGAACGTCGTCGCCGGCACGTTGCCCCAGGTGGCGATCGTCACCACCACGCCGATCAGCGCCAGCCCGTCGCCGCGCAGCGCCAGGGTGGATGGAACATAGGAAAGGTACCCGGAGAACCCTGCGGTGTACGCCGTCCAGATGGTTCCCGCGATGGCAATCAGCAGGCATTCCCGCAGGCTCGGCCATGCGAAGCCGCGCTCCTCCACGGCGGGCGGCGGGCGGTAGCTGGCGAGGAACACCACCAGCGCGATCGCCGGCAACACGCTCCCGGTGGCGAATGCGGCCGGCCAGCCCAGGGCATGCGACACCGGCGGCAGGATGAGTTGCGCCAGGTCAACGCCGACCGGGTAGCCACAGACAGCGATGCTGATCGCCAGCATGAAACGTGGACCGGTGAACCAGTCGGCGATGACCTTGCCCTGCAATACGATCATGCCCACGCCGCCGATGCCGGCGACGATGCGTCCCGCGGCGATCCCCGCCGGATCATCGCCCCAGGCGCTGACGAACGGTCCGGCCACCATCAAGGCCAGTCCGACGCCCAGCACCAATCGGTCGCCGAGCCAGCGGCCGAGTACCCCCAGCGGCAGAGCAACGAAGGCGCCCAGCAGCATGTAGGCGCCGATCAGCGCGCCGAACTCGGCATAGGTCAGGTGGAACAGCGGCACCAGGTCCGGACCGAGTGTTGCCACGGTCTGGAACTGGTAGCCGAAGGCGATGCGTCCCAGCGTCAAGGCCGCAAGGATCGCCCACGCCCGCACTGCGGTCGTCTGCTTCAGCGGCTGGTCGGGCCGATAACGACTCAACGCAGGCATCGGGGCGAGCTACTGCTCGACAGCGTCATCCGGGATCGTTTCATACAGGCTGAAGTTTATCCGGCGATCGCCTGGTAGGCAGCCAGGCAGGCGACATCGACCACCTGGCTGACCGAGGCATCCATCGGCAAGACCTGCACCGGACGCTCCATGCCGATCAGCAGCGGACCGATGGTCGTGCCGCCGCCCAGCCGGTGCACCAGGCGCGAGGTGATCAGCGCCGAGTGCAGCCCGGGCATCACCAGGACATTAGCGTCGCCGGTCAGGCGGCAGAACGGGTAGAGCGCGCGGATCGACGGTTCGAGCGCAACATCCGGGCTCATTTCTCCGTCGTATTCGAAATCCACCTTGCGCTGGTCCAGCACCTTCACCGCGTCGCGCATCGGGATGGCACGATCGTTGGCCGGATCACCAAACACCGAGTGCGACAGCAGTGCCACGCGTGGCTCGTGGCCCAGGAGCTTGGCCGCGTGGGCGGCACCGGCTGCGATGTCGGCCAACTCCTCGGCCGAGGGCCGGAAATGCATCAGCGTATCGGCGACGAAGATGGTCCGCCCGCGATGACCCAGCAGCAGCGTCAGCCCGAAGGCGATGCCGCCATCGGCCGGCCCGATCGCCTGTCGTATGTCGTCCAGGCAGACCGAGCCCGAGCGCGTCAGCCCGGTCACCATGGCATCGGCGTCGCCGGTCGCCACCATGCAGGCGGCGAACACGTTGCGATCCTGGTTCACCATGCGCTGGCAATCGCGCTGCAGATAACCCTTCCGCTGCAGCCGCGTGTAGAGCAGGTCGACGTATTTAGGATTGTGGCCGGACAGTCGGGCGTTATGGATCTCGATCCCCTCCACCATGCCGAGTCCGAGGCCAGCCATGGTCGCCTTCACCCGGTCCTCGCGTCCGATCAGCACCGGGCGGCCATAGCCGGCGTTGCGGAACGCCACGGCGGCGCGCACCGTCTTCTCCTCCTCGCCCTCGGCGAACACCACACGCTGCGGATTGGCGCGCACCGCTTCCATGATCGCGTCCAGCGCGCCTGCGGTGGGGTCCAGCCGGCCGGACAGTTCGCGGGCGTAGCGCCGCAGGTCGGCCAGCGGCTTGCGGGCGACGCCGGACTCCATCGCGGCACGTGCCACGGCGGGTGGGATCCAGGAGATCAGCCGCGGGTCGAAGGCGTTGGGGATGATGTATTCCGGCCCGAAATTCACGTGCCGCCCGGTCGAGGCGGTGTGCACCTCGTCCGGCACGTCCTCGCGCGCGAGGTTGGCCAGAGCCTCGGCCGCGGCGATCTTCATCGCCTCGTTGATGGTGGAGGCGCGGACGTCCAGCGCGCCGCGGAAGATGTAGGGGAAGCCCAAGACGTTGTTGACCTGGTTGGGATAGTCGCTGCGTCCGGTGGCGATGATCGCGTGGGGGCTGACCGCGCGCGCCTCTTCCGGCGTGATCTCGGGGTCCGGGTTCGCCATGGCAAAGATGATCGGCTTGTCCGCCATGGCGCGGACCATGTCCTGGGTCACCGCGCCCTTGACCGACAATCCGAATACCACGTCGGCGCCTTCCAGCGCCTGGATCAGCGTGCGCGCCTTGGTATTGGCGGCGTGCGCCGACTTCCATTGGTTCATGCCCTCGGTGCGGCCCTGATAGACCACACCCTTGGTGTCGCACAGCACGATATGCTCTGGCCGCATGCCCATCGCCTTGAGCAATTCGACGCAGGCGATGCCGGCGGACCCGGCGCCGTTCACCACCAGCCTGGTGTCGCGCAGCTCGCGGCCGGTAAGATGGCAGGCGTTGATCAGCCCGGCAGCGGCGACGATCGCGGTGCCATGCTGATCGTCGTGGAACACCGGAATGTCCATCAGCTCGCGCAGCCGTTGTTCGATGACGAAGCATTCCGGCGCCTTGATATCCTCCAGGTTGATGCCGCCGAAGCCGGCCAGGAAGCGCACCGAGTTGACGATCTCGTCGACGTCTTCCGAGTTGATCTCCAGGTCGATGCCGTCGATGTCGGCGAAGCGCTTGAACAGCGCCACCTTGCCTTCCATCACCGGCTTGGATGCCAAGGCACCGAGATTGCCCAGGCCGAGCACGGCGGTGCCGTTCGACACCACCGCGATCATGTTGCCCTTGGTGGTGTAGTCGTAGACCAGCGACGGATCGCGCGCGATGTGCAGGCAGGGTTCGGCGACGCCCGGCGAATACGCTAGCGAGAGATCGCGTGCCGTGGTGATCGGCTTGGTGACGCGGGTCTCGAGCTTGCCCGGACGGCCCGACGCATGCAGGGCGAGCGCCTCCTCGGCCGAGATACGCGCGGTTCTTGTATCGACAATGCCGCCGTCGGCCATGGTTGTTCCCCCTGGACGTGGGTGGTGGGTCCTTGCCGGCATAATGCCGCCGCGGCCCGGTGGGGGAAAGCCCGGGAATGACAGTGGTGCAAGCCCGCGTCGCTAAATCATCGTGAAAAAATTCTGTAAGAAGAATTTTTATTGGATGGCAAGAGCATTCGGGTCGCGTGCCGGGACACCATGATATTCCGTCAATTCCTTGGAAAGAGGAGGATTATTCGAGATTTCTCATTCCGGGCGGCAGGAAATTATCCATCGCCTCGAATGGTCGAGGCACGAAATGATCGATGGCCGGCCGGCATGACGGTACGTGCGACTGGCGGTTGGTTCAGTTACGTTTTGTGACGTTCAAACGCACCTCTGGCGGTCGCGATGGCATGCCGGGCTTGGGGCAGCTGGTCAGCAACCCCGACGGGGCATGGGCCGGATGCCGGCTGGCCCGGGCATGCCTCCCGGGACACGTGGCCCGGTTTGCGGAGCAATGCCGTCGCACCATATCCTGCGCCCATGGACCTCGATTTCACCGAAGACGAAATCCGCCGCTACTCGCGCCACATCCTGCTGCGCGAGGTGGGCGGCACCGGCCAGGCGAAGCTGAAGGCGGCGCGCGTGCTGGTGGTCGGCGCCGGCGGGCTCGGCTCGCCGCTGGTGCTGTATCTCGCCGCGGCCGGTGTCGGCACCATCGGCATCGTCGACGACGACGTGGTGGAACTCTCCAACCTGCAGCGGCAGATCGCCCACGGCATGGCGAGCATCGGCACGCCGAAGACCGCATCCGCCGCCGCCGCCGCGCATGCCATCAATCCCGGCGTGACGATAGAGCAGCATGCCACGCGGCTGACCGCCGCCAACGCCATGGAACTGGTCTCCCGCTACGACATTGTGTGCGACGGCACCGACAATTTCGGCACACGGTTCCTGGTGGCGGACGCCACCGTGCTGGCGCGCCGCACGCTGGTCTCCGGCGCGGTGCTGCGCTTCGACGGGCAGCTTTCGGTGTTTCGGCCGCATCTCGGCGGCCCGTGCTACCGCTGCCTGTACCCCGAGCCGCCGCCACCGGGCCTGGTGCCGAGTTGCAGCGAAGCGGGCGTGCTGGGCGCCGTCACCGGGGTGATCGGCACCTTGCAGGCGACCGAGGTGCTGAAGGAGATCATGGGCATCGGTGATACGCTGGCGGGCCGGCTGCTGGTGTGGGACGCGCTGGCGACGCGATTCCGCACGGTGAAGCTGCCGCGCGATCCGGACTGTGCGCTATGCGGACCGCAGGCGACGATCCACGACCTGTCGGCGCACGCCGCGACAGCCGCCGCCGCGGAGGGCGGTCCGGGCCAGGCCTGTGCCGTCTGAGACGCTCGGCATCCTGCTGCTGTCGGGCGCCCATGACCGCGCGCATTACGCGTTCGTGCTGGCCTCCGGTGCGGCGGCGCTGGGACGGCGCGTGGTGCTGTTCGCCACCAACGCGGGGTGCCACGCGTTGTTCTCCGACTGGTCGGGGCTGGCGGATGCTTCGCGCGACGACCGTGTACGCACGGCGGGCGTCGCCGGACTGGCGGAATTGCGCGAGGCATCGCAGGAGCTGGGCGTGCGGCTGATCGCCTGCGAGGCTGGACTGCGCGCCGAGGGCTTCGAGCCCGCGCGATTGATGACAGGGGTCGAGGTCGCGGGGGTGGCGACGTTTCTCGAGGCTGTGGGCGCGGGACAGGTGGTGGCGATTTAGGCCAAGGAGAACCTCTCAGGCGCGCAGCGCGGGAGAGGTTTTCTGTTCACCCCACCTGCCGTTCGTGGCCGGCCCAGTACGGTTCCCGCAGCGCACGGCGTAGCACCTTGCCGGTCGCATTCCGCGGCAGCGTGTCGACGAAATCCACCGACTTGGGCACCTTGAACCCGCCGATCCGCCGGCGCGCCCAGGCGATGATCGAGTCCCCGTCGCGCGCGGCGCCAACCTTCGGCACCACGATCGCTTTTACCGCCTCGCCCCAACGTTCGTCGGGCACGCCAATGACCGCCACCTCGGAGACATCCGGGTGACCGTCGATCGCGTTCTCCACTTCCGCCGGATAGACGTTCTCCGCACCCGACACGATCATGTCCTTCACCCGGTCATGGATGAACAGATCCCCCCCGGCATCCACCCAGCCCGCATCGCCACTGCGATACCACCCGGCAGCGTCGATCGCCGCCGCGGTGGCGGCGGGCTGGCGCCAGTAGCCGCGCATGATGCAGGCCGCACGCAGCACGATCTCGCCGACCTCGCCCTGCGTGACGTCGTTGCCCATGGCGTCCACCACACGCAGTTCGACGCCCGGGACCGGCTTGCCGCAGGACAGCAGCTTGCCGGGCACATGGCCTTCCGGCGGCAGCGAGGTGACGACACCGGTCGCCTCGGTCATGCCGTAGACCTGGCTGAACGCGCAGGGAAAGCGCGCCATCGCCCGCCGCAACAAATCCTCGGAGATCGGCGACGCGCCATAGAAAATCTGCTCCAGCGCGGAATAGTCGGCGTCCGCGCTCTCCGGCGCCGCGAGGATCATGTGGATGACCGTCGGCGTGAGGAACGCGTAGGAGACGCGCTGCGCCGCGATGACGCGCGCCAGTTCCGCCGGATTGATCTCGCGCACCATCACCGCGCGCGTGCCTTGCAGCACCGACAGCAATGCGACGACCGCGCCGGCGATGTGGAATACCGGCAAGGCGAGCAAGGTGGACTTGCCCGCCTGCCACTGCGCGTAACTGAGTTGCGCCCCGGCGCGACACTGCGCCAGGCAGTTGGCGTGCGTCAGCGGCACGCCCTTGGGCATGCCGGTGGTGCCAGAGGTGTAGAGCTGGATGATGTCGTCGTCCTGGTCTTCCACCAGATGCGGATCGATTGCCGGGAATGCGGCGATCCAATCGTCGAAACAGGGCAGGCGCGGATGGCCGGGCTCGACTTGCAGCCGTGTCGCCAGGTCCGGACAATCACCGGCGATCGTCTCCACCATGCCGGCGAAATCGCTACCGAACACCAGGTGCCGGGCGCCGCTATCGCGCAGGATGGCGGCGATCTCCGGCGGCGCGAGGCGGGTGTTCACCGGCACCACGCAGGCGCGAGCCTTCATCGTGCCGAACCACAATACGGGAAACACGTCGGTGTTCTTGGCCAGCACGGCGACGCGGTCGCCCGGCGTCACCCCGGCGGCGCGCAGTGCCTGAGCGCATTGACTGGAGCGCGCGTCGAGGCTGGCGAAACTGGTCTCGCCGCCTTCGAACCAGAACGCGGCTGCGTCGGGACGGGCACCTGCCTGGACGCGAGTGAAGTCGGTGACCGTCACGATTCCATCTGGCAACGACATGCGAAGCCCTCCCGCCTGGTGTCTGTTGCTGCACCGATTGCCGCCAGTATGCGCGATGGGGACGCGAGGGCAAATGGTTTCACGTCAGGGCGGACCTCGACCGTCATTGCGACGAGCGCAGCGGTAGCGGGGGTTGACCCTGTAAGCGTCATGATAAGCGACCGCCCGAGAAAAATCGTTCGCACCGGCGCTCCCCAATGGATCGACGACCCGCACGCAGCGGCGCTGCGGCAAGGCGTGCAGCCGATGCCGCCCACGGTCTATCCCGCATTACTCGGCTACTTCCCCACGCGTTGCTCGCCAGTATCCGTTACCGCAGCGGATCGACGGTCGACCATCCGCTGCGCTTGCTGGCGTTCCGCTATGGCGACGCCACGGCACTCACGCTCGGCGACGCGATGGTGTGACGCAAGCCGCTGGCCGCGCAAAGCGACCTCACGCTGTGGGCACACGAGGTGGCGCCTGTCCTGCAATACCGGCGGTGGGGGTTGCCGGGTTTCGCCGCCCGCTATCCGCGCGATCACGACGGCGTGGACCGCGTGGCCAGTACCCCACGCGGATCGCTTCGCCGCCGGGCATCACGGGATGGCGCATCGAGCGGGAGGCAACCCGCACCGACTTTGCCTCGTTCTGGCTACGCGGCCTGCAGGCCGCCGATCACGAGGAGAAGATCATGGATAAGGATCGCGTCGACGGTGCGGCTCATCAGGCCAAAGGTGCGTTGAAGGAGACTGCCGGCCGGATGATCGGCGACAAGAAGACCGAGGCCGAAGGCAAGACCGAACGCGCCGCCGGCAAGGTGCAGAACGCGGTCGGCGGGGCGAAGGACGCCGTGCGCGACGCCGCGAAGGAATGGAACGACCGCTAAACGAACGGCAGGGGCGCCGCATTCCGGCGGCGCCCCTGCCCCGGCTGCGCCGGACGCCCCCACGCTTTTCCCCGCCCCCATTGCATAGCGCCCGCCTTGCCGGTTTGCTGCCTGCGTGACAACGCCAGGCAGGAGACCAGGCATGGCTGCCAGCCAACCAGACAAGGCCCAACGGTTCCGGGCATTGCACGCAGGAACCGAGCATTTCGTCATCGCCAATGCCTGGGACGCCGGGTCCGCGCGCATCCTGGCGGGCCTCGGCTTCGCGGCGCTGGCGAGTTCCAGCGGCGCGCAGGCAGGTGTGCTGGGCCGGCGCGACGGCATGGTAACGCGCGACGAGGCGCTGGCGCATTGCCGCGCGATCGTCGACGCCACCGACCTGCCGGTGTCCGCCGACCTGGAAAAAGGCTTCGGGGACACGCCGGACGCCGCGGCCGAGACGATCCGCCTGGCGGCCGGCGTGGGGCTGGTCGGCGGCTCAATCGAAGACGCTTCCGGGTATCGCGAGAAGCCGCTGTTCGATCTGGCTTTGGCGACGGAGCGCATTGCCGCAGCCGTGGCCGCGGCGCGGGCGTTGCCGTTCCCGTTTACCTTGACGGCCCGCACGGAGAACTTCCTGCGCGGCAACCCCGACCTGGATGACACGATCAGGCGACTGCGCGCGTTCGAGGAGGCGGGAGCGGACGTGCTGATGGCGCCGGGCCTGCCCGACCTCGCGGCGGTGCGCGCGGTGTGCGGCGCCGTGTCACGGCCGGTCAACTTCATGGCGGGAATCAAGGGCCGTTCCTTCACCGTGGGCGAGTTGGCAGCGGCTGGGGTGAAGCGGATCAGCCTCGCAACATCGCTGTATCGCGCGGCGATGAGCGGATTGTTCAGCGCCGCCCGCGAGGTGAAGGAACACGGCACGTTCGGGTATTTGGATTCGACGATGACGACGCCGGAGTTGAATGGTTTCATGCAGGGATGAGTCTGGGGGGCGGTGGGAGATGGGACATTTGGGCGAAGACCAGCGGGTGGGCAGCGAAGCAAGATTCTAATACCAGGCGCCGTAATCAACGACGCTCGGACAGACCCATCCTCGTCATGCCGAGACGGTCGGTATCCACGACTTGCCTCGCTGTATGCAGCAGAGCCGTGGATAGCGTGCCTTCGCCCGCCATGACGAGGAAGACGATGCCGGAAACTCAACCTTTTCGGCACCCGGTCTAATCCCAGCCGACCGAAAAATTGACGTGCGCCACGGACCGCTCCAACCGTCATGGCCGAGCTTGATCCGGGGATCTATGCAGATGTGGTGCCGCGACAGATGGCCGGGTCAAGCCCGGCCATGACGGTTGGAGCGGCCCGTGCTGACCCCAGGGGTGCAAACCACGGGCGTGCGACCCCCGCGCGGCGAGTCAATCGTCGAGGCGCCTGGCATAATACGGAGAACCCCCGAAATCACGGAGCAGACGATGTTGGGCTTCGGTGCCGGCACGGGAAGCGTCTTCGCGCACCTGCAATGCAATCCTGCTCCGGGGCGCTCCGCGGTCTCGGACTTCGCCGGGTTAATACATTACTTTCCAGGAACAGTCGTGCCGGCGTTGAGTATTGACCCGCCTACGCCCGCGGTATCCCCGCCGAGGCGGTCAGGCCACCATCGACCGGGATGTAAGCCCCATTGACGTAGCTCGCTTCCGGCGAGGCGAGGAACGCCACCACCGCGGCGATTTCCTCCGGGGTCGCGAAGCGGCCGGCCGGGATGCGGCCCTCGGTCGCAGTGCGATAAGCGGCGAACGGCGCCATCATCTCGGTATCCACGAAGCCGGGGGCAACGTAGTTCACGGTCACGCCGCGTCGCGCGGTCTCGATTGCCAGGGAGCGCACATACGCGAGCAGGGCGGCCTTGCTGGCGGCGTAGGCAGCGTTGCCCTGGCTGGCGACCTGGCCGATCACCGAGCCAATCGCAACAATCCGCCCGGTGCGCGCGCGCAGCATCGGTCGCGCCACGGCGCGAGCGATGCGGGCGAAGGCAAAGTAGTTCACCTGCATGGCCCGTTCGGCGGCGGCCTGGTCCATCATCGCGGCCAACGCGTCGTAGGTGGTGCCGCCGGCCTGCACGAAGGCGTCCCAGGCGGGGGCGTCCTCCTGCGCGCGGGCGAAGGCGTCCACCGCGTGACGATCGGCCAGGTCCAGTTGCAGCGCGGTCGTAGGCGTGTCGGGGAAGTCAGCGGGGGCGGTGCGGTAGGTGTAGGTCACCGCCATGCCGCGCGCCGCCAGCGCACGCACCACCGCCGCGCCAATGCCGCGCCGCCCGCCGATCACCAGGGCGCGGGTCACCGACCCTCTCCCGCGTAGTGGAAGAGGGAAAGGCGCGGGAGCGCCGAGGGTGAGGGGCGTGCCGCACGGAGCGACCGTGCGTTACGCCCCTCACCCGGCGCTGCGCGCCGACCTCTCCCGCGTAGCGGGAGAGGTGTCAGCATCATGGCGCTGCCCCCAGCACCAGGCAGGCGTTCTGGCCGCCGAAGCCGAACGAGTTGGAGATCGCGTGCGTCACCCGCGCCTCGCGCGCCACGTTCGGCACGCAGTCCAGCGGCAGTGCCGGATCGGGCGTGTCGTAGTTGATAGTCGGCGGCAGCACGCCGTGGCGCAGCGACAGCAGGGTGAAGATCGCCTCCACCACGCCGGCCGCGCTCAGCGTGTGGCCGATCATCGACTTGTTGGACGAGGTCGGCAGCGACCCGGCCCGTTCGCCGAACACCGCGGACAAGGCCAGCCACTCCATCTTGTCGTTTTCCGGCGTGCCGGTGCCATGCGCGTTGACGTAGCCGATCGCGTCCGGGGCCAGCCCGGCATCCTCCAGCGCGTGGCGCATGCAGGCGATGATCGGCTTGCCGTCCGGCGAGGAGCGGGTGCGGTGGAAACTGTCCGCCATCTCGCCGCAGCCTTCCAGCACGCCGAGGATGGTCGCCCCACGCGCCCTGGCATGCGCCAGGCTCTCCAGCACCAGGGCGCCGGCGCCCTCCGCCATCACGAACCCGTCGCGGTCGCGGGAGAACGGCCGCGCGGCGGATGCCGGCGGGTCGTTGCGGGTGGACAGCGCGGACAGGAGCGAGAAACGGATCAGGCTTTCCGGGTTCACCGAGGCGTCGGCGCCGATCACCAGGGCCGCCTGGGCCTCGCCGCGACGGATCGCCTCGACGCCGAGCTGGATCGCCGTCGCGCCGGACGCGCAGGCGGTGGAGGTGGCGATCGGCGCGCCCTTGGTGCCGAACCGCTCGGCCAAATGCTCTGCGACCGAGCCGAACAGGAAGCGCTCGTGCCAGCGCGCGAAGCGGCCGTCGCTGACGGCATGCACGAGACCCATCCAGGTAACGGGCTCGTTGCTGCGCTCCGCCAGCTCGGCGGCGGCGATGCGCTGCGGCCATTCCATCTCGACCGGCGGCATGGCCAGCAGCAAGGGGCCGGGGAAGTCGCCCGGGGTGCCGATGCCGGATTCGGTCAGCGCCTCCTGCGCCACCATGGCGCCGATCGCCTCGGTCAGCGCCGGTGCCGAGGGCTCCTCCACGGACACGAAGTCCACCGTGCCGGCGATGTTGGTGCGCAGGTGGGCAATCGGGAAGCGGCTGATGCGGTGGATGCCCGACACACCCTCGAGAAGCTTGCGCCAGTTCTCGGCCTGGCCCTCGCCGAGCGAGGTCAGCACGCCCATGCCGGTGACCACCACGGTTGGCCGGCCACGATGATCGAGGGTCCCGTTCACAATGTGACTCCTGGAGTGGGAGTGAGGAAGGAACCTCTCCCGCCT
>JBEKNT010000218.1:0-12518 GCA_049522565.1 Acetobacteraceae bacterium
ATGCGGGTGCAGAATGATCTGGACCGGTTCCATCTGGTGCAGGATGTGGTGGATCGCCTGCCACATCTGGGTGGCAAGGGAGACTATCTGAAGCAGATGGTCCAGGACAAGCTGATCGAGCACAAGCTTTACATCGACAAGCACGGCCAGGACCTGCCGGAGATCCGTAACTGGACCTGGGGCAAGCCCACATGAATGCGCTCGTTGCCACCGCGCGCAAGTTGGTTGCCAGCGGCAAGGGCCTGCTGGCGATGGATGAAAGCAACCCCACCTGCAACAAGCGGTTCGCGGCCGCCGGTATTCCGCAGACCGAGGAGGCCCGGCGCGCCTATCGGGAACTGATTGTGACCACGCCGGGTCTTGGTGAGTTTATCAGTGGCGCGATCCTGTATGATGAGACGATCCGCCAACAGAAGGAAGATGGCACATCCTTTGTCAGTGTGCTCACCGATGCGGGCATTATTCCCGGCATCAAGGTCGATATCGGTGCGAAAGACCTGGCGGGTCATCCCGGAGAGAAGATCACCGAAGGTCTGGATGGCCTGCGTGATCGCCTGCGTGAGTATTTCCAAACGGGTGCCCGCTTTGCCAAATGGCGGGCGGTGATTGCGCTGGGTGATGGTATTCCCAGCCGGGGTTGCATCGCTGCCAATGCGCATGCACTGGCCCGCTATGCCGCGTTGTGCCAGGAAGCCGGACTTGTCCCCGTGGTCGAGCCGGAAGTGCTGATGGACGGTGCGCACACCCTAGAGCAATGCCGCGCGGTAACAGAGGAGACTCTGCATGGCGTTTTCAACCAGCTCTGTGACCAACGGGTCATGCTGGAGGGGATGATCCTGAAGCCCAACATGGTGCTTCCGGGTTTGAGCTGCCCAAAGCAGGAATCCGTGGAGGTTGTAGCTGACGCGACCGTGCGATGTCTGCTGCGCGTCGTCCCGGCTGCCGTTCCCGGCATTGCGTTCCTGTCGGGCGGTCAATCCGGCGAACTGGCCTCTGCCCGCTTGAACGCCATGAATATCGCAGCCAGGTCACAAAAGCGCCACCTGCCATGGTCACTCGTGTTCTCGTTTGCTCGCGCCATTCAGCAACCGGCTTTGGAGATCTGGCAAGGCCAGGAGCCCAACGTATTGAAGGCTCAGCAGGCCTTGTATCATCGAGCCCGGTGCAATCACGCTGCGCTGCATGGCGAATATAATGCCGGAATGGAACAGGCGAGCGCATGATGCCAGAAGGCCCACAGCTCACGGCGGCCGCGGTAGAATGACGATCGGACGCTTTATCAATCACGGGGCGACCAGTCCCGCATCTCCGGGACTGGCGCGGGGTCGAACCGCACCTCGCGTGGTACATTGGGATGCCTGGCGCCGCCAGGTATGAAACGGGATGTAAGCACGTGATCGACCTTCATAAGCCACTCCTGCGGCTATACCTCATTCGCCACGGTGAAACCGAGTGGTCGCTGTCGGGCCAGCACACCGGCCGCACGGACCTTCCGTTGACCGCGCACGGAGAGGACGAGGCGCGTCAACTCGCCCCACGGCTCAGGCACATCCAGTTTGCTCGCGTGTTCACCAGCCCACGGCAGCGCGCGCGACGAACCTGTGAACTGGCCGGACTGGGGGCGGCGGCCGAGACGGAACCGGACCTGGCAGAGTGGGACTATGGCGATTACGAGGGCATGCTCACAGCGGATGTTCATAAGCAGCGGCCGGCCTGGAATGTCTTTCGCGACGGTTGTCCCGGGGGAGAAATGCCCAGCGCAGTTTCCGATCGGGCAGATCGGCTCATCGCCCATCTTTGCACACTGGACGGCGACGTCACGCTTTTCACGCACGGGGAGTTCGCGTGCGCACTGGCCGCGAGATGGATCGGATTGCCGGTGGTCGAAGGCCAGCATTTCTCGGTCGACGCGGCGTCGCTCGGCATTCTCAGTTACAACCGCAGCCATCCGGACGTGCGGGTGATCGCGCTGTGGAACTCGAAATCTTGAAAGGCGTCTCTAATGCGCCCCTCATGACCCACTTTTTCGGTCCTCCAACGCCACCACTTTTGCCAAGCGGCGTCGGTGACGTTCGGCGCCGCTGAAGCGCGCTCTCAGAAAAGTCCCAACCAGTTCCAGGGCGAGGGCGGGTCCAATCACCTGTCCACCCAGGCAAAAAATGTTCATATCGTCGTCTTCAACACCTTGATGGGCAGAGAAGACGTCGTGGATAAGCCCGGCGCGGACGCCGGAAACTTTGTTTGCAGCGACGGACGCACCAACACCGCTGCCGCAGAGCGCCACGCCGCGCTCGACTTCCGCCGCGGCAACAGCCCTGGCCAATGGGATGACGAAGTCGGGGTAGTCATCCGAAGGGTTCAGCGTGTATGCGCCGAAGTCAACAACATCGTACCCCGAGTTGCGCAACGATGCTCCCACTGCCTCCTTTAAGGCGAACCCCCCATGGTCCGCGGCGATTCCTATGCGCATTACGATCACTCCCCGATCTGCTGGAACAAGAGAGCGGTTTGTTTGCAGACGTTCATCATACAGCAGCTCGGACCATAGCGGTCCGACAGCGGGAGCGGGAGGCACGGAAACTACTCAGGTCCAAGTGCGCTCGAAGCAGTGGAGTGACGATGCGGCAGGATACGACACGGCAACCGAACCGCTTGGCCGGTAGGCGGGCGCGTGGTAGAGCAACAACCCAGGGCCCGCTCAATCGTCGTTGATCTCACCATAGGCCCGCAGCGTACCGGGGACGACGGGAATGACCATACGTTATCTGGGGATCGCCCTATTCATCTCCAGCGTCTTCTTGCTGGGTTGCCTCTCATTGTCCCGCTATGCACCCACTGCCCCTCTGTCTGAAGTGCCATTTCGTATGCTTGCGAGGAATCGCTTGCGCCTCCGTGTGGCAGCGGTTGGGCGTTTACGAATGCAGGTGGTCCTGACACTGGCACTTGGCGGTGCGGCGATATGGATCATCTTAGCCACGGCGCACGGGCCCGACGACAAGAAATGGGCCTATGGTGCGCTGGGGACTGTGCTGGGCTACTGGCTTAAGGGGTAACCAGCGCAATGCCCGATGCGGCGACGATGCGCTG
Organism: Acetobacteraceae bacterium; assembly: GCA_049522565.1. Lineage (GTDB taxonomy): Bacteria > Pseudomonadota > Alphaproteobacteria > Acetobacterales > Acetobacteraceae > JASHVB01. The sequence goes on from JBEKNT010000218.1 coordinate 3,088, forward strand.
GCAAATACTGACGCCAGGCGCTCGGCTGGAACGCGCTGCTCTCCATTCCAGGTGGTTGGCCCGGCCTCCGCTGCTCGACGATTGGGAGAATGCAAATCAAACTCGAAACCGCTGTTATCTTGGCTGAACCGTCCACTCAGTCGGACGAGGAACTGCTGGATCGGTTTCAGCGCGAGGCGTTCGGTTATTTTATCGAGCAATTCAACCCGGAGAATGGCTTGGTGGCCGATACCAGCCGCCCTGGCGCGCCCGCCAGCATTGCCGTCGTGGGCTTCGCGCTGTCGTGTTATCCGGTGGGAGTGGAACGCGGTTGGATGGCACGTGCGGACGCAGCAGCGCGCACGCTGGTCACCTTGCGCTTTTTTGGTAACAGTACGCAAAGCGAACAACCGGACGCGACCAGGGCATTGTCGTTCTGATGATCGAGAATTATCGGTCCGGCCTGATGTGGAAGCTGATGCGGCGATGCCCCTATATCGGCAATGGACTGCGCCGCGCGGGTTTCTCGGGCGGCTGGTTGTCATGACGAACTCTCCCGCGCAGCAAGAGCATGGCATGCAGCACGATCAAACGGCCCCGGACGGACCGCCGGACGACTGCTTCCATCGCGCGCTGGTGGACAATGTTCACCCGCCGGCCTGGCGCAACCCCAAATTCGTTGGAAAGTACAATCTCGTCGTCATCGGCGCGGGCCCCGGCGGCGTGACCGCGGCGCGCGAAGCGGCCGCGCTGGGGGCGAAGGTCGCACTCATCGAGCGCGATCTCATCGGCGGCGATCGCCTGAATGTCGGTTGCGTGCCATCGAAAGCTATCATTCGCACCGCGCGGCTCTATGCGGAAATGCGCGGCGCGGACGATTACGGCGGGCAGGTGCCGGGCAACATCAGGATCGGCTTTCCAAAGGTGATGGCGCGGATGCGGCGGATTCAGGCGCGCCTCAGCCGGGCCACCTCGGCGCAGCGATTGAGCGAGGCAGGTGTCGACGTGTATTTCGGCGCGGCGTGCTTTGCGGGACCCGATACCGTCGCGGTCGCCGGTGATGTGCTGCGCTTCAGGAAAGCACTGATCGCGACCGGTGCGCGGCCGCTTGCTCCGTCGGTTCCGGGGCTCGCCGAGACCGGCTATTTGACCAACGAGACTATCTTCAATCTGACCGAGTGCCCGGGCCGTCTCCTGGTGATGGGAGGCGGGCCTCTCGGCTGCGAGTTGGCGCAAGCATTTTGCCGGTTCGGATCGCACGTTATCATTGCGCAAGACGACCCCATGTTTTTGCCCAGGGAAGAACGCGACGCGGCGCAGGTTCTTTCGGATGCCTTGGTGCGCGACGGCGTCGAGGTCCATCTCAATACCGCGGTGGTCGCCGTTCGCACGGAAGGCCTACGGAAAATCGTTGATCTTGTCTCAGGCGGCGAGAAGCTCAGCATTTCCGTCGATGAAATCCTGGCCGGCATCGGCCGGGCGCCCAACGTCGAAGGTATGAATCTCGAGGCCGCCGGTGTCCGCTACGGCACCGGAACCGGAATCCACGTCGACGATTTCCTACGAACGAGTAACAAGCGGATCTACGCTGCGGGCGACGTGTGCCTGGAACATAAATTCACCCACGTCGCCGAGGCCTCCGCACGTATCGCGGTGAGAAATGCATTGTTCCTGGGCCGCAGGCGGCTGAGCAAGTTGACGATCCCCTGGTGCACCTTTACCGATCCGGAAATCGCCCATGTGGGTCTTTATGTTCGAGAGGCTCGAGAGAAAGCCATGCCGGTGAGAACTTTCACGATTCTGATGCATGACGTCGATCGCTCGGTGACCGATGGCGAAGAAGAGGGGTTCGCAAAGATTCACGTCAGGCAGGGCACCGATCGGATTCTGGGTGCCACTGTGGTCGCACGTCATGCCGGAGAGATGATCAACGGACTCGCGGTCGCGATCAGCTCAGGAATCGGCTTGCACGCCTTTGCACGGGTTATGCATTCCTATCCGACGCAGGCTGACGCGATTAGGCTGGCCGCCGACGCGTATACCCGCGCGCGCTTGACGCCAACGCTGAAGTTTTTAAGCCGGTGCTGGCTGGCATGGTAGCAGTGAGCAAGGACGAAACATCCAGTACCCCACGTCAGCGACTTGCGATGAAGTTCTGAATAGATAGCTCGGCACAGCGGTGACGATGACGACTCCTGGCCACGAATGTGATCACGCTAGGCTGTCGGTTCGCCAAAGCTGTATCGATGATCTGAATTGCACTCGCGGGCCGCCCGATCCGAAGCGCGTCGTCACCGTGGGGCCGAGCGCAAACTGGGCGACGAAGGCGGCTTCCGCCCCACCTGCGTCTGCGATGAGGTCAGTGCCTGCCTAAAGTCTTCGATGCCCAGTTTGCCGCCCACACCTCCATCCGTTTGATGTCATGGCCAGAGTGCGCGGTCGCTTGACACGCGTCAAACGAAAGCTTCAACGACGCGTCGGTATGTCCCGAACGGGACCAGGGGGGCCTCACGCCGCGTCGCTTCCGCCCGAGGAACTGAACCGCGTCGGGTCCCGGTTGTATGAACTGTTTCGGCCGGACCTGCCCGAGGGAACGCACTGGCGGGGGGCCGCAAGGGAAATTCCGGCTGGAGCGGATTGTCGGGGCGACGGGGTAAGCGACCGGTCGGCCCATCTGGCCCAGATGTTGCGGCAACGGCGTGAACCGCCGGTTTCGAGCGACCAGTAGATCATGAAGGTGACGAGCGGCAGCAGCGCGACATCGCGGCCACAGAGAAGTTCCTCATGCTGCGAGCTGCCGGTCGAGCTGCTCGATCCGTTCGCCGATGGCGCTCGCCGCGATCGAGGCATGGGAGCAAGGGGGCATGGCCGGGCAGCGGGTTGTGTGGCTGGCGGACGCGGCCGACGTTCGTGCTCAAGTGGCCGTCGAGTGGACGCCCGTATCGGAAACTGAATTGGCAACTGAGTTTCCAAAACCCAACGAGCGGCGGAAAAAACGCAAGTGATTTCCTGGGGTTATGGTGGGCCCGGTGGGGCTCGAACCCACGACCCCAAGATTAAAAGTCTCGTGCTCTACCAACTGAGCTACAGGCCCACGCCAGCCGCCTTGAACGCCAAGCCGCGGCGGAGGTCAAGGCGAAGTGCCCCGTGCCGCCTGCCGCGTCAATATGTGCGGAAGATCCGCTCGATCTCCGTCGGCTCCCGCGTCACCGTCAGCGCCAGCGCCAACAGGATGCGCGCCTTCTGCGGGTTCAGGTTGTCGGCAATCAGGATTCCCGCCTCGCGCAACCGTGTGTTGCGATAGGTGCGTCCCGACCCGGCACGCGTGCACTGCATCACCACCACGCCCTGTGCCACCGCCGCTTGCAGTGCCTCGAAATCCCCCGGCGGCGAGAATCCGGGCGCGAACCCGGCGGACACGACGCCTCGCGCGCCGGCTGCCACGAACGCACGCACCGCGGTGCCGTCGCCGCCGGCATAGGCATAGGCGATGTCCACCCGCGGCAAGGCCGGTAGCCCGCGTATGTCGAATTCGGTATCCGGCGCATGGCGGCGCAGCGGCCGGCGGTAGAATGCCACCGCGTCGCCGTCGGCATGGCCCAGCACGCCGAAATCCGGCGTGCGGAAGGTCTGGAGCCGCAATGTGGCGGTCTTGGTCACCTCGCGCGCGGCGTGGATCTCGTCGTTCAGCACCACCAGCACGCCCATGCCGCGCGCTTCGGGCGACGCGGCGACGCGGATCGCATTCACCAGGTTCATCCCGGCGTCGGTGGACAGCGCGCTGGACGGCCGCTGCGCGCCCACCAGCACCACCGGCACCGCCACCTTCAACGTCAGGTTGAGCACATACGCTGTCTCTTCCAGCGTCGCCGTGCCGTGGCCGATGACGATGCCGGCGAGGTCCGGGTACTCTGCCACCAGCCGGTCGCACAGCGTCACCAGCGCCTGCCAGTCGGCAAAGTCGATGGCGGTGCTGGGAATATTGCGATACGGCACCGCGATCACGTCGGCCACCAGCGCGGTCTCCGGCACTCGCGCCAGGATCTCGTCGGCGTGCATCACCTTGCCGGTGGCGCCGTAGTCCTGCAGATCGAGCGGCCCGGCGCCGAGCGAGGCGATCGTCCCGCCGGTGCCGACAAAGGCGATCTTCGGTTGGCTCATGCCACGGTCACGCCCATGGCGCCCACGGCATCCAGCACCGGCGGGCGGCGGTTGTGCCACGCGGTGTCGCGTTGATAGGCGTCGGCGGCCTGCAGCACCCGCGCCTCGGCGAAGGGGCGCCCGGCGATCTGCAAGCCGATCGGGCAGCCGTTCGGGTCGAAGCCGCACGGCGCGCTGACCGCCGGCAGGCCGAGATAGTTGAACGGCCGCGTATTGGCCGACACCGCCAGGAATTTGTGCTCGATGCCCGGCGGACCGTGATCGATATCGGTCTCCGCCAGGGTCGGCAGGCAGGTGCGGATGGTCGGCGTCACCAGCACATCGACCCTGGCGAACACGTCCCTCGCGAACGCCTTCAGGATCGGGCCGCGGCGGCTGAGCGCTTCGACGTAGTAGGTCGCCGGGATGGCATAGCCCGGATACATCCGGCTGCTGATATGCACGCCGTAATCGGCGGCCCGGGTGCGCATCCATTGCGCGTGGATGGTAGCGCCCTCGACGCGCGAGATGATACTGACGCAGGCGGCGACCGCGTCCAGCAACGGCAAGGCGATTCGCTGGATCACCGCCCCGCGCGCTGCCAGCACCTCCAGCGCCTGTTCCATCGCCTGCACGACGGGCGCATCGGCGTCGTCGAGGAAATAGTTCGTCGGCACGCCGACACGCAGGCCACGGATGTCACCATCCAGCGCGGCCTCGTAGTCCGGCACCGGCAGGTGCGCGCTGGTCGGATCCCGCGGATCGCGCCCGGCGATCAGCGTCATGATCCGCGCGCAGTCCCGCGCGGTGCGGCACAGCGGCCCGACATTGTCGCAACTGAACGACAGCGGCATGACGCCGTAGCGCGAGACGCGCGTCTGCGTCGGCTTGATGCCGGTCACGCCGCAGGCCGCCGCCGGCAACCGGATCGACCCGCCGGTATCCGAGCCGAGTGCGGCGTAGTTGAACCGCGCCGCCACCGAGGCGCCCGACCCGGACGATGAGCCACCCGTGATGTACGGCGGGTTCCACGGGTTGTGGCAGTCGCCGAACGTCTTGTTGTGGCCGGTCGGGTTCTGCGCGAACTCCGCCATGTTCAGCCCGCCGAACGTGTAGGCGCCGGCCTCGGTCAGCTTGTCGATCACCGTCGCGGTGATCGTCGGCCGGTAGTCCTGGCGGATCACCGAGCCGCAGGTACTGAGCTTGCCCGCCTGGTAGTACATGTCCTTGTGGGCGAGCGGCACGCCATGCAGCGGACCGAGCCAGGCTTTCTCGCGCACGGCCTGGTCGGCTTGCCGCGCGGCCTGTTCGGCGCCCTCGCGATCCAGCCAGATCGTCGCGTTCAGGTGCGGGTTGACCGCTTCCAGGTTGGCCCAGACCGCGTCCAGCAGCTCCATCGAACTGGCCTGGCCGAGGCGCACCGCGTCGGCGGCCTCCACCAGCGTGAGATCGGCGAGTTCGGGCATCGGCTATGCCTCCCGTGTCTCGAGCAGGGCGGCTTCGAAGCTGGCGGGCTCGTCTTCGAAGGCGAGGGTGCCGCGCTGGGCTTCGAACGCACGGATGGTCGCAACCAGGTCGGCGGCCATCCGCCGTGCCGGGTCGTTGGGCGCCTCGATGCCGTGCCATCGCGCGATCGTTTGTTCAATCTCGGCCAGGAACGTGTCCATGCGGCCCCTCCGTGTGTTCAGGTGGACAGTATGCCAGCAGGTGCCGTGCCGAGCGCAACATCGACCTTCACCACCGACATCCCGGCGCGGCTCGACCGGCTCCCCTGGAGCAGGTTCCACTGGCTGGTGATTATTGCCCTGGGGATTGCGTGGATCCTCGACGGGCTGGAGGTCACGATCGTCGGCTCGCTGTCCGGCGCGCTGTCGGACAGCAGGCTGCTGCATCTGTCGCCGCAGCAAGTGGGTGCGGCGGCCAGCGCCTACCTGGTCGGCGCGGTCGCCGGCGCGCTGTTCTTCGGCTGGCTGACCGACCGGCTGGGGCGCAAGAAATTGTTCAGCATCACCGTGCTGGTTTACCTGGTCGCCACCATCGCCTGCGGCCTGTCCTGGAATTTTCTGTCCTTCGCGTTGTTCCGCCTGATCACCGGTGCCGGTATCGGCGGCGAATACGCCGCGGTGAATGCGACCATCCAGGAGATGATCCCGGCGCGGCGGCGCGGCTTCACCGACCTGGTGGTGAACGGCAGCTTCTGGCTGGGCGCCGCGCTGGGGGCCTTGGGTGCGCTGGTGGTGTTGGACCCCGCCATCATCCCGCCGGAGATCGGCTGGCGCGCGGCTTTCGTGATCGGCGGTGCGCTGGGCGGCATCGTCCTGTTCCTCCGCGGCTTCCTGCCGGAGAGCCCGCGCTGGCTGATGACACATGGCCAGCCGGAGGAAGCCGAGCGGGTGGTGCGCGAGATCGAAGCGCGCATCGAGCATGAGACCGGCGTGCCGCTACCGCCCGCGCCGCCGCAGGCGTTGCGGCTGCGCACCGACGTGCACTCCTGGTTCGGCGCCGGCCTGCACGCGCTGCTGACGACGTATCGCCGCCGCACGGTGCTCGGCACCGCACTGATGGCGGCGCAGGCGTTCTGCTACAACGCGGTGTTCTTCACCTATGCGTTGATCCTGACGCGGTTCTACCATGTGCCATCGCGCAGCATCGGGCTGTTCATGCTGCCGTTCGCGCTGGGCAACTTCCTCGGCCCGCTGGTGCTCGGCCGGCTGTTCGACACGCTCGGACGGCGCATCATGATCACCGCGACCTACACGCTGTCCGGCGTGCTGATGGCGCTGACCGGCTGGCTGTTCGCGATCGGCCTGCTGGATGCGGTGCAGCAGACCGCGGCCTGGACGGTGATCTTCTTTGTCGCGTCGGCGGCGGCGAGTTCGGCCTATCTGACGGTCGGCGAGAGTTTCCCGCTGGAAGTGCGGGCGATCGCGATCGCGATGTTCTATGCGTTCGGCACCGGCGTGGGGGGCGTGGTCGGTCCGGCTCTGTTCGGCGCGCTGATCAGCACCGGGTCGCGCGTGTCGATCCTGTTTGGGTATCTGCTGGGCGGCGGGTTGATGGTGGCGGCGGGGCTGGTGGCGGCATGGCTCGGGGTGAATGCCGAGCGCCGCGCGCTGGAGGACGTGGCGCCGCCGCTGTCGTCGGTGGGCGTGTGATGCGGCAAGCGCATGGCGTGACACCGAACAGCGAACCGCGCGCCAGTCCGGTCATCGTCGGAACCGCAGCGCTGCCCCAACTGCTGTGAACCGCTCGGTCGACATCCTCCAAGGGGGCGGGGAGGGGCGTCGCGTTACCACGATGGCCCCCTGGCGATGCGCGCCTTTCAGACGGAAACCCTCAACGGCCGATGGCAAGTCGGGCGACATGGTTGCCGTATCGACAAGCGGACACCGCACATTGGCACATTCCGCCGACGCACTCTGTCGGTTTCCGCAGACGGCGGAGGATCGGAAGCGAGCCAACCACGCCGATGGGATGGTAGCGATGCACGCGGCGAGCCCGCTGTTCCGTCGATTCCAACCCTATGAATAGTACTGACCTTCCGATAATTGCTGCCATACCAAGAATGACGACCTTTCAGTCGCTTACAGGAAACATGCAAGCGCAGCTACGGCCGCAATTTCAGCAAGGTGAATAACTCAGGGTTCGCCGAGGAATAAACGCATCAGCATGCGGCGCAGCATCGTCTGTCCCGTCATGGTCCGCGCAGGCGGACCATCCACGACTGTGCGGCTCACATAACGGGAAGTCGTGGATGGTCCACCTGCGCGGACCATGACGAATTGGGCAGACTCCGCCCGTCAACCGACACAGTTATTCCGCGGCGAGCCCTAACGGCACCGTATGCCCGCATGAACGACGCACCGCAGCGGCAACCCGACCCCACCCGCCGCGGTGCGCATTCGTCTTGGCCGGGGCAGGCAAGCCGGCGCCGCCTTAATTCCGGCGCGGTCGAGACCCTCATAGACTCCGGGGATGATAGACACATCAGCGATTCGCGAGCGGTTCGCGGCGGTTTCCCGGGACCTGAACGAACGGTCTCGCCGTCTTCTCGCGGCGGCGGAAGCCAAAACGGCAGGTCATGGCGGGATCGCCGCGGCGTCGCGGGCGACCGGTATCGCACGCAGCACGATTGGCCGGGGCCTGAAGGACCTGGCTGCTCCGGACGGGTTGTCCGGCGATATCCGGCGGCCCGGCGGCGGCTGTCCAACACTGGTCGATAAGGATCCGGCTCTTCTGGATGACCTGCGGCGGCTGGTGGAACCCGCGACCATGGGCGATCCGACGCGGCCGCTGATGTGGGTATCGAAAAGTCATGCGAAGCTGGCTGCCGCCTTGCGTGACATGGGCCACAAGATCGCTGACAGCAGTATCCCGAAACTACTGGGCCTGCTGGACTACCGCCGGCAGGTGAACCGGAAGACACTGGAAGGTAGTCATAATCCTGACCGGAACGCGCAATTCGAACATATCAACGCTGCGGTGACCGCCACTCAGGCGATGGGTCAACCGGTGATTTCAATCGATACCAAGAAGAAGGAACTGATCGGCGCCTACAAGAATGGCGGCAGCGATTACCGGCCGGAAGGCTGTCCCGACAAGGTCAATGTGCATGATTTCATCGACAAAGACCTTGGGAAGGCGATCCCCTACGGCGTTTACGATATCGCCGCCAATGCCGGTTGCGTGAGTGTCGGTATCAGCAACGATACAGCGCAGTTCGCGGTTAATTCGATCCGTCACTGGCTGGACACGATGGGCCGCGAACGATATCCGGCCATGCAGCAGTTGATGATCACGGCGGACGGCGGCGGTTCGAACGGATCGCGCGTGCGTCTGTTCAAGATCGAACTTCAAAGACTGGCCGACGAAACCGGCCTGACGGTCTGCGTCTGCCATTATCCGCCGGGGACGTCGAAGTGGAACAAAATCGAACACCGGCTGTTCTGCCACGTCACGCAAACCTGGCGCGGAAAACCCTTGGTCAGCCGTGAAACAGTGGTCGAATTGATTGCCGCCACCACAACCCGGACCGGCCTGATCGTACGATGTGCGTTGGATACACGCGATTATCCCAAGGGCATCAAGGTCAGCAACCAGGAGATGGACGCCCTCAACATCAGCGGCGACGCTTTCCACCCGGAATGGAATTATACGATCTCACCCAGACCGCCAATCTGATGCGATAGATTTTGGGCGTCGCCTTATTACCGCCGCGCCAAAACGAACTGCCGCCGGAACGGCAGCAGCGTTGCGCCGTCCGGCCGGCGCGGATAATGCGGCCGCAGCGCCGCCGCATACGCCGCGCGATA
>JBEKNT010000219.1:0-11143 GCA_049522565.1 Acetobacteraceae bacterium
CCCCCTCCACTTGAGGGAGGGGGTTGGGGGGAGGGGTTGGAGCGGCATGAACCCCTCCCCCCAACCCCCTCCCTCAAGGGGAGGGGGAGTATCTCTCACTCACTCGCTTTACGCGTTCGCCTTCAGCGACTCGCCCTTCTTCACCGCGTCCTCGATCGTGCCGACCATGTAGAACGCTGCCTCGGGCAAATGGTCGTACTCGCCGGCGCAGATCGCCTTGAAGCTGCGCACCGTGTCGGCCACCGGCACGAAGATGCCGGGGAAGCCGGTGAACACCTCGGCCACGTGGAACGGCTGCGACAGGAAGCGCTGGATCTTGCGCGCTCGCGCCACCACCAGCTTGTCCTCTTCCGACAGCTCGTCCATGCCCAGAATGGCGATGATGTCCTGCAACGACTTGTAGGTTTGCAGGATGCGCTGCGTCTCGCGCGCCACCTGGTAGTGCTCGTCGCCGACGATCCGCGGGTCCAGCGAACGCGACGTGGAGTCCAGCGGGTCCACCGCGGGATAGATGCCCAGCTCGGCGATCTGCCGCGACAACACCGTGGTGGCGTCCAGGTGCGCGAACGACGTGGCCGGCGCCGGGTCGGTCAGGTCGTCGGCCGGCACGTAGATCGCCTGCACCGAGGTGATCGACCCCTTGTTGGTCGAGGTGATCCGCTCCTGCAACGCGCCCATGTCGGTGGCCAGCGTCGGCTGATACCCCACCGCCGAGGGAATACGCCCCAGCAGCGCCGAAACCTCAGCGCCAGCCTGGGTGAAACGGAAGATGTTGTCCACGAAGAACAACACGTCCTGGCCTTCCTCGTCGCGGAAATATTCCGCCAGCGACAGCCCCGACAGCCCGACCCGGGCGCGCGCCCCCGGCGGCTCGTTCATCTGGCCGTACATCAGCGCCACCTTGGAGCCTTCGACGATCTTGTGGTTCGCGTCCATCTTGATGACGCCGGCATCGATCATCTCGTGATACAGGTCGTTACCCTCACGGGTGCGCTCGCCGACGCCGGCGAATACCGACACGCCGCCATGCGCCTTGGCGATGTTGTTGATCAGTTCCTGGATGATGACGGTCTTGCCGACGCCGGCACCGCCGAACAACCCAACCTTGCCGCCCTTCAAATACGGCGCCAGCAGATCGACCACCTTGATGCCGGTCACCAGAATCTCGGCCGACGTCGCTTGCTCTTCGAACGACGGCGCCTCGCGATGAATCGGATACCGCTTCTTCGCATTCACCGGCCCCTGCTCGTCGATCGGCTCGCCGATCACGTTCAGGATACGGCCCAGCGTCTCCGGCCCGACCGGCACGGTGATCGGTCCGCCGGTATCGACAACCTCCTGCCCGCGCACCAGGCCGTCGGTGCTGTCCATGGCGATGCAGCGCAGCGTGCGCTCGCCCAGCTCCTGCGCCACCTCCAGCACCAGCGTGTGGTCCGCGAGCTTGGTGTGCAGCGCGTTCTGGATGTACGGCAGCTCGCCATCGAACTGCACGTCCACCACGGCACCCATCACCTGGGTCACGCGTCCGACGATGTTGCTTGCCATATGCCCCTGTCCTCTTGCGATCTCAGACCGCTTCCGCGCCCGAGATGATCTCGATCAGTTCCTTGGTGATGTTGGCCTGGCGCGCGCGATTGTAGTTCAGCGTCAGGCGCTTGATCATGTCGCCGGCGTTGCGCGTCGCGCTGTCCATCGCGGTCATCTGTGCCGCCTGGAACCCGGCGGAGCTCTCCAGCAACGCGCGATACACCTGGATCGCCAGCGCCTGCGGCAGCAGACGGGCGAGGATGGTCTCCTCGTCCGGCTCGAACTCGTACACCGCGCCGCCCAGATCCTCCGTCTCGCCCTCGGGCAGCGGCACCGGGATGATCTGTTGCTCTGTGACGACCTGCGAGATCACCGAACGGAAGCGGTTGTAGATGATCGTGGCGCTGTCGATCTCGCCGGCATTCAGCATGTCGGTCACGCGCAGGGCGATCTCGTTGGCGTCGCCGAACTCGACGCGCCGTTTGCCGACATAGTTGATGTCGCCGATCAGCCGGCTGGACAGCTCGCGGCGCAGGTAGTCGCGCCCCTTGCGGCCCACGGCGAGCAATTTGACCGTCTTGCCTTCGGCTTCCAGCCGGCGGGCCACCGCGCGGGTGGCGCGGCCGATGCTGGAGTTGAACGCGCCGGCCAGGCCGCGGTCGGCGGTCACCGCGATCAGCAGGTGCGTCTGGTCCTTGCCGGTGCCGATCATCAGCGGCGGCGCAGTCGGCGAGCCGGCCACCGAGGCCGCCAGCGCGCGCAGCATGCGCTCCATCCGCTCGGCATAGGGCCGCGCCGCTTCCGCCTGCGCCTGCGCGCGGCGCAGCTTCGACGCCGCCACCATCTTCATGGCCGAGGTGATCTTCTGCGTCGATTTGACGCTGTTGATGCGGACGCGAAGGGCCTTCAGGTTAGGCATGTCAAACTCCTCCCCCTCCCCTTGTAGGAGGGGGTTGGGGGAAGGGGTCGCTGCGACCTGCACCAACCCCTCCCCCTGGCCCCCTCCCTCAAGGGGAGGGGGACTGTTACTGCCACCATCAACTGAAGCCCTTGGCGAAGTTGTCGAGGAACGCGATCAGCTTCTTCTCGGTCTCCGGCTTCAGCTCCAGGTCGGTGCGAATCGTCTCCAGGATCGTCGGGTCGCGCGACTTCATCTCGGACAGCAACTGCGCTTCGAATGCGCCGATCCGGCCGACATCGATCTTGTCCAGATACCCGCGCACCCCCGCGAAGATCGCCACCACCTGCTCTTCCACCGGCACCGGCTTGAACTGCGGCTGCTTCAGCAGCTCGGTCAGCCGCGACCCGCGCGCCAGCAACTGCTGCGTCGTGGCATCGAGGTCGGAGGCGAACTGCGCGAACGCCGCCATCTCGCGATACTGCGCCAGTTCCAGCTTGATGCGCCCGGCGACCTGCTTCATCGCCCGCACCTGCGCCGCCGAGCCCACCCGCGACACGGAAATGCCCACGTTCACCGCCGGACGGATGCCGCGGAAGAACAGTTCGGTCTCCAGGAAGATCTGCCCGTCGGTAATGGAGATCACGTTGGTCGGGATGTACGCGGACACGTCGCCCGCCTGCGTCTCGATCACCGGCAGCGCGGTCAGCGATCCGGCGCCATGCTCGTCGCTCATTTTCGCGGCCCGCTCCAGCAGGCGCGAATGCAGGTAGAACACGTCGCCCGGATAGGCCTCGCGGCCCGGCGGCCGGCGCAGCAGCAGCGACATCTGGCGATAGGCGACCGCCTGCTTCGACAGGTCGTCGTAGAAGATCACCGCATGCCGGCCGTTGTCGCGGAAGAACTCGCCCATGGTGCAGCCGGTGTACGGCGCCAGGAACTGCATCGGCGCCGGATCGGACGCGGTGGCGGCGACCACGATGGAGTATTCCATCGCGCCGTATTCCTCCAGCGTCTGCACCAACTGCGCGACGGTGGAGCGCTTCTGCCCGATCGCGACATAGATGCAATACAGCTTCTTCTTCTCGTCAGTCCCGGCGTTGATCGTCTTCTGGTTGATGATCGTGTCGATGATCACCGCGGTCTTGCCGGTCTGCCGGTCGCCGATGATCAGCTCGCGCTGACCGCGGCCGATCGGGATCAGCGCATCAATGGCCTTCAACCCGGTCTGCACCGGCTCGTGCACCGACTTGCGCGGGATGATGCCCGGCGCCTTCACCTCGACGCGGCCGCGCACCACGTCGGTCAGCGGCCCCTTGCCGTCGATCGGCGTGCCGAGCCCGTCGACCACGCGGCCGAGCAAGCCGTTGCCCACCGGCACGTCCACGATCGACCCGGTCCGCGCGACCGTGTCGCCCTCGCGGATCTGCTTGTCGTCGCCGAAGATCACCACGCCGACATTGTCGGTTTCCAGGTTCAACGCCATGCCGCGCAGGCCGGCGCCGGGGAATTCGACCATCTCGCCGGCCATGCAGTTCTGCAGGCCGAACACGCGGGCGATGCCGTCGCCGACCGACAGCACCTGGCCGGTCTCGGCGACATTGGCCTCGGTGTCGAACGCGGCGATCTGCTTGCGCAGGATCTCCGAGATCTCGGCGGGGCGGATCTCCATATCAGGCGGCTCCCTTCATGGCGAACTGCAAGCGCTGCAGCCGGGACTTCAAAGATGTATCGTACAGGCGGGCACCGATGCGCACGACGAGGCCGCCGAGCAAGTCGGGTTCCACCGATTCGTTGATGTTGACGTTGCCGTAGCCGGCCTCGATCAGCCGGGCGCGAAGCTGCTGGCGCTGCACGTCGTTCAGCGGATGCGCCGAGGCGACCTCTGCGGTGATGATGCCGCGGCGATCCGCCACCAGGTGGGCGAAGGCGCGCACGATGTCGCGCAGCGAGCGCAGCCGGCGGTTGGTCGTGATGACGCCGACGAAATCGCGCACCGGCTTGCCGAAGCCTTCATGCTCCAGCACGGCGAGTGCCGCCTTGACCGCGGTGTTGACGTCGATCAGCGGGGATTCCAGCAGACGGCGGAAATCGGCGCTGGCGTCGATCAGCCGGCCGAGGTTTTCCATTTCGGCCACCACCTGGTCCAGCGCGTGGCTATCCTCCGCATGGGCGTACAACGCGGCAGCATAACGGTCGGCCATGCCGCCGCCGGATGCGATGATCGTGCCTTCTGAGGCCACGCGTGTGGTTCCATATGTTGGGGCCGCGCGCGGACGCGGGCGTGGAGCGGGACCGGCGCCCCCTGCCTTCGCAAGGGGCAGGCCTGACCGGCGGCGCGCCTCTAGCATGGGGTCCGGGGTGTGGCAACACGCGGCGAGGCGCGCATTCCTCCCGCTCCCCTTGTGGGAAGGGGGTGGGGGAGGGGAGCATACCGCCAACGACCATGGCTGTACACACCCCTCCCGCCCCCCTCCCACAAGGAGAGGAGGCGTGTTCGACAGGGTGGCTATCCGCTCCACCCGGCTGTAGCCTGTCGTCATGCCAGCGCAGCGCCCGTTCTGGAAGACCAAGCGGCTGGAGGAGATGACCGACGCCGAGTGGGAATCCCTCTGCGACGGCTGTGGCCGCTGCTGCCTGCACAAGCTGCGCGACGACGCCACCGAGGCACTGTCCTTCACCAATGTCGCCTGCCGCTTGCTCGATCTGCACACCTGCCAGTGCAGCGACTACGCCCATCGCCGCCGGCGGGTGCCCGACTGCGTCCGCCTGACCCCCGCGGAAGTGCGGGAGATCGACTGGCTGCCGCCCTCCTGCGCCTATCGCCGGCTCGCCGAGGGCAAGGACCTGGCCTGGTGGCACCCGCTGGTGTCCGGCGATCCGGAGACGGTGCACCAGGCCGGCGTCTCGGTGCGTGGCCGGGCGATCAGCGAGCGTCGTGCCGGACCGTTCGAACATCACCTCACCGATTGGCCGGGCCGCGCGCCGCGGCCGCGGCGTCCGCTGAAGGAGACCTCATCATGATGCAGAATGCGCTGTTCGGGGGCGTCAACGCCGCCGTGCTGACGCCGATGAACGCCGACCTGTCGGTCGACCTCGACCGCATGGCGGCGCATTGCCGCTGGTTGCTGGCGCATGGCTGCAACGGCCTGGCGGTGATGGGCACCACCGGCGAGGCCAACAGCCTGGGCATCAGCGAACGCATCGCGGTGCTGGAGGGGCTGACCGCGCGCGGCATCCCGGCGACGAAGATGCTGCCCGGCACCGGCACCACGGCGATCACCGACACCGTGCTGCTGACCCGCAAGGCCGCGGAACTGGGCTGCCGCGGCGCCCTGATGCTGCCGCCGTTCTATTACAAGAACCCGTCGGATGACGGACTGCTGGCGTATTTCGGCGAGGTGATCCAGCGCGTCGGTGGCGACATCAAGCTGTACCTCTACAATTTCCCGCAGCAGTCCGCGATCCCGTTCAGCGTGGACTTTATTGCGCGGCTGTTGCAGGCCCACCCGGGCAAGGTGAAGGGCATCAAGGATTCCAGCGGCAACTACGAAAACGGCCTGGCCTATGTGGAGACCTTCGCCCGCGAGGGGTTCGAGGTCTATGCCGGCGACGACACCCTGCTGCGTCCGCTGCTACAGAAGGGCGGCGCCGGCTGCATCACCGCCGCGTCCAACGTGAATTGCGCGATCGCCGCCCAGGTCTATGCCAATTGGAACACCCCGGCGGGCGAGGCGCTGCACGCGACGCTGAGCGCCACGCGCAAGGCGGTGGTGTCGGTGCCGCTGATCCCCGGACTGAAGTCGCTGGTGGCGCGCAACACCGGCGACGCGCGCTGGCTCAACATCCGTCCGCCGCACCTGAAGCTGACCGAGGCGCAGCAGCAGGCGCTGTTCACCGCGTTCGACGCCTGCGGCATAGAACTGGCGAGGGCGGCATAGAGCCGCAGTAAACCTCTCCCGCGGGAGCGGGAGAGGTCGATGGCGCGCCAGCGCCCCGGGTGTGGGTGATCGGGTCGGCACGCATTCCCGCTTTGCCGCATGCCGATCCGATCACGCTCACCCGCCGGCTTCGCTCGTCGCGTCGACCCGCTTCGCGTCGCAACGCCGCGCATGGCGCGGGAGCGGCGATCAGCGTTACCCGATCCCACCACAAACGCCCCCACCGACAACGCCGATGTCACGCCGATGTCGCGCAAAACCGTTGCGCCGCACGTTAATTCTTCTACCGGCTGGCGATCGACTTCGCTACAATGCGCGTCGCCCCCGCAGACCGTGCCGTGCTATGCCGTCCGAAGCCCTCGCGCCGCTCCCGCCCGACCTCAGCCTTGCCGCCAGCAATGTCGTTCCGCTGGAGCTTGCCGGCGGCACCGACTTCCGCCCCAATCCGGAAGATGCGGTATTTGCCGCTTCGGTGCCCGCCGACGTCCAGGACCTGGTCGAAACGCCCTGCCGCGCGCTGGAAGTCGAATACAAAAGCTGGCGCAACCTCGACCACGCGGAAGATCGCGCCGAACTCGCCCGCGACATCGCCGCCCTGGCGAATCACGGCGGCGGCTTCATCGTGTTCGGCTTCCAGGAGCGGACGCTGACGCCGGACGACACCGACCCCTTCCGAACCAATTGCACAACCGAACGGATTGCGGCGATCGTTAGAACTTATCTCGATCCGCCGGTGGAGTTCGATTTGACCCCGGTTGTTTCGGCGGCCGGGGTGGTGCATCCGGTGATCCGGATTGCCGGTCACGGCGCCACGCCGGTCTGTGTCCGGCAGGACGGCCCGATCGTGGGCAACGCAAAACTGGTCGAACGCGGCGCCTATTACATCCGCAAGCACGCGCCGACCGCTGTCGCGCGGCATATCGGCATGCCCTGCCCGCAGAGCAGTAGGATCGAAGTCCCGCAGGAGTGGGCGCCGCTGATCCGCCGCTGCGTCCGCCGCGACCGAGAGGCATTGCTCGGCGCGCTGGAAGCGGCGATCGATGGCCGCGCGCAGGCTCCCGACCTCGCGCAGCGTCTGTTGACCTGGCATCAAGCCGCCCGCGCCGCTTTTCTCCCGCTGGTGCCGCGCAGCCCGGTTGCCGACAGCCTGGCGCGGCGGCACTACGTCTTGTCGTACGGTTTCGATCTGATCCGCCCGGAGACGCTGGAGCCGGCGCAGCTTGCCGACGCGCTGCGCCGCACGGTGTTCGCGTTGCAGCCGCAGTTCCGTTCCGGCTGGAACATGTTCGACCCGCCCTACCGGCGCGCCGTGCAGGCGCGTTTCGTGGTGGATCCGGCAAGCGGGGACGCTGAACAGGACTTCCTCGAAACCGCGTGGCTGCGCGATCGCAACCCGGGCGAGACGGCGGATTTCTGGCGCGTCTCGCCGCGTGGCCTCGCCACCATCATCCGCGGCTATGCCGAGGACATGACGCAATCCCCGCCGCTGCCGCCGATCCGCCCCGGCACCTGCCTGAGCCCGACCTCGCTGACCCAGGAAGTCGCCGAACTGGTCTGCCACGCCCGCGCCTTCGCCCGGCTGTTCGGTGGCGTGCGGCGCGTGGCGTTTCGCTGCGAGTGGTGGGGGTTGGCGGGCCGCGAGCTGTTCGACCTGGACGCGCGTTGGGCGCATCGCGGCCCCGCGCCGGACGATCGCCGCGTGGCAAATGCCCAGGTCCCGGTTGCCACCTTGGCACAAGCCTGGCCCGAGGTCGTGGCCTTGCTCATCGCCCCGGTGCTGCGCGCGTTCGAACCCGACCTGCTGCTCGATGCCGACTGGGTGCGCGCGAATACCTCTCCCGCGTAAGCGGGAAAGGTGTTGTTACGGCACCATCGCCTGAGTGACGCTGCCGACCGTCGCAACCTCCTGCAACCCGCGCAGTATCGTCAGCAACGCCCGTGCCGCGGCCGCCGGCAGCGCAAGCGAGGCGCAATCGAGGAACTTTGCCTCCAGCAGTTCCGCCGGCAGCGGATCGCCCGAACCGCGCCCCACCGCCTGCCGCACCTTCTGCACCAGCACCCGGCCGTCGGTCAGCGTCACCCGCACCTCGGCGCCGAAATGCTCGCGGCTGTCCATGCGCATCTCGGGATGCGGCGCGGCATGGATGCGCGGCAGCAGATCGCGGATCGCCGGGTCGCGAAAACTGTCGCCGATGAAATGCTCCAGCTTCACCGCGCGATCCGTCAGCGCGCGCGCCAGGCAATATTGCACGCTGAACTTGGCATCCAGCGCGCTGTTCGGGTCGGGCCGGTCGGTGTGCGCCAGCCGGCGCGGATGGGTCCAGGAATCCACCCGTTCCACCTGCGCCGGCGTCAGGTCATGTTCGCGCACCAGCATCAGCATCGCATCGACCGCCGAATGCGTGCTGCCGCAACACGGATACTGCTTGATGCCGACGCCGGGCTGTACGATGTCCCACGGCGCCCCCCAGTCGCGCAAAATCATGTCGGCGTCGAAGTTCCCCGCGCCGTTGAACACCAGCAGGAAGCCCTGCTTGTGCTCGAACGCGCCCGGATTGGCGGTGAACCCGTCCGCCGCCAGCAACGCCGCGAACAAGCCGTTGCGCGCGGCATGCCCGACATGCAGCGGCTTGGTCATGGTGCCGAAATTGGCCTTGATGCCGGAGGCGAACGACGCCGCCTGCCCCAGCGCCACCGCGGTGCGCTCTACCGACAAGCGCAGCAGATGGCAGCACGCGGCGGTGGCACCGAAGACGCCAAGTGTCGCGGTCGGATGCCAGCCCTTTTCGTAGTGATGGAAGTTGACGCCGCGCGCGATGCGCGTCTCGGTCTCGAATCCGGCAACGAAGGCGGCGATGAACGCGCGTCCGTCCACGGCACGCGTCTCGGCCAGCGCAAACAACGCTGCCAGGATCGGCGCCGACGGATGCCCGCCCATCGTGTTGCTGACGTCGTCGTAGTCCAAGGCATGCGACGCGGTGCCGTTGATCAGTGCCGCATCCAGCGGCGCCGTGCGCCGATCGGTGCCGAAGATGAGGCACGCGCCGCCCGATGCGCCGCCGGTGGTGACACGATCGACGATGCGCGCGCAGGGCTCGGTCGAGCCGGCCAGCGTGCAGCCGACCGTGTCGAGGATCGCCACTTTCGCCCAATGCACGGCTTCCGCCGGCAGGGCGTCGTAGCTTACGCCGGCGATGCGTTCGGCCAGGCTGCTGGCAATGCTCATTGACGTCTCCTCCACGCGCTGGTGGCGAGTATAGACATGCGTGGCGGCGTATCAGAAGCTCCGCCCGCATCGATCCAGAGGACTCGTCGTCATGGGCCTGACCGCCACATTGTGCGAACGCATCGCTGCGGCGCGCTTCGAGGATCTGCCGGCGGCAGCCGTCGCCGCGGCGCGGCGGCTGGTGCTGGACGGACTGGCGGTCGGCGTCGCCGGCGTGGCGGAGGAAGCTGCCGTGCCGATCATGGCGCGCTGCCTGCGCGAACTCGGCGGCACGCCGTCGGCGACGGCGATCGGCTGCGGCTTGCGTATCGATCCGGTGCGCGCCGCCGCGTTGAACGGCGCCGCGATGCACGTGCTGGATTTCGAACCGATGTGGAGCCCGGCAACGCACGCGTTGTCCACCGCCCTGCCGGTGGCGCTGGCCCTGGCGGAGGCGCGCGGCGCGTCCGGTCGCGACGTGCTGACCGCGCTGGTGAAGGGCATCGAGCTGCAAGGCTGGCTGCGCGAGGCCTCCGGCCAGTACACCCCCGATGTGTTGCAGTTCCATCCTCCGGGTTTGGTCGGCCCGATGGGCGCGGTGGCCGCCGCGTCGCATCTGCTGGGGCTGGACCCCGCGCGCATGGCCTGCGCGTTCGGCATCGCCGGATCGCGCGCCGGCAGCCTGTTCGGCAATGTCGGCACGATGACGAAATCGACGCATTGCGGCCAGGCTGCGGCGATGGGATTGGAGGCCGCGCTGCTCGCCGAAGCCGGGTTCACCGGTGATGCGGCCACGTTCGAATCGCCGCTCGGCTACGCGGCAACATTCCATCGCGGCACCTTCAAGCCGGACGAGCTGTCGCACTATGGCCGCGCACCCTGGCGCGTGGTGCGACCAGGCTATGCGATCAAGATGTTTCCCAGCCAGTTCGGCACGCATTTCGCTATCACCGCCGGGCTGGACCTGCGCGCACGCGTTGCCTCCGCCGATGCGGTCAGCGCCGCGCATCTGGTGGGGCCGAGCATGGCCTATATCGACCGCCCCCGGCCGGATACCGGATTGGCGGGCAAATTCAGCCTGCAATACACCTTCGCCGCGGCATTGCTCGATGGCAAGGTCGGCATCCGCAGCTTCACCGAGGAACGGCTGCACGCGCCGGACATGCAGGCGCTGCTTGGCAAGATCACGCTGCGGCAGGACCCGGCGATTCCCGCGCGGTTCGAGAGCATGCACGTGCTGGCCAGCATCGAACTGACGGACGGGCGCATCCTGGAGACGCGCTGTAACGGCCCGCGCGGCGTGTGGGGCCAGGCGCCGATCTCCGACGCTGAGCATGCCGTCAAGGCGCGCGATTGCCTGGCAGCCGCGCTGTCGCCGGACGCGGTGGAACGCTGCATCGCGCTGGCGACCCGGATCGATGAACTGGCACCGTCGCAGCTAGGCGACTTGATGGCGCTGGTCGGCGTCGCAGCACCGGACTCCAATCCCGACGTTACCCGACATGGCATGGCTTGACCCCATGCGCGTCAGGATAAGCGACCGACCGGGGGAGGATCGTTGTCGCACTGGCC